>CAZXOP010000082.1:0-9038 GCA_964642235.1 uncultured Muribaculaceae bacterium
GTACCCCCCTCCCTATTTGGAGAAGTGAAGATGGAAGTGAGGAGAAATGTATTGGTTCAGTTGCAGAACTCTCCGCAGAACTCGACAAAGCTTGTGAGGCAGGAGTTATGAAAGAAAACCCTTTGAAAGGGAAGAGTATGGATGAGATTGACCTTCATAGACCCTTCGTGGATAATTTCTTCCTTGTCTCCGATAGTGGAAAGAAGATGGTTCGCGAGAGCGATTTGATAGATGTTTGGTTTGATTCAGGGGCAATGCCTTATGCTCAGGAGGGGCTTGAAAAGTTAGGGGAGGTGGAATTTGGGCAGACTGCCGATTTTATAGCGGAAGGGGTGGATCAAACTCGTGGTTGGTTCTTCACTCTCCATGCTATTAACACCATGGTAAGCAATAAAATTGCTTTTAAGACGGTCCTCTCCAATGGACTTGTCCTCGACAAAGATGGCAATAAAATGAGTAAGAGACTCGGTAATGCTGTGGATCCTTTCGGAGCTCTTGATGAGTATGGAGCGGATGCCTTGAGATGGTATATGCTTACAAATGCACAACCTTGGGATAATCTAAAATTTGATATTGGTGGAGTAGATGAAGTTCGAAGGAAATTCTTTGGAACCCTATATAACACATACTCCTTCTTCTCTCTCTATGCCAATGTGGATGGATTTGACAACTCTGCACCCCAAGTCCCTTTCGAAAAGAGGGCGGAGATAGACAGATGGATTATCTCTTTAATGAATAGTCTTATAAGAGATGTTTTGAACTCTTATGAAGAGTATGATGTTACTAATGCAGGGCGTCTAATTCAGAACTTTGTCTGTGATAACCTTAGTAATTGGTATGTGAGACTGAATAGAAAGAGATTCTGGGGTGGCTCCATGGATGAGGATAAAATCGCTGCTTATCAGACACTTTACTCTGCTCTAGAGACTGTGGCTCTGCTGTCAGCACCTATAGCTCCTTTCTATATGGAGAGATTATTTACTGACCTTAATATGGTATCGCGACTCCATAAAGAGGAGAGTGTCCATACAGTTTTAATGCCCTCGTTTGACGAATCGCTTATTGACAAAGATTTGGAGGAGAGGATGGAACTTGCACAGCTATCATCATCTATGGTACTTGCTCTAAGAAGAAAAGTTAATATTAAAGTTCGTCAGCCATTAACTCGTATATTAATACCTGTAATGGATGCTCGACTTCAAGAGCAGTTAGAGAAAGTTAAAGAGTTGGTTCTTACAGAGGTCAATGTTAAAGAGATTGAGTTTATACATAATACTACAGGCATAATAACCAAGAAGATTAAACCTAACTTTAAAACATTAGGCAAAAAATATGGTAAGCAGATGAAAGAGATCTCTGCCCTCTTTGACACTCTCTCTCAGGAGGAGATAACAGTTATAGAGGGGTGTATGGTTTCTGCTGATAATTATTCTATGAATCTCCCCTCCGGGGAAGTGGTTTTGGAACCGGATGATTATCAAATACTCTCTGAAGATATGCCAGGATGGCTTGTAGCATCGGAAGGGAAGCTGACTGTAGCTCTCGATATTACCATAAGTGATGATTTAAGAAAGGAGGGGGTCGCAAGAGAATTGATAAATAGAGTTCAAAATTTGAGAAAAGAGTGTAACTTTGATGTAACGGACAAAATAGTTATAGAATTAGAACATAATGATGAGATATTTGATTCATTAAAAGCTTTTAAAGATTATCTTTGTTCTCAGACTTTGGCAAAAGATATTATATTTGTCAAAGAACTTAAAGAGGGCTCTGATGTAGAGTGGGAAAATGAAGAGACGATTAAGATTAAATTAAAAAAGGCGAATGGATAATAGTCACGAGTTTTTTATGAGAGAGGTCATTGCATTAGCGATAGATAATGCAAAATCAGAGGGAGGAGGACCATTCGGAGCTATGATAGTAAAAGATGGGGAGGTGGTAGCCATGGCTTCCAATACTGTGACAGTTGAAAACGACCCGACAGCTCATGCAGAGGTCAATGCGATTCGTAAGGCATGTAAAAAGTTGGGGACATTTGATCTATCAGGTGCTATTCTCTATTCGAGTTGTGAACCATGCCCTATGTGTCTTGCTGCTTCATATTGGGCGCATATTGACTCCATTTATTTTGCAGCAGACAGAGATGACGCCGCGAAAGCAGGTTTTGATGATGACTTTATTTATAAAGAACTGAAACTTTCTTTTGAAGAAAGGAGTATAAAGACAATTAGATTAATGCAAACTGAAGGGCTGGTTCCTTTTGAACTTTGGTTGATTAATGATAAAAGAATAAACTATTAACATTTAATATTTTAAAGTAATGGCTAGTAAAGTAAAAGAGACAGTAAAGGAACAGGGAGAAGTTCAGGAGAAACTACGCTATAGCGATGAAGAACTTCAGGAGTTTAAGGAGATAATTCTTCAAAAACTTGAAAAAGCCAAAGATGATTATGAGCAGTTAAAATCTGCTATTACTCATAGTTCCAGTAATGACACTGAAGACACATCACCTACTTTTAAGGTAATGGAAGAGGGGGCTTCTGCCCTATCAAAAGAGGAATCAGGACAGCTGGCTCAGAGACAGTATAAATTTATTCAATCGCTCGAGGCAGCCTTAATTAGAATTGAGAATAAAACTTACGGAGTCTGCCGTGAGACAGGTAAACTAATTCCAAAAGAGAGATTAAAACTTGTCCCTCATGCTACTTTAAGTATGGAGGCAAAGACTGCCCGCCAATAATTTTTATATGGCACTTTCCAAAACCAAAAAGCTTATATTAATTGCTGCTATTCTCATCATTATTGACCAGGTTACGAAAGTCTTGGTCAAGACTAACATGCATTTAGGTGAGAGTTTCTCTGTCTTAGGGAGTTGGTTTCAGATTTTGTTTGTTGAGAACCCGGGAATGGCCTTCGGAATGTCATTCGGAGGGGCATTTGGTAAGGTAATGCTGACTATTATAAGAATAATACTTGTAGTATTCCTCTTTTATTATATCAGAAAACTCTTAAAAAAGGAGACTCCCATCGGGGTATTAGTTGGCTTAACCCTTATACTTGTCGGGGCACTTGGAAACATAATAGACTGTCTGTTTTATGGTGTCATCTTCGGGGAATCAACATATATGAGTGTAGCAGAAGCGTTTCCTCTGGGTGGGGGATATGCCCCTTTCTTTATGGGAAAGGTCGTGGATATGCTCTATTTTCCTATAATAGATACAACGCTGCCTACATGGATGCCATTTAGAGGAGGGGAGAGGTTTATTTTCTTCAGCCCGGTATTTAATATTGCAGATTCTTGTATAACCTGTGGCGCTCTATACCTGCTTCTATTTAAGTGGAGATTTTTTTCAGATAAAAAGAAGTAACTGGTTTAAGCTACATATTCTATCTTCTCCATTATTTTTGATTTGGAGAAGTGGATTCTACTCTTTACTGTCCCGATATTAATACCTAAGTGCTCAGATATCTCTTTGTATTTGTATCCGCTATCGAACATTTGGAATGGAACTCTTAATGAAGGGTCAAGTGAGAGTACTATAAAGTTTAGTTCTCTGAAATTCAAATCTGCTTCAGGAGATGATGTTGCAGGCTTGCTGGCGAAGAGATATTCGTTGAAGTCTTCTGTAAGCTGAACTCTGTTTTTAGCATTTCTGCGATAGTCATTAATAAAGGTGTTCCTTAATATAGCAAATAACCAAGGCTTGATGCTCGTACTAGAATCATACTTCTCTTCATTCAGAAGAGCTTTTAAAAAAGTCTCTTGAACTAAATCCTTTGCATAGTCGGCACTCTTAGTGAAGCTGAAAGCAAAACGCAGGAGATTCTCCTCTTGAGCTATTAATTGTGACGAAAAATTATTTGATTCCATAAAACCTCTTATTAATAATTATTGAGTTACTCAATCGATTATCGAAGTATAAGTGAGGTCATCTGAGAAGGATATAAGAGAAATCCGATGTCAGTGCAAAGATATTTCGAACCTACATCGGATTTATTGTAAATGCGGTACTTTTAGATGGAAAAGTACGACAAGCTACTTAAATGCTTGTTCACTTAACCCTGGAGCATCAAGAGCCATTTCTTTAAAGTAGTCAGGAACCGGTTTCCCTTGTAGATAGTCCACATAGAGTTTACCTATATATAATGAGAGCATAAAGCCGTGCCCTCGCATTCCGGTAAATAGACCAAGTTTAGGGTCAACTATATATCGAGGTTCTACATAATATCCTGACCAAGTAGCTTGAAGTCCTACCCCTTTAAGAGCAGGTATCCAGTTGCTAAAGACCTCGGATGCTATTTCCAGAAAATCTTGAGTATTTACTGTAAGATCTTTTCCTGTCTCTATCGCATCAATAGCAGGTGATGCACATCCTATTATCTGTCCCGTATCGGTTAGTTGTTGTCCATACACCGCCGAGAACCCTTTATATTTTCTTCTATCTATAAGCATGTCGAGACAAGCCCCATTTTTGCCTAGTAAAGGGAGCCTTTTGGTAATGAAGGCTTGATGTTTTACAGGGAAAAGACCTGTCTCTATCCCTAATCTCTTAGCAAAATGTTCAGCATCCGGTCCAAGTGCGTTTATAAAGATATCTGTGTGATACTCTGTATATTTACCAGTGCTATCCTTTATTAAAACTTTGTATTCGGAGCCTATCTTTTCAACATCTACAAGCGTGGTCTCCTCAAGTATGGTTCCACCTGCTTTTTTGCCAAGTTCCCTAATTAGGTTAATGGTCTTCCCGGGAGATGATTGCCAGCACCCGTTGGTTATAAGGGCATGAGAATAGAGATTTAAGTCGGGATTAAAATATTCGGAGATCTCTTTTCTAAAATCTTTTTTGTCAACCATATAGGCATCCGACCATGCTTTTGAGGCCTCAAGGGAGCGATAAGTAGCTTCATCATGAGCAAAGTTAACATACCTGATAGGGTGGTACTCTATATCGCCAAGTTTAGAGCACTCAATAAATAGCTCTCTATTACGATTGGCAATATCTGCTAAAGCAGGGAGTGAGAAAGCAGGACGTCCTCCCGCTATATTTCTCCATGAACTCCCCCTATCCCTATTTATTAAAATAGGTGCATACCCTGCTTCTGAAAGATACTTGAATAAACCTGAGCCGGCCATCCCTCCTCCGGCAACTATTGCCCCTATCTTCTTCTTCTCCACTTTTGTGTTTTTAAGAGGGGTAATATACTCCTCTTTCTGCTCTCTGTTTACCAAACTTCCTATTTCCACTAAGTTTGCCATAGGCCCACGAGGGGTAAACTCCCCTGTAACATCAATCCCGTATGCTCTGAGTGACGATTTGGCTCTTGGAAGACATCTCTTTCCACGGCAGGCACCCATTCCAAGTCTCGAAATATGTTTTAATTCATCAGCAGAAATTGATTTTCTATCACCAATAAGCTCCAATAAGCGTTCAACGGTAATGTCTTCACAATGACAGAGATATGTTTTGTTATCAGCAGTAGTACTCTTTGATATTTCCAATGGTTTAGGGAAGTTCTCTTTTACTATAAAACCTCTTGCAGCTAGAAGTTCTTCCCCTTTTAGAGTTAAGCTACGAACTCTTGCCATATTAGTTTTATTAGGTTTAATGGCGATATGCTCGACAATCCCTTCACCAAGCTTTTTCCCATCGTTATCTATTAGATAAACCTCAGAGTCTTTTTTAACTTCGTATTCAATAGGGAGGAAGAGCCAATTCTTTGCAAAATTATAACCAAATATGGCAAGTCCCGGGCATTGGCTTACGCAATCCATACACCCTATACATTTATCATAGTCGATAATCGGAGTAGTTGAGGTGGAGGATTTCGTGATAGCTCCATGTTTGCAGGCAAAAGAGCAGGGGTTGCAGGCAAATCCGTATAGACAATCCATTAAAACAAACCCTTTCTCCTCCATTCTCTCTTTTGAGGGACGAAGTGGCTCCTGAAGTATTCTTGTGGGGTGTTGTTGTGAATCGAGGTACTCTTTTGATACAGTAAGATAATCATTGTAATTAATCCTCTTTCCGAGATTCTGCAAAACCTCATAAGCACATTGCTTTCCGCGGAGAACTGCTGAGGTTCCCTCTCCGATTCTCACTGCATCACCTACTCCGTGGCAGCTTCTTCCAAATATTGTATTACCCTTAGTAAAGAGCTGGCTGTCAGGAAGAAGTCCTGTGCATATATTAATACAATCAATCCCATCTATTCTCTGTTCAGTGCCTGGTATCGGTTTGAAATTTTCGCATTTAGCTATTATAGCTCCTACCACGCCGGTGTAATCTTCATTCGGAATCGCCTCTAAAAGAATATGAGAGGTCATAATGGGAATACCTAACCTACGCACCCTATTTGCCTGAACAGGGAATCCCCCTTCATTAGGCATAGCCTCTATTATGGCTTTAACGTTTGCCCCTGCCTGCATAGCTTGATAGGAGGTAAGATATCCTATATTCCCTGCGCCGATGGTAAGAATATTTTTACCTAGTAGGGTATATTCTGTATTCATCATTCTCTGAACCACGGCTGCTGTATAGACACCCGGTTCATCATCATTCTTAAAGGCAGGCATAAATGGAACAGCCCCTGTTGCTATTACAAGCTCTTGAGTCTCAACATAAAAAATTTCATCAGTGGCTATATTTTTTACAGCGATCCTTTTTCCTTGAAGAATATCCCATACCACACAGTCAAGGAAAATCCCCTCTAAAGAGTCTCCAGCAAGTGTTTTGGCTATATCGAAACCACGCATACCCCCAAACCTTTTCTCCTTTTCGAAAAAGAAGAATTGGTGTGTCTGCATGAGGAACTGCCCTCCGATATGGCTATTATTGTCAAGGACAATATTATCGATACCTGCTTTATTAAGTTCCTCTCTTACAGCAAGACCTGCAGGACCTGCTCCGATAATGGTTACTGATGTTTTATATACTTTTTTAGCCTCTTCTTTATAGGTAGAAGCATTTTGACTGACCTCGTTAAAACCATTGTCTTTCCCTAATCTCTCAACTTTCTTTACCTCATCGACTTTAGTAACGCAGATTCGTCTGACTTTTCCGTCCACTAACATTTCGCAGGCACCGCATTTTCCTATGCCACACTCAAGTGTACGTTTTCTATCCTCAATACTATGGCTATGAACCTTAAACCCTGCCTGATGCAGAGCGGCTGCTATAGTGTTGCCTTTCTGTCCTTTAACTGAAATACCTTCAAAAGTAAATTCGACTAAATCTTCTTGTGGAATATCAAGAATAGGGTGAGATGTTATTTTGTGCATTTTTATAATTTTTTAAATAGCGCTGACAAAGTTAGTAAAAGTTATAAAAATAGAAATATTTCTTTATCTCTTTTCCTAAAACCTTTTTTCTTCCTTTTTGAAGTTATATTCGGGACGTAATTAATAATCGAAAAATGTAGGAGTTATGAGAAGATTCGTGGAGTTTATAGTGCTTAGCATTATAATGATGTTGATTTCATGTTCGCGGGAGGTGAGGGATTGTGAGATAGCCCTCTCTTTCTCGTCAGAGTACAGGGCTTTGGAGTGGAAAAAGTTTACCGACTCAGTGCTCTCAAAGGGACTTGGTGGTGAGGTTCCTGATACTAATAATTTTATATTATCTATAACTAACACCATCTCAGGTGCGGTTATATATAAAGGTAAGTATTCAGAAAAGCCGGAGAAAATCTCTGTTTCAGAGGGGAGTTATACGATATCTGTAATTTCAGAGGAGTTTTTACACCCCGCTTTTAATGCACCACAATGGGGAGATAATCAGATAATTCTTATTAAAGGAGGGGAATCGGTGAATGTTTCATTGCTCTGTAAGCAGTTAAATTCTGGGATGAGGATTAATTACTCCAAAGAGTTTAAGACAAAGTTCGCCACTTCTCTAATTCATCTCCATTCGGGTGGGGATTCGTTATTTTATTCTTACGATGAAAAAAGAATTGCTTATTTCTCTCCTTCAAGAGTTGAAACGAGAATGAATACGGGGATAGGGGAGGGGAAACTCCTATTTGCCCGAACTCTTCGTCCAGCTGAGATACTTTCAGTTAACCTCTCCATTTCGGCTGATGACCATCTTGGGAAACAGGGTATCTCCATAACTATGGATACAAGTAGGATTTGGCTCTCTGAGGATATTATTGCTGGAAACGAAAAGGATGGCAGCACTAAGGAGAAGGCGCTGACAATATCTGAAGCGAAGGGGTGGGGAGGAGCTAAGGGTGTTTGGGTAAAGGGGTATATAGTCGGGGGAGATATTACCTCTTCGGAAATACTCTTCACCCCTAATTTTACCTCGAAAACCCATTTTGCCATCTCTGATAAGAGCCCTGAGACTCTTAGGGCAAACTGTATGGCTGTAGAGTTAAAAACGGGTAAACTTAGAGATACTCTAAACTTAGTCGATAATAAAGCCCTTTGGGGTAAAATGATCTGGTTGCAAGGGGATATTGTTGATTCCTATTTTGGACTTCCGGGGCTTAAAAATATAAAGGGTGTCTCTAAAAAGTAATGATACTATATTAATTATCGGATATCTTTACTATATTTGTCTTAGATATTATGAAAGCTAACAGATTAAACATCATCCCATTCTATATTTCAGTCGCTATCTTTTTGGCGGCGATGTTTGCTAATATTCATCTTTTAGAGCTAATATTTAAGCCCTTGATGATATTATCACTGATGTATTTCTTTATAAAATCCGTCAATATAAGAACATCTTCTTTTTTTAAATATACCCTGTTAGCACTCTCCTTCAGCTTGATAGGGGATGTATTTCTAATGTTTAACAAAGATGATGGTCTGCTTTTTATTCTTGGCATTGCTGCGTTTCTAATAGGACATGTTTTTTATATATTGGCTTTCAGTAGAATATTAATAGAAAATAAGGTTAAATTTAACTGGTATCTGGTAGTGTTGGTTGGGCTCCTATTTAGTAGTACGATTCCTTTATTGGTTCTTAGGGCAGGGGACTTTGCGTTACCTATTTTTATGTACTCTCTTACGATTTGTACAATGCTTGCCTTTG
>CAZXOP010000083.1:0-9029 GCA_964642235.1 uncultured Muribaculaceae bacterium
GGATAGAATATTTAAAATTTAAAGAAATAGAGTCCAGATTTGAATCCAATAGTTGTAAAAAAGAAGATACTCCTCTTTTATTGAACCAGTTGGATCTATTATTAAGAAACTCTGCAAAAATTAGCAAAAAGTTTAAAGCCATTAATAAGGGATTTCTATACGACAAAGAGCTAAATGAAATATGTGGTTTAAGAGTCGAAAAAATGAATCAATTATACGATATCATTAAAAATATGGTTAGATAAAAATTTCTCATGAAAAGTGGTTTAAAAAGATATATAGTTGCACTTTTTTCTCTTATAGTGTTGATATTTTTAGGTTATGTGTTGTATTGCAGCCCCTCTACCGGTAGGTTTTTAAAAAAGGAGAAATACGATGTTTATTTACTTATAGGTCAGTCAAATATGGCCGGTAGAGGTTTGTTGTTGGAGAGTGATATGGATACTATTGAGGGTGTTTATATATTGAATGGTGATAATGTCATAGAGAAGGCGACTAATCCTCTAAACAAGTACTCTACCATTCGTAGAGAACTCTCATTACAGCAGATGTCACCCGCTTATGGTTTCTCAAAGGCGATTTATCAGAAAAGAGGCAATAAGGTTTTGCTGGTCGTTAACGCAAGAGGAGGCTCTTCTATGGAGGAGTGGATGAAAGATAATATGGATAAAAATTACTATTCAGAAGCTGTCAGACGAACCAAATGTGCATTGAAATATGGTAATTTAAAGGGGATATTATGGCATCAGGGGGAGGCAAATAGCAAAAACCCTGAAAATTATATGGCACTCCTCTCGCAGTTTGTTAAAGATTTGAGGGGAGACCTCTCTGCCCAAAATCTCCCTTTTATTGCAGGGGAGATCGCCCATTGGTGGGAGCCATATGCTTCAAATTTCAATCCTGTAATTAGAACTATTTCAGAATATATACCCTACTCCTCTTATGTCTCTGTTGAGGGGTGCAAATCTGCTACTAACTCACTTTCTGACCCCCATTTTGACAGGGAGAGCCAAATCCTTATCGGAGAGAGGTATGCTGAGAAAATAATAGAGGCTGGATATTAGCTAAGAGAGCCACTCCATAAGGAGTTTCTGAAATTTCGAGGATTGGCGAAATTCGTTTAGGGAATAATTTAGAAGAAAATCTTTTGATATATTTTCAGGTGCCAGCTCTTGTGTAAGGATAAACTCTTTAAGACGCAGGTAACTGCTGTATTTGTGCTCCTTAGGGTACCCCGGAGGAACTCTCTGCAGCTCTGTGGAGGTCTCTAATCTGAAATTCGGAGCAGCTTTAACAGCCTCTTCAAATCTCTCTCCCTCGTATAAAATATTGTCCCTTATTGTTTTAATTGTTCCCGAAGGGGGAAGGTGAAGACCTGTGGCGAGGATGCACTTTCCCACATATTCTCCATCCGAAGGTTCTAAATGGACATAATACCCCGGGTTCCCTGATTTTCTTCCACCGGGGGAGATATAGGCACTCATCCAATATTTGTAGGGTTCTTTATTAGGGCTAAAACGGACATCTCGATAAATTCTAAAGCAGGCTGTTTTAGGGGTTTGAATTCCAATCGAACTATCGAAGGTGTAAATTCCCTCTATAACGCTCTCTATCAATGAGTCAAACTCTACCTTGGCTTCAAGGTAGATCTCTTTATGAGCATTAAACCACTCGCGGTTATTGTTCATTCTAAGCTCTGAAAGGAATTGAAGGTTCATTTTCTTTTAATTTTCTACAAAAGTAGCAATGATTTTGTATCTTTGGCTGCTAAAAAATAAATATTATGAATGAAAGAGCAAGCGTTAAGCTAAGATTAATTTTGATGAATTTCCTTCAGTTTGCTGTCTGGGGGGCTTATTTAACTTCTCAAGGGAGATATCTTGCGGGGATTGGATTTGCAGAGAAAATAGGGTGGTTTTATGCAGTACAAGGGGTAGTTTCCATTTTTATGCCTGCCATAATAGGCATTATAGCAGATAAATGGATTCCGGCTCAAAAACTTTTGGGGATTTGTCATTTAGTGGCTGCTTCATTTATGCTTGCCACGGGTTATTACGGTTTGACGGCAGGGGCAGAGGCCAATTTCTCTATACTCTTCTCATTCTATACTCTTAGTGTAGCGTTTTACATGCCTACTATTGCCCTCTCTAACTCTGTGGCTTATAGTGTTATCGAAAAAGCAAAGATGGATACTGTTAAAGATTTTCCCCCTATCCGTATTTGGGGAACCATTGGTTTTATCTGCTCCATGTGGTTTGTAGATTTAATCGGATTTCAGGTTAATGCAAGTCAATACATCTCCTCAGGAGTACTAGGATTGCTATTGGGGGTTTATTGTTTCTCTCTTCCTAACTGTCCTGTTATCAAGGGTGGTGAGAAAAAATCTCTTGCTGAGGCTATGGGACTTAAAGCTTTTGCGCTATTCAAACAGCGTAAGATGGCGATTTTCTTTATCTTCTCCATGCTGCTTGGAGTGGCACTCCAGATTACAAATGGGTTTGCAAACCCATTCCTTGGGGATTTTGGAAATCTTCCGGAATATGCCAATACTTTTGGAGTTAAGCACTCCAATATGCTGATTTCACTCTCACAGGTCTCTGAAACCCTCTGTATCTTATTAATCCCCTTCTTCTTACGCAGGTTCGGGATAAAGACGGTTATGCTTATGGCAATGGGTGCCTGGGTACTCCGTTTCGGACTCTTCGCAGTGGGGAATCCCGGTCCCGGAGTTTGGGCTTTCGTCCTCTCGATGATAGTTTACGGAATAGCATTCGACTTTTTCAATATTTCAGGTTCTCTATTTGTAAACGAGAATACAGATAAGTCAATCAGGTCTTCTGCACAGGGACTCTTTATGCTTATGACCAATGGTGTAGGAGCAGCTCTTGGAACACTTGGTGCACAATGGGTGGTAAACACATTAGTGAATGCTAAAAAGGTTCCAATTGATGGAATAGTAAATTGGGAGTCGGTTATGGGAGGATGGAGTGCAGCTTGGGGACTCTTTGCCCTTTATGCACTTGTGGTCACTGTTATGTTTGCAATACTATTTAAGTATAAACATCAACCGGTAAAAAATAGTTAATTTTTTTACATAAATCTTAAAGCCTTTGTCATAAATCGTGGCAGAGGCTTTTTGCTATCTTTATTCTTCAGGTTCAGATAGATACCATATTTCTTCATAATAGGGACTTTGAAGGTCTCTACAAACTCAATAAGGGTGCCGTCGGGATCTTCCACGTATGTAAAGTGTCCGTTTGCCTCCCCCATGTCGAATTCTCTTCCACTGTCGCAGACAAATGAGTGTCCGAGGGACTCGGCAGATTTGCGCACCCCCTCCATATTTCTTATGTCGAAACAGAGGTGAATATAACCCGGATCTCCCCAAAGTCTCCCTTCGTAGATTTTTACTGCTTCTCTCCACCCTTCCTGGTCTTTTTTCCCTTCGGGTTTTATTTTTTGGATAAGTTCAATAAAGGAGGTTCCCATAATTTCACAAAGGGGACCCATTATTGGTTTTGAGCGTTTTAGTAGCACCCTGCGGAGTTTTGATTCACCTCCCGGTACCCCTTTCAGGTCTTCAAAAACCCCTGTTTGGTCATAGACAATGGTGTCATAATCGGTAAGTGTTCCATAGAACTTTATGGAGCGTTCCATATCTGAAACTCCGAGGATTACACCATTTGAGCCTCCGGTGTTTTTCTTCTGGTCAATAAAAACATAATCATCCTCTTCTACCTGGAAAAGGTTTCCCCAAGGGTCCCTAAGGAAGAAATGCTTTTTTCCTGAAGGGGAGGTGACAAGTTTTGAAATCAAGTTCAATCCTCTCCTCTCAAACTCCGCAAAGGTCTCTTCGACATTCCGAGCTTTTATTTTGCAGACAAAAATCCCATAATCCCCCAATTGGTGTTCCACTTTTGGATAGTTCAATTCTCTCCCTCTCGGCTCCCAAACCTCAAATCCACCCCCTCCACGGAGGTTTATAGCGAGGATTGCATATCGGGGTTGAGGTTTTCCTCCCGTGTAGGGGAGCATCTTCTCGGCTACCCCTTCGTCTCCGAAAATCTTTGTATTGAACCCGAAGTTTTCAATATACCACGGCCATGATTCGGCAACATTTTTTACTCCGATACCGACTTGTTGTATTCCACAAATTACTTTTTCCATATTATGTAGCAGATATTTTCTTAGCTAATTTATAAAAAAGCCAAGGGGTGAATTTATAAAAATAGACCATTAGAAGCTCTTTGCCCCCAATGAGTTTTTGTTTCTTCTCTTTTTCTATTGCCCTTAAGGCGACTTTTGCACATTTTTCCACACTAATTCCATTTGCCTGCCCCGGGTCCATCTTCCCGTAAGCGCTCCCCGAAGCAGTTACTGCACTCATTGAGATATTGGTATTAACCCTGCCGGGGATTAAGAAAGTGACTTTAATGTTCGGATATTCGAGTCTCAGAGCCTCATAAAAACCGATTAAAGCATGCTTCGAAGCGCAATAAGCGGAGCGCATTGGGAACCCGAAAAGTCCTGAAATGGAGGTGTTTACGGAGATGTGGGTAACCTCTGCGGATAAAAGCAGAGTGCGGAATTTTTTAATAAGATAGACACCACCGAAGTAATTGATATCCATTATCTTTTTATCAATGGAGAAGTCGCTTTCAAGGGTAAGTGCCCTTTGCGAGATTCCGGCATTTAATACGAAGAAATTTGGTTTTAACCCCTCCGAATTGACGTAGTCCACCATGGAATCTATCGATTTAGTGTCAGAAAGGTCCATCTCAAAAGGGTATGCCTTAACACCGAGAGCCTCGCAGTTAACTTTCACATTTTGGAGCGACTCTGCTCCGAGACCTGTGAGGATTACATTTGTCCCTCTTTTTGCGAATTGATACGCAATTGCTTCACCTATTCCGGAGCCTGCTCCGGTGATTAGAACTGTTTTTTCTTTGAATTCCACCATAATAAATGCAAAAATAACAAAAAAAGAGTTTAAATTTGTGATATGAATAAAATAGATATCAGAATAGCCACAGCAGATGATATTAAAATCATTACAGACTTTCAGGTTACGATGGCATTTGAAAGTGAAAATATGGTTTTAGATAGAGAGGTGGTATTGAGGGGAGTAACTGCAGTTATGAGTGATGAGACCCATTACAAAGGGGTTTATTATCTTGCAGAAAAAGAGGGGGAGATTATTGGTTGTCTGATGATTACAAAGGAGTGGAGTGATTGGAGAGCAGGGTGGGTTTGGTGGATTCAGTCCCTATATGTCCTTCCTCATCATCGTCGTCACGGAGTGTTTCGCTCGATGTTCGAATTTCTTAAAAAGGCAATATTTAACTCTGACGAGGTACGAGGCATCAGGCTCTATGTCGATAAAAGAAATGTCAGAGCACAGAAAGCTTATGAGTCTATCGGAATGAACGGGGAGCATTATACCACCTATGAGTGGATGAAATAGGGGCTTTTCGTTAACTATATTTTTCTAAACTCCTTTTAAGTATCTTTTTTATATTTTTTCTTAAACTCTCAGGTTCAATAACTTCGACATCTGTACCATGAGAAAGTATCTCCATAATGAAGTCGTGGGTTATGTGCAGGCGCAGTTTGATGCGTAATTCGTCTTTATTGTCTTTTATGATTTGCTGGGAAGAGTGCAATGGGAGAGTCTTTATATATTTCCCTTTCAGTTCATTAAATGATAACACAACATCTTCCGGTGGGGTAGGCTCGAAAGGGGTAATAATACCAAAGCTATCGCGGAAATAGTTGTTTAGATTAAATGTTTCAGGTCTATTAAAATGCCTTCTGGTAATATCCAATTCAGATAGGCGGTCTAATGCAAAGGTTTTAAGACGATTATCGTTTGAATCCAACGCCAAGACATACCAACGGTTTTCAAATTCTTTAAGTGCGTAAGGGTCCACTATGCGCTTAGTTTCTTCATCCTCCCAAAATTTGCAATAGACAAATCGGATCTGCAAATTATTTTTAATGGCGTGGAGCAGTCCATAAAGGTTTTCAGTTCCTTGTGGACGCCTTTTTTCAAAATGAATATGCTCGGAAATACGGTCGCTTATATTCAGGGCATTAAATGTATCGAATGCTTCGAAGATTCGCTCGTTGGCTTCGACTTCATCCTCCGAATCAATATAATAGACTTTCTGCGAATAATTATATTTAATGTCAATACCGAATAGCGAACGGATATCCTCCAAATCGCGCTGGAAAGTCCGTTTTGAGATAATAAAATTATACCCTTGTAATTCAGACTCATATTCCAAGTACTCCATTAACTCATTAAAAGTACAATTATTTTTCCTGACCTTGTTAACTATCAGTTGATAGCGGGATATGGCTTCACGTTTTGACATAGTGTTATAGTATTATAGTTATGGACTATTCCATTTCATCACAAAGATATAGATAGATTACGACAAATTATGTCGTAGGTAGATAATTTTGATTTCAGAACGAGGATTCAATTAGACGTTGCGAATTATTTGACATATTAAAGAGTGTGAAAAAATCAAATAATTTTGATTATTTCATAGAGTTTTATCAAAAATAAGAATAAATCACTATCTTTGTACTGAGCAAATGGAATAAATATTGATTAATAAGAACACTATGGAAAGAAAAATACTTACACAGTTGGTTGCCTGGAAAGATAAACCAAATAGGATGCCTTTGGTAGTGAATGGTGCTCGTCAAGTCGGTAAAACCTATATTCTTAAATATTTTGGAGAACGATATTTTAAAAACACTGTTTATATACATTTAGAGAATCAACTCTCAATTGCCTCATATTTTGAACAAGATATAGTGCCGCAACGTATTTTACAATATTTAGAGACTTCCATAGGAGAGCGCATTGTGGCAGGGGAGACACTTATTATTTTGGATGAGATACAGTCAAGTGAACGTGCTTTATCTTCATTAAAAGCCTTTTGTGAAGAGGCTCCACAATATCATATTGTAGCAGCCGGTTCTTTATTAGGTGTAGCTGTTAATAGAGAAAAATACTCCTTCCCTGTCGGAAAAGTAGATGAGATGAATTTATATTCACTCGATTTTGAAGAATTTCTTTGGGCAATGGATAAGAAAATGTTGGCTGAGAGCATCAAAACTCACTATACGGAGAATAGTGCTTTCCCTGAGGGACTTCATCAACAGGCATTAGAACTTTATAATCAATACCTTATAACGGGTGGTATGCCCGCTGTGGTACAACATTTCCGCCAAACAAATAGTCTCTTGGAAATAATAGATATTCAAGGACGTATATTAAATGAATACATAGTTGATATGGCAAAATATGCCTCCCCATCTACTGCTGTAAAAATACGCGCGTGTTATAACTCTATACCTGTCCAATTATCTAAAGAGAATAAAAAATTTCAGTATAAAATAGTGCAACGTGGTGGAACTGCCACGATTTTTGGTGAGTCCATAGAGTGGCTTGTATCAGCCGGGGTAGTTTATAAATGTTATAAAATCGAGCAAGGAGTTATGCCTATAGCGGTATATGCTGATTTGTCTGATTTTAAGTTATACATGGGGGATGTAGGGCTCCTTACCATGAAATCCGGCATTGCACACCAAACCATACTTATGATGACTGATGCTAATAACCTTTTTTTAGGTGCATTGACTGAAAATTATGTTGCCCAACATTTAGTAACCAAGCAGTATCCACTTTTTTATTGGAAAAATGATAATACTGCCGAAGTTGATTTTGTGTTGCAGATGGGGGAGGGTATTATCCCCGTAGAGGTTAAAAAGGGACACCGTAATCGTGCCATCAGTCTGAACATGTTTGTTAAAAGATACTCCTCACCCTATGCCATTCGTATTTCTAAAAAGAACTTTGGCTTCGAAAATAACATCAAATCAGTTCCGCTTTATGCTGCTTTTTGTGTGTAGGTTGAAGAAAAACTATTATCTCCCTTAATCACCATAGAGAGATGATAGTTTTTCTATAAAATCTACAATTTGTTTTGTATATCAAACACATGCTAACTCGGATTGTTATACTGCTTCTGTTTAGATTCAATAATTATTAGGTAAATAATGTGTATATTTGTAAAAAAGAAATAGTGGATAATTTCGAGGAATACTTACGGCAAGGCGAACCTGACAAGGCAGAAAAAGCTAAGATTTGGAAGACCGCAATTGGCTTACAGCAGGTTGATGGCTTGGTCCCCTCCGACTATCTCATAGCTACTGCCAAGCAGAATATTGAAGGAGATATTACCATTGATGAGGTAAAAAGACTCATAGATAACTATTACCAACAATATCCCTTAAAAAATGATGAGAATCGCATCGAAGAAGCCGATAAAGTTTCAACACGAATAACCGAAATTCTAAGTGAGAATACTTTCTCATTCTCACCGTCAGAATTTATATCCATTCATCGCCGTTTATTTCATGGCATATACAGTCACGCCGGTACCATCCGCGATTATAATATTACGAAAAGCGAATGGGTTTTAAATGGCGATACAGTTCTGTATGCAAGTGCGGAGACTTTGAAATCTACATTAGAATACGATTTTGAGCAAGAAAAGAAGTTTAGCTATAAAGGGTTAGACAAGCAGGAAATCATAGAACATATTGCACATTTTATATCTTACTTGTGGCAAATTCATGTTTTTGGCGAAGGGAATACACGAACAACAGCCATTTTTCTGATAAAGTATCTTCGTAAACTAGGTTTTAAAGATCTTAATAATGAGTTGTTTGCCGAACACTCGTGGTATTTTCGCAACGCATTGGTACGAGCAAATTATGAAGATTTATCAAAAGGTATTTATAAAACTGAAAAATATATTATTCGTTTCCTATTTAATTTATTAATGGGCGAGAACTATTTGCTCAAAAACCGAGAAATTCACATTCATTATAATGACACTGTAAATGACACTGTAAAACCGGCTTTTGGAGAATTATTGAGTAACTATGAAATCTTCCCCTCTATCTATCAAAAAGTATATTAAATATAAATAATATTCAATTACGAT
>CAZXOP010000084.1:0-8665 GCA_964642235.1 uncultured Muribaculaceae bacterium
GATGGAGATGCCTTGGTGGTAGAGAATATCGAGGATCTTAAGAGGGACATCAGCACAGGAACCCTCGACACCTCTAAACCGATTGCCCTCTTTTCACAAACCACCAAAGCTCCTGAGGAGTATTCTCAAATAGGAGACTTTTTAAGAACAATAATGGAAGACTCCGACCTTCGACTTTTTAATACCGTCTGTGGTCAAGTCTCCTCTCGGCACTCTCATCTCTCCACTTTCGCCAAAACACATTCGATAATTATTTTCGTCAGTGGTAAAGAGAGCTCTAATGGTAAAGTGCTCTTTAATCTCTGTAAAAATGTCAATCCAAGGAGTTATACCATTGAAAATAGTGGTGATATCCGTAAGGAGTGGTTTAAGGAGTCCGATAATGTCGGAATATGTGGCGCCACCTCAACCCCTAAATGGCAACTCGAAGAAGTAGCGTCATTTTTAACCAGATTGTAATTTTTTTGTATATTTGCCCCTTGTATTCTAATTGTGTTATATATGGCTACAACAGCAGATTTTAAAAACGGACTATACATTAATTTTGAAGGAAAACCTTGTTGTATTGTATGGTTCCAGCATGTAAAACCGGGTAAAGGACCGGCATTCGTAAAAACAAAATTTCGTAATCTCGAAAATGGCAGAATCCTCGAAAAAACTTACTCCGCAGGGGAAAAAATAGAGATAATCTCTGTAGAAAGAAGACCTTATCAGTTCCTTTATAAAGATGATATGGGTTTTAATTTCATGCACTGTGAGACTTTCGAACAGATATTACTTACCCCCGAACTTGTCGATAATGCAGATCTTATGAAAGAGGGGCAGACTGTGGAGATGATGTTCCTTGCAGATGAAGAGAGATGCCTTACCTGCGAGTTACCCACTTATGTAGAACTTGAAGTAACCTACACTGAACCTGCAGTAAAAGGGGATACTGCCTCCACAAATGCACAGAAAGCAGCTACACTTGAGACAGGAGCAGAGATAATGGTTCCTCTCTTTATAAATCAAGGTGAAAAAATAAGAGTAAACACCTTAGAGAGATCTTACGGAGAACGCGTAAAATAAAAATGTACTAATTCTTAACCGGTGAAAAAACTAATCTATCTAGTAACCCTAATAATGTCCACAGTAGCTACAAGCTGTGGACATTATTCTGTTAACCAATCCATTACCCTCTCTCAAGAGGAGAAAGAGGTAAGAATAAGGAAAGAGTTTAACAGGAATGACTCCACCATTTTCGCACAACTAACCCAACTCTACCCCACGGTAACCCGTGAGGAGATGAGTAAATGGGAAGAGTCGAAAGCTCTCGAATATAGAATTATAGATGGCAAGAAAATGTATTTTAGAAATGCAGCAAGGAATGTTTTCAGAATTGACCTTACTGCAAAGGCTATTTATGACTCTATTACTAATAGGAAACCCTCAAAACTTGACCTTTTCCTTGCAGATTATATCCCCAATGTGGTGAATGAGGCTAAAGCCACAGGAAAAGAGTTAGTTAAACCTGAAACTTTTAAAATCCGTTATACTCTCTCCGTAAAACCTGATATGGTTCCTGATGGGGAGATATTAAGGGTTTGGCTACCATATCTTCAGAATGACCCTAAGTATAAGGATATTACTCTTATAGCCACATCACAGCCTGATTATAAGCTCTCGCCTAAAGGTTCGGCACATAGCTCTCTTTATATGGAGAAAGCTGCAAAATCGGGTGAAAAGACAGAGTTTTGGTATGAGCTCTCATACACCTCATATAACCAATTCTTCGACTTCAAACCTGAGGAGATTAAACCATACGATAAAAATAGTGCACTCTATAAAGAGTTTACTGCAGAGAGAGGGAGACACATTATCTTTAGTGATAGAATTAAAAGAATTACCGACTCCCTTATTGTCGGAATCGATAATCCATATCTTAAAGTAAGGAATATATGGAATTGGATAGCAGATTATTACCCTTGGGCATCAGCCGTTGAATACTCTGTACTGGATAATATCCCTGAGTATGTGCTTGACAATGGTCATGGGGACTGTGGTCAGGTAGGGCTCCTCTTTATAACAATGGCCCGTTATGCGGGTATCCCTGCAAAATGGCAGAGCGGATGGATGCTTCATCCTTGCGAGATTAACCTCCACGATTGGGCACAAGTCTATTTTGAAGGAGTCGGATGGGTAGGGGTAGATCAATCATTCGGAAGAGTCCTTACAGCTAAGGATTTAGAGAAAAACTCTCGAAGAGGGTATCTAATAAAAGGGGCAGAGAGCTCATTGGAAAATGAGGATGCCTACTATTTCTTTACGAAAGGGATGGATGCTTTTAGGTTTATTGTCAATGAAGATTATTCACAGGAGTTTTATCCGACAAAAAAATATTCAAGAAGTGAAACTGTCGATTTCCAGAGAGGAGAGGTCGAATGGAGTGAAGGAAACCTCTATTTTGACTGCTGGAATTATAGCATGGAGGTTTTATAAATAACCCCAAGCCCATCTCTTATTGGAAGGATTATATATTCCACACGCGGATCTGATTTTACTATTCTGTTAAACTTAAGAATTGCTTGAGTTTGAGAATCTTGAGGTGGTGGGTCAAGAAATATTTTCCCATCCCAAAGTACATTATCTGCAAGGATATACCCCCCTACCCTGACTTTATCGATAACCAAATTATAATATTCGGGGTATTCGCGTTTATTGGCATCTATATAGACTAAATCATACTCTCCATCAAGTGAGGGGATTATCTCTTTAGCATCTCCGATATGAAGAGTTACAGCCGATGCTATTCCTGATATTGCAAACCCCTCCTCTATAATATCTTGCAGTTCATCATTTATCTCGATGGTATCTATCATTCCCCCCGGAGCCAACCCTCTTGAGAGACAAATAGTGGAGTACCCGGTAAATGTCCCTACTTCAAGAACCTTTAGTGGTTTTAAAGACAATGAGAACATCTGGAGCATATCACCTTGCAACCCCTTGGAGAGCATTCGTGAAAGTCGGGTGCGGAGTGCTGTCTCCCTCTCTACCCATTCAAGGGCTCCCTTTATATCCTCACTTCCCACACTCATCTGTTATACAAAAAATAGTTTGGAGAGTTTCTCCTCCGAAAAGAACTCTTGAGCCACAGATTGAATCTCCTCAACAGTTATTGCCTCAAACATCTTCCGAACCTCTTCTGCTTCGATAACCCTTCCGAAAACCAAAAGGGATTTCCCCATTGAAAGACATTGTGCTTCACCATTATCAGAAGAGATAGCGAGCTGCCCAAGAAGCTGTTTAACAGACTCTTTTAGGAATTTTTCGGAAACTTTATTCTCTCTGAAATATCTTAACTCTTTTAGAACCAAATTTTGGCACTTTTCGAAATTACTCTTATCACACCCAAAATAGATAGTAACCACTCCCGTATCTGAATATTGATTAAAAGAGGCTTCAACATTATAGACTAAAGCATTCTTCTCCCTAAGTAGAAGATTTAACCTCGAATTTGCTGCAGGTCCCCCAAGAATATTGACCAAAAGAATAAGAGGAAGCCTTTGAGGAGAGTAAAATGAACATCCATAACCCCCTATAATACAATGTACTTGATGGTTTCTTCTCAAAACACTCTTTGTAAAAGGGGAGCTTGGGGAGTAGGGAACTCTCTGAGGGATTATTACCTTTTCAGAAAGGGTTGAATCCAAAGTACAATATTTATTAAGAGATTTAAGGAGAATACCACGAACCTTGCTCTCGTCCATATCGGCTACCACGGAGAAGCTCATATTGGAGGGGACAAACTCTTTAAGATAGTACTCTTTTATATCATTGACACCTATCTTTTTTATTGTCTTTGCCTTCCCTAAAACAGGGGTGGAGAGTGCAGAACCCTCGAAGAGCAACTCTTCAAAATCATCAAAAATCTGTTCGGAGGGGGAATCTTTGTAGGAGTTTATCTCATCCAAAATTACCACCTTCTCTTTATTTAACTCCTTTTCGGGGAAAATGGAGCAGAAAGCTATCTCCACTAAGAGATTTATTGCCTTAGAGATATCCTCACGAAGGACTGTGCAGTGAAGAACTGTCTCCTCCTTAGTGGTATAAGCATTGAGCTCCCCACCGAGTTTCTCTACATAAGAGTTGATAGTGGAGGCAGACTTAAACTCCGTCCCCTTAAAAAGGACATGCTCTGTAAAATGGGCTATCCCTGCAAGGTTTGGCTTTTCATCCCTTGTTCCGGCACGAACAGATATAGCACAATAAGCCACAGGGGAAGAGCTCCGTTTGAATGCAAACTGCATCCCCTTGAAAAAATTTTCAGTCATTACTGTTTTGAAAACGGAACAGCTACCCTTCTATAGTCTTCTGAAAGGAATCCTTTACCGTTCTTGTTTGTAATTTTATGTTTTCTAAAGAAGAAAAGCTCATTGGAATCGGTACTGATAATCATCTTATAACAGAAGGAGCCTCTCTGATTAATAACGGGTGCCACCACTAAAGTGACTAAGGTATTTGCCTTCCCTTCAGAGATAGCCTCTTCGATTGCCTTTTCAGACACTACTCTCGCTTTACCTTTAAACTTGGCTTCAAAATCATTGTTATCGAGTTTGAAAGCAAAATCATTCTCATTAAACAGGATAGTTCTATCTGTCGCACCATCTATCCCATCTGTATATGTGGACATACCGACATAAGCAGAGAGATCGTTTCTAATAATCTTCAAGACATGTGCCTGGACAATTTTAACATAAGCAGGGAGAAATGCAAAGATCTTCCCTGAATCATCATTAATAGGCTGAAGTGGAAGTGAAAGGATTTCAGGCATGGCATTTAACCCTTTTTCAGCTTCCGGTCCCCCCTTTAGAAGCGAAAGGAACTCCATAGCCGGTTCACTCTCCTTACTATGTTGTCCATTTACCCTTACAAGAAAGTAAAACGAAGAGTCTGTTTTAATTTTATTGAACTCCTCAAAAGTGCAATACTCAAATGGTGAAAGGTACCAGTTTTTACTTACTGCGTCTTTTAAGAGTAAGTCTAAAAAGGAGTTATCTCCTGCCAATACTATTTTTGTGGTCTTAGCCGTAAAGTCTTTCAAGTTCTCTTTTTTAGGTAATAGCTTTATCTGTGCAGTAATTCCTGTTGCCAGAATGAGCGTTAAAAAAAGTGTTGCGATTTTCCTCATAATATTTTACTAAATTTGACACTGCAAAAATAAATAAATATTTGTACTTTTGTGTGATATGGAACAATTCATTGTATCAGCGAGGAAATATAGACCTAATACCTTTGAGTCTCTCATAGGGCAGGAGAACATAGCAACTACCCTTAAAAACTCCATTTCAAGGGGGCAGTTGGCACATTCTTATCTTTTCTGCGGTCCCCGCGGAGTAGGAAAAACCACCACTGCACGAATATTTGCAAAATCGATTAATTGTCTTAATCCGGGGAGTGATATGGAGCCTTGCGGTCTTTGCGAGTCTTGTCTCTCCTTTACAGAGGGGCGTTCATATTGTATTCACGAACTTGATGCTGCCTCGAATAACTCCGTTGACGATATAAGAAACCTTACCGATATGGTAAGAGTTCCTCCGCAAATCGGAAAATATAGTGTCTATATTATAGACGAGGTGCACATGCTCTCTACGGCTGCATTTAATGCTTTCCTTAAAACTCTTGAAGAGCCCCCTGCACATGCGATTTTTATCTTAGCCACCACTGAAAAACATAAAATTCTTCCAACCATCCTTTCGAGGTGCCAAACCTACGATTTCAACCGTATCTCCATCTCCGACCTGGTTAAAAACTTAGAGGATATAGCTGAAAAAGAGGGTGTTAAAATAGAAACAAGCGCATTACACATATTAGCACAGAAAGCAGATGGCTCCATGCGCGATGCCCTTACACTTTTTGACCAGACAGTCGCTTTTTGCGGAAAAGAGATAAAATACGATGAGGTTATAAGTAATCTAAATGTACTCGATTATGAATACTATTTTAAGTTAATAGAATACCTACAAGCCTCCGATTACACCTCTTCCCTACTGCTTTTTGACGAAATCCTCTCCAAAGGGTTCAATGCACTCCATTTTATTTCAGGACTAAGCTCTCATTTAAGAGATTTATTGGTGTGTAAAAACAATGCCTCTAAAACACTTCTCTCCCTCCCACCTACCCTTACTGCGAAATATAGAAAAGAGGCAGAAAATTGTTCTCTGAGTTTTATTTACGAGGCTCTCTCCATTACCACTGCCTGCGAAGCAGCATACAAACAGAGTGGAAACCAGAGACTTCTTATTGAATTTGCACTATTGAAGCTCTCTTTTATAGGAAAATCCCTTGAAGCTCCTTCGGTGCAACCTCCGGTTCAGGCTCCCGCACAAGTTCAGGTTCAAGCTCCTGTTCAGACACCGGTTCAAGCACCTGCACCAGTTCCCGCACAAGTTCCTCTTCAAGCCCCCGTTCAGGCTCCTGTCCAGACCGAGGCATCGGCACCGGTTCAAATGCCCCCACCGGTTCAGCAAGAGCAGCCAAAAAGTGTGGGTAAATTTTCATTGAAAGAGATGTTAAGAACTGCATCGGAGTCCTCTGAAGCAGTTAAGACTATAACCGAGGAGAGCAAAGAAAACCCATTTGACTTAAACAGACTTATCTCTGTATGGGAGGATCTCGCAGAATCGGAGAAATCTAAAAACCGTCCGGGGATAGCAACAGCTCTTAAACAATACTCCCCTGAAATTAAAGAGGATGGAACTTCTATTATTTTCTTTGTAAGCAATTCTTCCCAAAAAGATTGGATTGAAAAGAATTGTCTTGCAAGAATTACCTCACATGTTAAAGAAAATCTTCATAATGATAAAGTAACTATAGAGGTAGAAGTGGTTCCTGCAACCGAGGATAATTCAAAGAAATTCCTCTCACAAAGCGAGAAGGCACAGTTTATGATAAATAATAATCCCGAACTAAAAGAGTTACAGAAAGATTTAGAATTAGACTTTTAATCAGATGAGACTACACTGCACTAATCTTGTAAAAAAATACGGAATACGATATGTCGTAAAGGGGGTCTCCATAGAGGTGGAGCAAGGGGAAATAGTGGGATTACTCGGACCTAACGGTGCCGGAAAGACCACCACTTTCTATATGATAACAGGTCTTATAAAACCTAACGATGGGGAGATTTTCCTTGATGGGGAGAATATCACCACCCTTCCGATGTATATGCGTGCTCAAAAAGGGCTTGGTTATTTAGCACAAGAGGCATCTGTCTTCAGAAAACTCAGTGTGGAAGATAATATCCTCGCTGTAATGGAGATGACTAAAATGACAAAGCCTCAGAGAAAAGAGAGACTTGAATCATTGATTGAGGAGTTCGGATTACAGAAAGTTAGAAAAAATTATGGGATTCAGCTTTCAGGGGGGGAGAGAAGGAGATGTGAGATAGCAAGGGCACTCGCCATTGATCCTAAATTTATCCTGTTAGATGAGCCTTTTGCAGGTGTTGACCCTATTGCGGTAGAAGATATACAGCATATTATCTTTAATCTAAAGAAAAAAAATATAGGGGTGGTTATCACTGACCATAATGTTCACGAGACCTTAGCCATTACCGACAGAGCATACCTTCTATACGAGGGGAATATACTTGAAAGCGGTACTGCCCAGATGCTTGCAGATAACCCCGAAGTCCGCAGAAAATACCTCGGCCAAAACTTCGAGCTCCGCAAAGCCGTCCTAAAAGAGAAGAAAAACAATTAGCTTACCCAATGTCATTGCGAACCCCAAAATGTCATTGCGGGCCCGACCCGCAATCTCAACCCCTAAAGAGCTACGCTTACAGAGTACGGAAGGTTCGACTCATCGCTCACCAATTTCCTTAACTCTATAAGCGTATTCTCTCATCGCTTGCAGACCCTCTCAGTTACCTCTTCTCCACTACACTCCAGTCTATAATATCCCAGAGGGAATTAAGGTAGTCAGCTCTTCTATTTTGGTAGTCGAGATAGTAGGCATGTTCCCAGACATCCATTGTCAGAAGTGGAGTAAGCCCTTTGGTCATTGGATTCCCTGCATTGCTCTCTTTTACGATAGAGAGATTGCCTGAGGAATCTTTAACGAGCCATGCCCACCCTGAACCAAACTGCGAAAGTGCAGCGGCATTGAACTCCTTCTTAAAATTCTCAAAGCTCCCCCAAGTTTTATCGATTGCCTTGCCAAGTGCTCCCGTTGGGACTCCTCCCCCATTTCCACCCCTCTCCTTTTTGGGAGAAAGAGAATTGAAATAGAAGGTGTGATTCCAGACCTGAGCACCATTGTTAAAGATGCCTCCATCCGATTTTAATATAATCTCCTCTAAAGAAGCCTCCTCGAATGGGGTTCCGGGTATAAGATTATTAAGATTTGTTACGTATGTTTGGTGGTGTTTTCCATGATGAAATTCAATAGTCTGTTTGCTGATAATCGGCTCTAAAGCATCAGCCGCATATTTTAATGTTGGTAGTAAATGTTTCATATCTTTTATATTTAAATTGGTTAATTATACTAACTTTCATCATTGTTAGTTCAATAACCATTCCACTACCCTTTTTTTATTCATCGAAATTATTGATTGCCTTATAGGAATTATCTATTAACTATCTCTATCATCTTCGTAAGGGCATTTTCAGCCATTACCTTCTCTCTC
>CAZXOP010000085.1:0-8417 GCA_964642235.1 uncultured Muribaculaceae bacterium
ATATATAAACAATTTCGTATTTTTGTTGACTAATTATTACCGTTATATGAAACACCATAAGCGATTTATCCTTTTTTTCTTACTCCTTATTGCCCCATTTTCTGCGTTTTCCCAAAATGGAGAGATGGTGAAAAGGGGAGATTCGCTACATCGGGAATATCGTTTTAACGAAGCTCTTGCTGCTTATCAATCAGCTTTAGATGCCACAAAAGACTCTCTTGAACGCCTTTCAATCGAAGAAAAAATAATATTATGTGAAAATGGCAATAGCTTCCTTCAATTCTCAGTAACTCCTAATGTTAGAGAAAACAAAATATTCTCCAAAGATGACTTTTATCTCTATTTTTCCTCCCTTAGAGATAGCTCTTGGATGAAAGTCCCTAACTCTTTCGTAAAAGGGAAGGCTCAAAAATATTATAACGCCATCTTCTTCCCCGAAGGGAGTAAAAAGATTTTCTTCTCTGCTCCGGACAATTCAGGTGCATGGAATATTTATGAAACAGAGCTTATTGCGGAGAACCTTTGGTCTGTTCCTCAACTTCTAAATGAGAAAATTACCTCTCCCGGAGACGAAATCTTCCCTATTTTAAGTCCCTCGGGAAAAGAGCTCTATTTCGCCTCAAACGGACATTTCGGAATGGGAGGGTTTGACCTTTTCGTTAGCCGTTGGGATGATGCTACTGAGGACTGGGGTATGCCGGAGAACCTCGGATTCCCTTACTCCTCTGTAAATGACGATTTGCTCTTCTTAAACACCAAAGATGGTCTATATACAATGATTGCCACCGACAGGTACTCTCCCCAAGATTCTATTGTCATAGTGGTAATGGATTATATCGGAACTCCGGTGAAAAAAGAGATAACCGTAGATGAGGCACAAGTTATAGCAAAGCTCGCTCCTCTCCCCCCTAAAGTCGTAAAGGCTAAGGCAAAACCGGTTCTTATTAGAGAGACTAAAGAGGATGCCGAAGAGACAGCATATTCTACACTTGTAAACAAAATGAGGGTAATACAGGTGGAACTAAGAAAGAATCTTGAACAGCAGAAAGAGAATAGGGCATTATATGAGAAGGTCGAGAACGAAGAGGATAAATCATTTTTAAAAGAGTTGATTACTGAATCCGAGGAGAAAACCATTAAACTTAGAAAGGACCTTCAACAGGTATCCGCTAAAGTTCAGGAGGCAGAGATGGAGTTCCTTGCAAAGGGAATTATTCCAAAAATAGAAGAAGAGCAGGAGGAGGCAGAAACTGAAGAGGAGATCGACTCTACTCCAAAATATGTTTTCACTAAAAATCATCTTGCTGACCTTAGAGAGGTAAAAATAGTACAACCAAAACCACAGTTTGACTACTCCTTTAAAATCCTTCAGGAGGCACAGTTTGCAGAGGACAATACTCTCCCAAAGACCCTTGTTTATCAGATACAACTCTTTGTTTTAGGTAATAAGGCTACTATCGCCTCATTAAAAGGGGTTAGTCCGGTATATGAAAAGAGACAAAATTCCGGGAAGTACTCATATACGGCGGGGCTCTTCTACACACACACCGAAGCACTCTCCTGCTTGAATAAAGTTAGAAAAGCCGGTTTCCCTAATGCTTTTGTAGTGGCTTTCAATAATGGAAAACCTCTCTCTCTTAAGGAGGCAAAAGTTCTTGAAAAGAAAATACCTCAAAATAGCACCTCATATCAATTAATTATTCGCAACTACCCTGATGGTCTTCCTAATCCGATTATCTCCGCCATTCGTGAAACATGCGATAAAGATATAGCCCATACAGTACGAGACGGGGCTGTTATTTATATAGTCGGTCCTTTCTCTGAGAAAACTAATGTTGATTATCTTTATAAAATTTTGACGGGGCTTGGACTGGAAGGGGTTTCAGTGGAGTCTGTAAAATTTTAATTTGTTAATATTATTTAGCATATTTGCAGACAATTTAAACAAACACATAATGGGATTAATTATTACCCTTATCGTTCTCGGCATTATTTTAATAATCGTGGAATTAGTTCTTATTCCGGGTATTTTCGTTGTCGGAATTCTTGGGCTTGCCTCATTAGTAGGCTCTTGTTATATCGGTTTTTCAGAGTATGGAAACACCGGAGGAGTTATCGTGATAGCTGTTAACATCATTTTGTTAGTGGTTTTTGTCGTATTAGCTCTCCGTTCTAAGACTTGGAAAAAAATAAGCCTCGACACCAATATCGACAGTCGTGCCGATACCTCGCCTCAAGAGAAAGGGATAGAGGTTGGGAGCGAAGGGGTTACTATTACCCGTCTTAACCCTATGGGTAAAGCAAAAATCGGGACTGTTTTCCTCGAAGTCTCTGCCCAAGGGGGGATTATCGACCCCGAAGAGGAGATAGTAGTCACCCTAATAGATGACAATAAAATTTACGTGAAATTAAAAAATTAACAATATAAAATTAATATTATGACTGAGTCAGCCGTTCTTCTAATTTGGATAGGGGTTTCCATAGTTGGACTTATTATCCTTTTATGGTTCTTCCCTATAGCCCTTTGGTTTCAAGCACTTATTTCCGGAGTGCGTATTTCATTAATACAGTTGGTCTTAATGCGTTGGAGAAGAGTTCCACCTAATACTATCGTTATGGCTATGGTTACCGGAACTAAAGCGGGGCTTAAACTCGATGCCAATGCTCTTGAGGCACATTTTCTGGCAAAAGGGAATGTTACGAAAGTGGTAAATGCCCTTATTTCTGCCGATAAAGCAAACATTGCACTCGATTTTAAGATGGCTGCGGCTATTGACCTCGCAGGACGTGATGTATTTGAGGCAGTTCAGATGTCGGTTAACCCTAAGGTTATCAATACCCCTCCTGTAGCAGCAGTTGCTAAAGATGGTATTCAATTAATAGCCAAAGCACGTGTTACTGTTCGTGCAAATATTAAGCAGTTAGTCGGAGGTGCCGGAGAAGAGACTGTTCTAGCCCGTGTTGGCGAGGGGATAGTATCGAGCATTGGTTCGTCTATGTCTTATAAACAAGTTCTTGAGCATCCCGATTCCATCTCAAAAGTGGTTCTTGGGAAAGGACTTGACGCAGGAACTGCTTTTGAAATTCTCTCTATTGATATAGCCGATATAGATATTGGAAAGAATATCGGTGCTGCTCTTCAAATAGATCAGGCAAATGCCGACAAGAATATTGCTCAGGCACGCGCAGAAGAGAAGAGAGTTATGGCAGTAGCTCTTGAACAAGAGATGAAAGCTAAAGCACAAGAGGCACGCGCCAAAGTTATCGAGGCTGAGAAAGAGGTTCCCCTCGCTATGGCAGATGCTCTTCGTAGCGGAAATATTGGTGTGATGGATTACTATAAAATCAAAAACATCCAAGCCGACACCGACATGCGTGAAAACATCACCAAGTAGTTCAAAAAAAAACCTGTTACAAACGTAGCAGGTTTTTTTTATGATTAGATTTAAGCACACTCGTACTTCGCAGCAATTTGCATAACAGAAATATTTGCAATATATTTGCATAATAGTCGTGTAATCCAAAGCGGCAATAGTCTTGCGTTTACACGCGCGTATAATCGTGTTATACTAAAACAATATGTGATTATGGCAACAACAGCCGAACTTTTAGCTTCATCTTTAAATGTGCTTAAACAAGTGCAGCAGAATGGAGTTTTTACAATAATAAAAAGCGGGGATTTATCACCAACACATATAAAAAGGCTTGTTAATAATAACTTTCTAAGACCTATCATAAAAGGGTGGTATGTTATTACCGACCCAACGGCTATGCCGGGAGATAGTACAGCATGGTATGCTTCGTTTTGGAATTTTATTAATCGATATGCAAAGGAACGCTATGGGAATGAATGGTGTTTGTCAGCTGAACAATCATTGGCAATACATACAGGCTCTACAGTCGTTCCTAATCAGGTTATTATAAGAGCCCCTAAAGGGAATAACTATGTTGTAGGGTTAATATATCCAACCTCTATTTTCAATTTAGGTGCGGAACTTCCCTCAAAGATTGATACCAATAACCCACATAAACTTAACCTTTACACGCTCCACGAAGCTCTTATTGTGGCAACACCTACCATGTACAGAAATGATGCATTAACTATGCGAACAGCTCTTGCAATGGTTCGTGATGGTTCTGAAATTATTAAAATACTGGTTGATACGGGGCAGACTGTTCGAGCAGGAAGAGTAATTGGTGCATTCCGCAATATCGGAAGAGGTGATATAGCCGATGAAATTGCAGGAACGATGAAACGTATTGGATATGTAATTCAAGAAGAAAACCCGTTTATAGATGTGGTGAATGTCGGACTTTCACCATCTCCTTATGCCACACGTCTCCGTTTGATGTGGCGAAATATGAGAGAAGATGTAATTGCCAACTTCACCCTTCCAAAAAGCAGTTTTTCTCCCAATGAGTTTTTGGAACGAATGGAGGCTCAATATAAATTAGATGCTTATCACTCTCTCTCTATTGAGGGGTATCGGGTAACTGACGAATTGATAAACAAAGTTCGGAGCGGAGCTTGGGAACCGGAAGGAGACGATGCTGATTCAAAAAACGCACTTGCAGCACGTGGTTACTGGCAAGCATTCCAAGCTGTAAAAAAGAGCGTTTCTGATATTCTCAGCGAAGGTAATTGTGCAGATATTGCAGAGCGTGATTTATCTGTATGGCATAGCGAGATGTTTAGGCCATGCGTTACAGCCGGCATTATCAAACCGTCTGACATTGTAGGCTATCGCTCCCATCAGGTATATATCCGTAACTCTATGCACACTCCCCTTAATCCTGATGCGCTTCGCGATGCAATGAAAACATTATTTGAGCTACTTAAAGAAGAACCGGAAGCAAGTATAAGAGCTGTAATGGGACACTTTATGTTTACCTATATTCACCCTTATATGGACGGTAATGGTCGTTTAGGAAGATTCTTGATGAATACAATGTTAGCATCTGGAGGTTATGACTGGCTGATTATTCCAGTAGAAAAACGAGATGAATATATGACCGCTCTCGAAAAAGCAAGTGTAGCAGGAGATATAGTGCCATTTGTAAAATTCATATCCAAAGTCTAAACACGCAAAATCGTACCTCATACAATATGAAAATATCCTAAATTTCAGAATTAACTGAGCTTTTTAAAACTCTACCACCATCGAGGTCATGGGGGGGAGAGTGGTGGAAGAGCCGACCGAAACAGAAACTCCAGTTAAGACATCCCTTCCTTTTGGTCTATTATCACCGAAAACCTCCTTATAAATATCCCAATTTATGCTGTACGGGGCAGTGGAATTATTTATGGCTACCATAACAAGATTATTAGATGTAGTCCCTTTTACCTCCCTGAAATAGATATAAGCATTTGAACCTGCATCAGGGCAAAAGTGTTTTAATCTCCCTTCACAAATTGCCTTAGAGGTTTTTCTCCAATTTAGCAGAGTACGAACATGGTTAAACAATTCATTCTGTTCTTTGCTACGCCCTTCGGCGGTAAAAGCACTCTTGGCATCTGACTGCCACCCCCCTGGGAAGTCCACCCTCTCCTGACAATGCCCTATCGTCCCATCTGCACTCCTAAGCATCACCTCATCCCCTGTATAGAGCTGTGGAACACCACGAGTGGTAAGAATAAGTGTATAGGCATTTTTCATTCTACTGACATCTCCCCCCAATATATGAGCAGGACGTGGTGTGTCATGATTTGACATAAAGACTAAAAGGTTATAAGGGTCTGAATAGACATTGTCCATAGAGAGGGAGGTGTAAACCCTCTTTATCCCTTTATCCCAATCAGGTATAGGGGCATTTTCATTAAATGCAGAAATATGGTCTTGAAGGACGAAATCCATTACCATCGTAAGGTTTGAATTAAAGCCATCCGAGTTCTTGGTTTTACCCCCTTCCCAATAGGCAATCTCTGTGGGGCTATGAAACCAACACTCTCCCAAAATAGTCAATCGGGGGTACTCCTTTAAGACATTTCCACTCCACTCTGCCACCTTGTTTTTATCGCTATAAGGGTAGGTATCAACTCTTATACCATCTAAATCGGCAGACTCAATCCACCAAACAGCCCATTGAGTAAAGTAGCGTAAAAGATACTCGTTTGAAAGGTTCATATCGGGCATAGAGGTGTCGAACCACCCCTTTACACAGAGGTCTCTGTCATAGAGACTCGAATGAGGGTCAGAGTGGGTGGACATCATAAAATTACTCTTTGTAAAGGTGTCGAATTTACTAATCCAGTCATTAAAAGGCTCGTTCTGATACCACCAATGCGCCGTTCCGCAGTGATTCACAACTATATCCTGTATAAACTTAAGTCCTCGCGCATGTGCCTCTGAAACCATCTTTTTATATAACTCATTGGTTCCGAACCGAGGGTCAACTTTATAATAATCTGCACAGGCATAGCCATGATAAGAGTAGTTAGGTTCATTGTCTAACAATATTGGCGTAGGCCAAATCGTGGTTACTCCCAAGTCTGCAAGGTAATCGAGGTTATTAATAATCCCCTGCAAATCTCCCCCGTGACGCCCTGCAAGATTCCCCCGATTCCCCGGTTCAGCAGTACATGGGGTGGTGTCATTCGAGGGGTCTCCATTGGCAAACCTATCGGGCATAAGAAGGTATAAGGCATCGGAGGCTCCAAAACCGACCCTCTCTGCAGAACCTTCTCTTCTCTTCTCTATCAAATAATTAAAATATAAAACCTGCCCATCGGGTGTTGTCACCGAAAAAACATAGTTCTTTGCTCTTGCCTTATCAGTAATGTCAACATCTACGAAGAGATATAATGGATTATCGGCATTATGAACCTTGGTAACTTTTACCCCACTATAATCCCCTGTAACCTCCACCTTAGAATCTTTTATAGGGAACTCCCCTTTAATCATTAACTGCAACGGGGTTTTCATACCGACCCACCATGAGAGGGGCTCCACCCTAAATCTCTCTAAAAAATAGAGATCATACCCCCATGCGGGCAATGAAACTTCTCTCCCTCGAACAGTAAAGGTAACAGGCTCCGATGAAAAGTTAAATGACGCTACAAAACCATCATCTGCTAATGTCCTCTCAAAGGCAAAGACTTTCTCAGGGAGAGAAGTCTCCACTACCTTCATTGCTGCTCCCCAGGCAGGAGTGTGCATCGAAGGGTGAGCATCTCTAAGTCGTATCAACTCCTTATAAAACGAGGTGAAATCTTCGGGATCGTTCCAAACTATATTGTCCTTCTCAAAAAATTCTAAACGGTGGTTAAAACCGACCTCTTGTCCACTATATATCAATGGAATGCCGGGCATTAAAAAGGAGAAGGCTGCAAATTGTCGAACTGCATCCCCCATCCTTTCGAACTCTGTCCCATTCCAGGAGTTTTCATCATGGTTTGAGGTAAAATTCAGGGCAATGCTCCTCTGTGGGAACCTCTCTGCATGTTTCAATAGAAAATCATTGAACTCCGCAATACTCTTTTTCCCTTGTGCAAGAGCATTCATATAATGGTGCATCTCCCACCCGTAGTAGGCATTGAAAGCATTAACTTGAAGAGGGGGATTCTCTGCCTCTGCAAGGAAGAAGAGGTCAGAACGAATTTTCCTTAACTCCCTGAAGGCACTCTCCCAAAAGTCTGTGGGAACCTGCTCCGCAACATCGCACCTGTACCCATCTATACCACACTCTACCACCCAAAACTTAAGAGCCTCTGTCATTGCTTTACGCATCTCTTTATTGGAATAGTCGAGTTTTGCCACATCTGTCCAATCGAAGGGGGCAAGTATTGCTCCGGTGCTATCCTTTACATACCACTCAGGGTGCTCTGTAATCCAACTATGATCTCGCGAGGTGTGATTTGCCACCCAATCGAGGATAACTTTGAATCCAAGGGCGTGAGCCTTATTTACAGTGGCTTTAAAGTCTTCAAGAGTCCCAAATTCGGGATTTATCTCTGTATAGTTTTGTACAGAATAATAACTCCCCAAGCTCCCTTTTCTCGCCTCTACTCCGATAGGGTGAACAGGCATAAACCAAAGAATATCGACACCTAAGTCTGAAAGTCTTTCGAGATGAGTGTCAAATGCTGCGAATGTCCCTTCGGGGGTAAACTGTCGCACATTAACTTCATAAATAACTGCTGATTTAACCCATTCGGGGTGTTTTACGTTTGTATAAGAGGCATTATTGCCACCATTACAAGAGAAGAGAAAGGGAACAGCAATAAGAATGGTCAAAAGTTTTAATATCCTATTCATAGTTGTATTGTATTAATTTGTGTCTGAGGAAATTATTAATGAAGAGAGGGGTTCTACCTCTAACATTACTTCTGTTTTGTTTTTATATAATAGCCCTAAAGGCAATGTAATCTTCTTTGAAAAAGGGGTCTCTCCCTTATTTAATACCACCAACTCGTAATC
>CAZXOP010000086.1:0-8320 GCA_964642235.1 uncultured Muribaculaceae bacterium
GTAACCTGAGAATGAGACAATCTACAGTTAGCATTAAACTGGTTTTCGAAAACTATTCCATAAAAATAACTTTTAGATATTGTCGTATTTCTAATAATGGTTTTAGAGTCAGACCTTAGGTATATATTATGGTTTTCACTCCATGTATCACTTTTTCCCCCTCCTGAGATATCACAGTAAATAAGTGTGTTTCCTGAAAGGGTTGAACCCATTATAATACCATCCCAATACCCGGCTTCATCAGAAAGACCTCTAAATACAATATGCTTCTCCGAAGTCCCTTCGGCTAATAGTTTGCCGGAGTCCTGAATTTCAAACCCTTCACCATTATTGAATAAGAGGGTTACGCCGGGCTCTATAGTAAGTGTCTTGGGGACAAATATAGATGATTCGAAAAAATATGGAATAGAGAGAGCTTTGAGCGTCATATCCTTTGCTATTACCTCTCCTTCACTAATATAAACATAGTTTTTACCATTACCTGTAAATGTATTATTGACATCGAGACTTTCTGCTTGTTGAAGCTTGGTTATCCATAAAGGATTCAAAGTACAATTCCTTATAATATTATTGCTAAAACTAATAAGAGAAGCACCAAACTCTAAAACTAACCCTTCAGATGAGGAGCTGTCAAGTATCGAGTTTTTAAGAGAGACTGTCCCATCTATATGTAACATCCCATACCCTTTAACACCTGCACCACCTCTAAGAAACTGGACATATTCAATCAAATTATCTCCTCTTTTAGAGTGATAACGAATATATTTCCAAGACCCTTTATTAGGGTTGTTTATAGGACCTGAGAAAATAATAGGTTTCTCTGCTGTTCCAACCATTTTCAGCCCTGCATTCTCTCCCACATCTATCCCGCTATCCTTATTAGTAAAGAGAATTTTCACTCCCGGTTCTATAGTAAGAAGTGCATTCCCTCCAAGATAGAGCATGCCGTCAATAATATAATCCACATCAAGCCCTAAGTCAGGCAGAATGCGATTAGCACTCATCTCTCCCCCCATTATAGTTTCAGTTACAGGTGCCTCTTTTACCACTGTTACGATATAAGTAGCAATAGTACTATTCTCTGCTGTAACAACATAAGAGACAGGAGTCGAAAAGTTTTTTTCTATTCCGCTTGCCGGATTTACTGTCGCTTTTGCAGAAACAATAATGTTAGGAATCAGTGCTGTAACATCTGTCTTAAATGGAACTGTTACAGTAATAGTCTTTTTAGCCTCATCTATTACCCCTGTTACCTGAGGTGTAAGGTTAGTTATAACGAAAGAGGTTATAGCCTTTTCCGGTGCTAATTTAATCTCAGCCTTGCATGCAAAGAGGGTAAGGAGTGCAATCGTAAATAAAATGACAATTTTTCTCATAATGATTTAATTTTTTAATAATTTTACTTTGATATTTGATGCAAATTTATCTGTCGCGGAAAAGGTGTAATACCCCCAAAAAGGGGTTTTTGGTCAGAGTGTATCAATATATTTTTGCACTGAAAATAATTATACCACCATGAGAATAATTTACTGCTCTATTAAATGGCTGCTACTATGCAGCACTCTCCTAATAACTCTTAGCCTTAGGGGGCAAAATCTCGATTCCCTCGAGCAGATCGTCGCCAAAGAGCATCTTACTCAAAAAGAGATGATGAAAATATACGATGATTTAAGCTGGGGCTATGTCTCTATAGATCCTGACAAAGCTATCTCTTATGCTAAAGTAGGATTAACACTATCTAAACAGCTTAGTGAAAAGCGCATGGAGAGCACTTTTCTAAAAAATATGGGTGTGGCCTATTATATGATAAGTGTAAATGACACTGCTCTTATTTATCTTAATAAAGGACTAAGTATTGCACAAGGCATTAAGGACGAAACTCTTATGACCGGCATATATGGAGCTATCGGTAATGTCTATAATGTAGAGGGGGATTACGAAAAATCTCTTGACTACTACTTAAAATCCCTTGAACTTGCCGAGAAAAACAACAACATAAAGAGAATGAGAATCCTAAACGGGAATATTGGCTCTCTTTATATGGGATTAAAGAACTATGATCACGCCAAAGAGTACTATTACCGCTCTATGAAAATCAGCAATGAGATAGGGGATATTAGTGGACTTGGTCAAGCTTATGATGGACTAAGCCATATTTATAATAAAAAGAATATCGCTGATAGTGCCCTTTTCTATGAAAAAAAATCTGTCGAAGCATTTAAGCAGACAGGGGAGAAACATTTTGAAGCAATAGCCCTGCAAGGGTTGTCAATGATATATTATAATCTCTTCTCTGACTTTGCTCAAGCAGAAAAGTATGCTAAGGAGGCACTTATATTGACTAAAGAGTTAGGGCTCCCCTCATATTTAGCCGGTTCATATAATATGCTCTCCAATGTCTATTTTAAGCAAGGGAGGTTTGCCGAGTCTGAAAAGGCCGCCTTATCAGGAATAGCAGCAGACACTACCGACACAAACATTTACACAAATATGATAGCGAATATAGCCTGTTCTAATATCCGCTTGGGGAATCAAGATAGGGCATTGAGCTATTTCGATAGATATACCTATTTAATAAATCAAAGAGGGAATGAGAGTTATCAGCAAAGCCTCTCTGAAATGGAGACTAAATATGAAACCGAGAAGAAAGAGATGAAAATATCTGCTTTAGAGAGAGAGAAGAGAATGAATAGGATGATTACCACTTTGGGACTCTCCACCCTGATCTTATTAATTGTCTTTTTATTCGCAAGACAAAAATCAATAAAAAACAAAAAATTACTCGCTGAACAGAAAGTTTTGAAGTTAGAACAAGAAAAACAATTAGTAGCAACAAAAGCCGTTTTAGATGGAGAGTCAGCAGAGAGGGAGAGGCTTGCTCGCGACCTTCATGACGGACTCGGAGGGATGTTGTCTGCTGTAAAATTAAATCTATTTGATATGAAAAATGGTGTTTCACTTGCCGGAGAAGATGTTCTACGGCTAAATAGAGTAGCCGAATTACTTGACAGCTCCATAAATGAACTTAGGAGAATAGCCCATAATATGATGCCTGCTTCACTTGCAAGATATGGGCTAAAAATAGCATTAAACGATTTTTGTAACTCTGTCGAACCTGTACAGTTACACTATTTCGGTAATGAGACCAGATTTGATCCTCAGCTTGAAGGGAATATTTACAGAATTATTTACGAGTTGGTAAATAATGCCTTAAAATATGCAGAAGCATCTGTTATTAATGTGCAAATTATCCAAGAGGAGAATAGAATCTCCATAACCGTCCAAGATGATGGGAAAGGATTTGATACCTCTATCATTAATAAAGGGAGCGGGCTTGAAAACATCAAGAATAGAATCAACTCATTTAATGGGGAGTTACACATCTTTTCAGAGATAGGAAAAGGGACAGAGATAACCATTGATTTTAATTTAAGCAACCATGATAACAGTACAAATAGTTGATGACCACCGTATCCTTGTAGATGGGCTTAAAAAGCTTATAGATGACTCTGATACAGCAAAGGTCCTATCAGTGGCATATACAGCAAAGGAGTGTTTAGAAGGGTTACGACTGGAGCAACCTGATGTTATTCTCTTAGATATCAATCTCCCTGATAGTAATGGTATCGAACTCTGCAAAGAGATTAAAAAGAGATACCCAAATATCAAAATAGTCGCCCTTACCAGCTATACAGAATATGCCATGGTGCGCGAAATGCTTGAGAATGGTGCCAATGGATATGTAATAAAAAATGCCATGCCTGAAGAGATACTCGAAAGTTTAGAGGTAGTGACCTCCGGCGGGGTATTCCTTTGTGAGGAGATAGATATGCTGATGCGCCGTCGCGATTTTAATCCCATTTGGCTCACTCCGAGAGAAAAAGAGCTTCTTAGACATATTGTAAACGGACATACCAATCCTGAAATAGCCGACAAAATGTGTTTAGGAGTAGAAACCGTAAATAGTTACCGCAAGAATCTTCTCTTTAAACTTAATGCACGAAATACCGCAGTACTCGTTAAAATGGCTCTCGAACAGAAACTTATATAACTGAGCAATTAAGTAGAGGTATTTCTTGTCCTGCTTTATTCCATGCAACCACCATCGCCTCTTTGCGTTGCATGCTTTTTAATCCACCATAAATCAAATATGGATGGCTATTTTCGTTCAATTTTTTATAATAATTAAGCCCCTTAAAAAATTCGGTATTGATAGTTGTCGAAGATTTTATTTCAATACTTTTTATTTTCACTCCTTCGTCAATAAGGCAATCTACCTCATTGCCTGTATTATCGCGCCAATAGTATAGCGGTGGCTTTTCGGCTTTGTTAAAATAAGTTTTCATCATTTCGGCTATCATCATATTTTCAAACAATGAACCTTTTGCCCAATGTGTTTCTAAATCAACTTCATTTTTTATCCCTAATAAACTGCAAACCAAACCTGTGTCATAAAAATATAACTTGGGAGTTTTTAAAAGTCTTTTCGAGAAATTTTGATAATGGGGTTGTAAAAAGAAGGTTATAAAACTTGTTTCGAGTATTGAAAACCACGATTTCACAGTTTTTAAATCAATACCTAATTCCGTAGCAATGGAATTGTAATTGAGCAACTGCCCTACCCTCCCTGCAGCTAATCGCATAAATTTTTGAAACAAAAACAAGTTAGAAACATTTACTATTTGCCTTATATCTCGTTCCGTATAAGTTTGAATATAAGAGGGATAAAACATCGAAGGCTCTATATCTTTGTCATAAATCCGTGGGTAAAAGCCTTTGAAGATATAGGATTGAAAATTATCAAATGTATAGCTATTTGTCTGTTCCAACTCAGACAAACTAAAAGGTAGCAAGTGAACTATAAAAACCCTGCCTGCGAGACTTTGTGATATTTTTTCCGACAATAGAAAATTTTGCGAACCTGTAATAATAAATTCTCCTGTTTTATTATTAGCATCGCTAATGGTTTGAATGTAAGAAAAAAGACTTGGAAAGAGTTGAATTTCATCTATAATAAGTCCATACTTATGTCGAGAAAGAAACAATCTCGGGTCAGACTTAGCGTCTTCTAAGGTGTCAGGATTTTCTAAGTTTACATAGTCATAATTAGGGAAACACATTTTTGCAACTGTAGTTTTCCCTGATTGTCGCGGACCGGTAATAGATATAATAGGCATTTTGTCCGCCATTAATTTTATTTTGTCTATTATTTCGCGTTTTATCATATCGCAAAGATATAATTTTTCTTTACAAATATGGAATTAAATTCCATTTCTGTAAAAACTTGACGATAGGGATGACCTCTATAGTTTTGTCGCCTTCATAAATTACCTCCTCCTCTTCTTTTGTAATTATAATGAAGCGTTTAACTTCTATATGAGTACTCATTTCTAATAAAGCATTTACCTCTCGCTTTCTTGTCTGAATATCTTTAATTGAATAAGATACTTGGATAGCAGTTTGGTGTTCCATTATATAAAAATCAACCTCCACCTTTTTCTGATAATAATATACCTCTTTTCCAAATCGTCTAAACAGTTCTATGGCAACCTGATTTTCTAACAAAGAGGTCAGAGGATCGATTAAAAAAAGCCCCAATAATCCGTTGTCTATAAAGTAGTATTTCCTATTAGCCTCTTTCTCTGCTAATTTTGCCACAATATTTTCCACTGAAAATATTAACCATACTTCCTGTAAATATTTTAAATAATCTATAACTGTATCTACACTTATTTTCTTTCCGGTTGCTGATATAACATTAGAAAGGCGATTAAATGATACCGACTGCTTTACGCTTTCTGCTAATTTTCTGACTAACATCCTTAAAGCAAAATCATTGCGAACTTGATAACGCATTACCAAGTCCCCTAAAAATATTTTTTGGTATAAGTTACTCAACCATTCCCTCTTGTCAGAGATTTGATTTAACTCAGGAAGTCCTCCAAACCTAAAATATGATTCAAAATGCTTGTCTATCTCTCTACAATATTGATAGTAATAATTTTTATTACTCATATCAATACCTTTTAGATTTAAATACTCCTGAAATGAAAAGGGAAAGATATTTTTAACCATATAGCGCCCACCAAGTGTTGTGGCAATTTCACCACTTAACATGTTTGCATTACTCCCTGTTATATATGTTCTATAGCCTTGATCAGCTACTCTTCGAGCAAATTTCTCCCAATGTTTAACATTCTGTATCTCGTCAAGGAAAAATATAGGTTGGCAATTATACATCTCTTCAAATGAGATTTTTATAATATCCAAATCATTAATAGTAATATCTATTATTCTATCGTCCTCAAAATTAAAATATAATATCTCTTCCTTTTTATGCCCGTTTTTTAATAAGTGATCTATCTGACGATACATCAAGTAAGATTTGCCGGCACGTCTAAGTCCTACAAAAACATAATTTAGGATATCATCCAAATCATAATTACGTTCAATAAATGAAATACCTGTTACTTTTTGCTGATATTCAGCTATTAAAAGTTTGATTTTATCCTTTTCCATGATTAGCAATGATAATTATTATCGATTATATTCGACAAAATTATATATATTTTATCGAATATGCAAGACAAAATAACAATTGCTAATCTATTTCAGCACCTCTATCCCGTTAAGGTCGATAAGGGTGAGTTGGTAGGTGGTGTTAAACTTAGTAAGGACTCCTGTTATATAACATGTTGAGCCTATTGCAGGACAGGGAGCGGTGGCGAATCTTGCATAACCGCTGGTGCGGACTACGACTTTACGTGTCCCTAAGTAAAAATTCTGGTTTCCGGAGGCTGCTTTAATTCCAAGTGCCAAATCCTCTTTGATAGCCCAAGTGGTAAGACCATTGTCTCCCCCCTTGTACAGAAACTTCTCTAATGTTACGAGTTTGCCGAGGTTAGATTCGTTAATATCGGAAGCTGTGCTTATCTTAATGGGCATCGGCATTAAGCCTGTGGCTCCTCTAATAACAGTTCTATTAATCAACTCCTGAGTATCCATGTAGGAGGTTTCATATCTAGCCTCTTTAGAGGGGGCACCAAGCTGCACCATCCCGCCATAAGCACCTAAACAGAGATATTTAGGCTTAATGTAGATGGTCTGCCCTACTCTGTAATCGTTATAAAGCCCTGTCTTTCCTATTTTAACCTCAATACCACCTGTGGCATCCTGAATATAGAAAGAGCGGTAAAAATTCCCCTCTTTATCAGATGAGATGACTTGACCAGATAGAATTATTGTCTCATCGGTAATCAGAAGCGGAGTCCCTTTATAGAGGGCTTTAAACTGAGCAATGGTCATCGTAGGGGTCATCTCTGCCACTGGAGGAATCTCAGGGGTTCCCCATTTCTCCTGACATGAAGTCAAACAAAAGAGAGATATAATCGCTATAAATACTATTTTTCTCATATTCATTACTCCTTAAAATCTAAAATAAACATTGACCATATAATTGATTCCGAACATATAGAAATATTTAGAATCGAAAGCTGAGTAAGAAACCACCTCGCCGGAGGCATTCTTATTTGAAGAGAGACGCATCTGCTCAAAACCACCTGTCTTTATATTGGTGTTATTGAGAATATTGTTCAGATTTAAGTTTACTCCGAGGTTATATTTCCTCTTTATATACCACGATTTTCCAATGGAAGCATTAAGGACAATAGCCCTTGGGAACCTCTCCTGGTCTGTCATTGCCCTTAACTGTATCTTCCCCTCTTCGGTGTTAGTGTCCATCCCTATAAGAGCATAGTCGGTTCTACGGAGGGGATTCATTGAGATATACATTTTATCGTAATAACCCACGTCTATACTCGCAAAAAGATACCTCGGACTACGGTAGTTTAATCCCAAATCAGCAGAGAGCTGAGGTGTACTCGGCACTTTATACCCCACCCAGTTTACCTTTGCATTTTCAAGAACTACCCTGTCACTATTGTCTATAGTCTGAGTAACCAAAGGGGTGGAGGTGTAAATGTAACTTCCATAACTCATTGCCCCTTGAAGTGATATTCCTGAAACAATGGGGACTTTCAGCCCTGCCTCCACTCCTATATTTCTTTGATCTATTCCACTCATTGCAAAGTTTGTAAAACTACGCTGTAGGTCATCATAGAAAGAGATTAGCCTCGTTTGATCTTTAATGGTGGTATAGAACCCTGTAACTCTTAAAGCAAACTCCCCTGACTTAAAAGAGTAATTAAGGTCTGTGCTTAACATCTTCTCTGTGGTGAGGTTAGGGGTAACAGTATTTCGAGTTCTCGGAGAGAGGAAAGACTCCTGAAAGAAGGGGGCGGAGGTTAAATATCCTGCATTT
>CAZXOP010000087.1:0-8179 GCA_964642235.1 uncultured Muribaculaceae bacterium
GTGGTAACTGATTACCTTGAAAAGAACTTCCCTGAGATACTTGACTACGGCTTTACAGCGAAGGTTGAAGAGGGTTTTGACAAAGTTGCTTCCGGAGACCTCGTATGGAATGAAATTATTAAAGACTTCTATAGTCCTTTTCATAAGCGTGTAGATGAGACACTTAAAGAGTCATTTGTGGCTAAAACCGAAAAAATCCTCGGAAATGATCCTAAAACAGGGAAAGTCGTTTTAGTGAGGATAGGGAAATTCGGCCCACTTGCACAAATAGGGGAAAATGATGATCCACAAAAGAGATTTGCCTCGATGGGAAAAGGGCAGTTAATCGAAAGCATCACTTTGGCAGATGCCCTTAAACTCTTCGATCTCCCTCGTCATCTTGGGGAGTATAACGGAAAAGAGGTTCTCTGTTCCAAAGGGAAATTCGGCCCATATATCAAACACGGAGAGACTTTTATCTCACTCGGAAAGGGGAAAGACCCTTACACAGTAGATTTGGAGACAGCTATAACGCTTATAGAGGAAAATTCCGAGAAGGAGTCTAAAAAGGTTATCAAAGAGTTCCCTGAACATAAGATTCAAGTCTTAAATGGTCGATATGGTCCTTACATAAAACATGACAAGGATAATATAAAAATCCCCAAAGGGAAAAAAGCAGAAGAACTTACTCTTGATGAGATTCAAAAAATAATTATTTTAAATCGTAAGGGGGAATAAAAAGTTACAGTTTGTAATTATTTTAGTACATTTGCAATATAATTTAATTAATAAACCAATTACAAATGTCTAAGTATCAGATTGACGCCATAGACCAAAAGATTCTCTCTTATTTGGTCCAAAATGCGAGAATGCCTTATCTCGAAATAGCCCGTGAATGTGGGGTTTCGGGAGCAGCCATTCATCAGAGAGTTAAAAAGATGGAAACTCTCGGAATAATTACAGGTTCACGTTTGTTAGTAAAGCCAAAAACTTTAGGTTTGAATGTTTGCGCTTTCGTAGGACTAACTCTCTCTCAGGCAAATCGTTATTCAGAGGTTGTCGATCAGCTTAAAAAGATGTCAGAAGTGGTAGAATGCCACTTTGTAACAGGAAAACACTCTTTACTTATTAAAATTTACTGTTACGATCACGACCACTTAATGGAGATTCTTATTAATACTATACAGAATATTCCTGCGGTACAGCAGACTGAAACATATATCTCACTTGACCAAGCTATCGAGAGACAAGTTTGGGTTAAAGACCCCCTAAAGAAATAACTGCCTTTGCGAATTTTATATCATCAGCAGTAGTAATTTTAATATTTCTTTTCTCCCCATCACAGAAAGTTAGACGGTACCCTGCCCTCTCCACCACAGAGGCATCGTCGGTGAAAGAGGGGTTATAAGCTTGTTTATAGCTCTTAATTAAAATATCCGAACGGAATACCTGAGGAGTCTGAATCATCAGATAATTATCCCTATCCACCACCTTTGTCCCCCCCTCTACTACCTCCCTCATAGAGTCAATTGCCCTGATAACAGGGATAACTGCTCCCTCTTTTTCGCATTTTTCATAAAGAGATAAGATCAACTCCTTGGAGACGAAAGGTCTGACCCCATCGTGAACTGCCACTATCGCCCCCTCCGGCAGATAGCCTACCCCTTTTTTTACAGAATGAAATCGTGTCAGCCCCCCTGCTGTAAGAATAGAGGGAAAGATAAAGTCGTGGTTACGACAATACTCTTTCCAATACTCTTTATAATCCCCGTTTATTACTACTATGATATTTACCTTAAAAGGGAGGGAGAGGAAGAGTTCCATGGTTCTTCGAAGGATCGGTTTCCCCTCAATTTCCATAAACTGTTTGGGGAGTTCGCTCTCCATTCTGCTCCCTATTCCTCCGGCTGTAATTATGGCATATCTCTCCATCTTTTATATATCTTCTTTAAATATTTATACAAAACTAACTAATAATTGGTAAATTTGCCTAATTTTACAACTTAATTTATTTTGATGGCAAAAAAGACCAAATAGACTCAAAAATGCGACAAAAAAGAATAAAAAAAGCACTCATCTCAGTATATTGTAAGGATTATGTTAAAGAGATTGCAGATGAGTTAGTTAAGAACGATATAGAGATAATATCCACAGGTGGTACATACGACTTTCTAACCAAAAAAAACATTCCTGTTACTTCTGTAGAATCCCTTACCGGATACCCCTCTATTTTCGGAGGTAGAGTAAAAACTTTGCACCCCGCCATCTTAGGGGGAATTCTTCATAGAAGAGATAACGAGAGTGACCTTAAAGAGTCATTGCAATATAATATTTCAGGTATAGACTTAGTAATCGTTGACCTCTACCCATTTGAGGAGACTGTTGCCTCAGGTGCCTCTGAAGAGGAGATTATAGAAAAAATAGATGTTGGCGGAATCTCTCTTATAAGGGCTGCTGCCAAGAATTTTGAAGATGTCGTTATCGTCCCTTGCAAAGAGGGGTATGAGCGACTACTCGAACTTTTAAAAACCAAAAAAGGGGTAACCGACATAGAAGAGAGGAGACATTTTGCGTCACTTGCATTTCTTACCTCCTCCCATTATGACACCATGATTTTTAACTATTTTAATCGTGGTGAGAACCTCCCCTCTTTTAGTGAAAGCATAACAGATTCTGTTCATCTCCGTTATGGTGAGAACCCTCACCAAACAGCCACTTATTTTGGAGGCTCCGCCTCTCTTCCAAAGCAGCTACATGGAAAAGAACTCTCATATAACAATCTCCTCGATGTGGAGGCAGCACTTGAACTTATTTCGGATTTCAAAGAACCCGCTGTGGCCATTATCAAGCATAACAATGCCTGTGGATGTGCAGTACGTGCTTCATTAACAGAGGCATGGATGGCTGCACTTGCTGCGGACCCTGTCTCTGCCTTCGGAGGAATAATTGTCTCCAATAGGAAAATTGACCTGCAGACCGCAGAGGAGATGGGGAAAATTTTCTTCGAAGTGGTGATTGCCCCTGATTATGACGAAGCTGCCCTCGAAGTTCTAAAGGAGAAGAAAAATAGAATTATACTAACCACTGCATTGGCAGCACCAAGCAGTAAGAAATTCCGCTCCCTGCTTGCAGGGGCATTGGTACAGGAGAGGGACTCCTACCTTGAAACCCCTTCCGACCTTACAACAGTAACCAAAGTCACTCCCACCCAAGAGGAGATCGAAGATCTGCTTTTTGCAAATATATTAGTTAAACACTCCAAGTCTAACGCTATTGTTCTTGCAAAAAATAAAACTCTGATTGCCTCAGGTATCGGGCAGACCTCACGCGTGGATGCCCTTAAACAAGCCATTGAAAAAGCTGAGAGTTTTTCTCTCCCCCTCCAAGGAGCGGTAATGGCTTCTGACGCTTTTTTCCCTTTTGCAGACTGTGTCGAAATAGCTGAGAAGGCGGGGATAAGGAGTGTAATCCACCCTGGGGGCTCCATCAGAGATAAAGAGAGTATCGATTTCTGTGATGAGAAAGGGATGGCTATGGTAATTACAGGAAAAAGACATTTTAAACACTAATAAAAACCTAAAACAGAGAATGATATGGCGTTTTCATTTCTAACACAAGAGCTCGCAATGGACTTAGGTACGGCTAATACCGTAATCCTCATGAATGATAAGATAGTGGTTGACGAGCCCTCAATTATTGCTTTTGACCAGAATACAGGTAAACCGATAGCCTTTGGTCAGAAAGCGCGACTTATGCACGAAAAGACACACCCAAATATTAAGACTATTCGTCCTTTAAGAGATGGGGTCATCGCAGACTTCAATGCTGCTGAACAGATGATTAGAGGTTTCGTGAAGATGATTAATTACAAAAAGAGCTTTTTTACTCCGAATATAAAGATGGTGGTTTGTATCCCTTCCGGTAGTACTGAAGTAGAAATCCGCGCAGTCCGCGACTCTTCTGAGCACGCAGGGGGTAAAGATGTCTATATGATTTTTGAACCTATGGCAGCAGCTATGGGTATTGGACTCGATGTGGAGGCTCCTACAGGAAACATGGTCGTTGACATCGGAGGTGGTACCACAGAAATAGCTGTTATTTCATTAGGGGGGATAGTAACCAACCAATCCATCAGAGTCGCAGGGGACGGATTCACTGCTGAAATTCAGCAATATATGCGTCAGCAACATAATATAAAGGTCGGAGAATTGACCTCTGAGGAGATAAAAATAAGAATCGGTGCAGCAATCCCCGACCTTGATGAGACTCCGGAACCTTTCATCGTAAGAGGTCCAAATCTCATGACCGCCCACCCTGTGGAGATAGCAGTTACAAGCCAGGAAGTGGCTCATTGTCTTGACAAATCACTTGCAAAAGTGGAAGCTGCTATCCTCTCTGTTCTTGAGCAGACACCCCCTGAACTTTATCAGGACATAGTCGGGAAAGGGATATTCCTTACCGGTGGTGGTGCTCTTTTAAGGGGACTTGACCAGAGACTAAGTGATAAAATCAATATAAAATTCCATGTCTCTGAAGATCCACTACGAGCTGTTGCACGTGGGACAAGCATAGCATTAAGGAACTCTGCTAAATATCCATTCTTGATGAGATAATAATGAGATAATGAACAGGCGCTCTCCATTTTTGGGCATCTTTGCCACGTTCTTTACCTTCATTTTATTAATGGGGGCCTCTATTTCGTTGGTCCTCTCTGATGGTATAATCCAGAAGTATAGAACAATGGCTTCTCTGAGGGGGGTCAAGTCTCTCTTTTGGAAACAGGGGGAGAAGGTAAAATACTACTTCTCATTAAAAGATCAGAACAATAAATTATTAGAAGAGAATACTCTTCTGCTTTCAAGGATAGATTATAGAGAGAGTGCTGACTCATCAGGAATAGTCAAAATCGAAGAGACCTCCGTTTTTAGATTTATCCCCGCTAAAATACTCTCCAATAGCACTAACAAGCTTCATAACTACATCGTATTAGATAAAGGGAAAAGAGATGGTATAAAGGAGGAGATGGGGGTTATTACACCTAACGGAGTGGTTGGGTATGTCTCATCTGTGAGTGACAAGTATTCACTTGTGGTCTCCTTCCTCGACATTAACTACTCGGTAAGTGCCATTATAAAGAGCAGTAATACATTTGGTCCGCTTCGATGGGAGGGGAAAAGGGCTAACAAAGCTACTTTATGCGAAATACCTCTCCATACCGAAATTAATGCCGGGGACACGATCGTCACAAGTGGTTTTTCCACTATTTACCCTCCGGGGATTCCGCTTGGCACTATAGATTCCTATAAGCTTATTGACGGTATAAACTATAATGTCTCCATAGACTTGTTTGAGGATTATAATTCCCTTAAATTTGTATATGTAGTGGTGAACAATGATCAAGATGAGTTGCAGCAACTTATTCTAAAAAGAGAGTAATAGAAATGAGTATAAGTATCAGAGACATATTGACGTTTGTATTAATTATCATTATTCAGCTCTTATTGGATAACTATGTAGATCTCGGAATCTATGTATATATTGCCATATTCCCCTACATTATATTACTCCTCCCTTTTAAGTATAAAGGGGTCTCCATTTTATTCTCAGCTTTTGCTTTCGGACTTCTGATTGATTTACTTGGAAACGGAGTATTAGGATTAAATGCAGGGGCACTAACCACTATGGCATTATGCAGAAGGCCTTTCTTAAAATTAGTGATAAATGAACAGAGTTTTAACAAGCTAGACACCCCCTCTCTCCCTCTATTGGGAGCGAGTAAGTATGCCATTTTCCTCTTCCTAAGTTATGCACTCTTCAATATAGCTTTTGTTATTCTTGAAGGGATGATGAGCTATCCGTTTATAAATACACTACTGAAAGTTTTAATAAGCACTCTGGTCAATGTAGGAGTTATCTTCCTAATGAGTTTACTTACTCAAAACAAGAGGAACTGACTATGGCAATAAACCCCTCAAACAAAAAGACACTCCTGACAATCTCTGTGGTAGTTTTATTTATTGGCTTAATAGTACAGTTGTTTTACCTTCAGATTCTCAACAAAAAATATAAAGTCAACGCCGATAACAATGCCCTTCGATATGAAACCCGCTACCCTGTAAGAGGTCTTATATTCGATAGGGAGGGGAGAGTACTTGTCGGGAATAAAAACACCTACGACATAATGGTAACACCTTATGACGTAAAGGAGTTCGACACATTAGGGCTATGTGATATTTTTTCACTTGACGAAGAGTTTGTAAAACAGACTTTTGACTACTATAAAAAGTATAGAAAAAAAATAGGATTTCAGAGCAAGGTTTTTCTCAAACAGGTTTCTGAACGGGAGTATAGTCTCTTCCTTGAAAAAAGCCATAAGTTCCCGGGCTTTACAGGGATTCCAAGAACCACACGAAGCTACCCTTATAATGCGGGAGGGAACCTTCTTGGGTATATAAACGAAGTTGACCCCCTTTTCTTGCAAAACAATCCCGAATATCGACCCGGGGATTATGTCGGGAGAACGGGGCTCGAAGAGAGTTGCGAATCTTTTTTACGTGGAGAGAAGGGGTATAGTATCTTTCTGCGTGATGCCAATAATAAAATCCAATCCTCATATAAACAAGGGGCATACGATATTCCGGCAGTGCCCGGGGACAATGTGGTCTCCACCATAGATGCAGAGTTGCAAAATTATGGAGAGATGCTTATGAAAAATAAAGTGGGAAGCGTGGTAGCCATTGAACCCTCTACAGGGGAGATACTTACCATGATTTCGAGTCCCGGTGTCGATGTCTCCATTCTTGCCGATATAAGCAAGTATTATTCAGATATAGTTAAAGACCCCCTAAAACCGATGTTTAATAGGGCGGTCATGTCGCCACAACCTCCCGGGTCAGTCTTTAAACTTGTAAACGCCCTTATAGGGCTTCAAGAAGGGGTAGCCACCCCGAGCACACGATACTCATGTAATAAAGGGTATTATGCAGGGGGGATTAAAGTAGGGTGCCATGTCCACCCCTCTCCTCTCGCCTTTGAGGAGTCTATAATGATGTCCTGCAATGCCTATTATTGTGCCCTTTTCAGGTCTATTATTGATAATCCCAAATATAAAAATGTTCAAGAAGCCTTCTCTCACTGGCGTGAATATGTGGAGAGTTTTGGTTTCGGGAAAAAATTAGGCTCTGATTTCCCTTCGGAGCAAGGGGGAATTCTCCCTACTTTGAACACCTACGATAAAATCCATGGAAAAGGGAGATGGAAATCCCTCTCAATAATTTCACTTGCCATAGGACAAGGAGAGCTTGGATGTACACCTCTTCACTTAGCTAATCTTGCAGCGACTATCGCAAATAGAGGGTATTACTACATTCCTCATATCCTAAAAGAGATAGACAGTGTCTCTGTGGATGAAAAATATAGAATTAAGAATTACACCCTTATAGATACTGCTAATTTTACCCCCGTTATCAACGGAATGTACAAGGCAGTAAACTCCCCTCCGGGGTCTGGGGCAACCGCAAGGATAGCTGCTGTCCCGGGGCTTGAAATCTGTGGGAAAACAGGAACAGCCCAAAACCCGCATGGAGACGATCACTCAGTATTTATCTGCTTCGCACCTAAAGATGACCCCAAAATAGCAATTGCTGTTTATATAGAGAACGGAGGGTTTGGAGCGACTTGGGCGGCACCAATTGCCTCATTAATGGTAGAAAAATACCTCAACCATGATGTTAATCCAAATAGAGCATGGATCGAAGAGAGGATGGTAAGTACTTCTCTTTTAGGTAAAGTTATTTCAGGAAAAACTCATAAAAAATAGCCAAATGGTATCTGAAAGAATAAGATATAGAAAAATAGATTGGGTGCTGGTAATCTGCTACCTGATTCTCTCTATTTTCGGATGGCTAAACATTTACGCCTCTGTATATGACCCTGAAGTGGGTAATATTTTTTCACTCTCCCTTCGTAGTGGGAACCAATTTATCTGGATGAGTTTTGGTTTTCTTATCGCTATAGCATTGATTTTCTTTATCCCTCCCCGATTTTATTTAGGGCTTTCATGGTGGATTTATGCCTTTGTAATTCTCCTTTTGGTGCTGGTTTTGATTATAGGGAAAGAGGTAAATGGTTCACAATCATGGTTTGTTTTAGGTCCGCTACGGTTTCAGCCATCTGAAATATCTAAGATATCGACCTCTTT
>CAZXOP010000088.1:0-2244 GCA_964642235.1 uncultured Muribaculaceae bacterium
ACTCCTACTCCAATTCATCGCCGGATCAATCGCGGCCTATTGGATATATGCCAAATCATAAATTTTTTCATCAGCTATTTCTCCATTTTCTTCTCCTTCCGACTTAGGGTTGTTAGAGCATGAGAATGCAACCAAAAGCGACATAGAGAGCATTATAAACCAGTTTTTCCTTTTCATACACACGATTTTAGTTTTATTACAAATGCAAAGTAATTAATTTTTTTGGTAATTGTTGAAAAAATTGTGGAAAACATTGTAAAAATTTGGAAATAATTGGAATTTATTTTATAGTTTTGCAGAGAAATATTATAGAATAAAAAATGATAAAATTCGTAGGTGAACATAAAGCCAAATTGGATGACAAAGGGAGATTAATTTTCCCCTCTGCATTTAAGTCACTTATGGATTCAAATGAGCCAATACGCTTAGTGGTAAAACAAGATTTATTCTCAGAATGTCTCTCTATTTTTACTTACAATGAGTGGGAAAGGGAATCTGAAAATATAAAGGCTCGGCTTAATTTCTTTAACAAAGAGCATAGTGAGTTCTGGAGAGGCTATATGAGTAATAGAGCCTTGATAGAGCCTGATGAGAAATTAGGGAGGATTACGGTTCCTAAATCTCTTCTCGATAGTATAGGAGTCCAAAAAGATGTCGTCTTTGCCGGCAATGACCATAAAATCGAATTGTGGGCAAAAGAGAAATTCGAGGGGAGGAAATTCGACGAAGAAGAATTTGTCTCTTTAGCAACTAAAATATTAGGTTAAATCCTTAAAGAATAAGCTTATGTCAACTTACCACACCCCTGTGCTTTTGAAAGAGAGCGTTACTGCGCTAAATATTAATGAAGAAGGTATCTATGTTGATGCCACCCTCGGCGGAGGAGGTCATACTAAAGAGATTCTTTCTCGTCTCGGCAACAAAGGACGTGTCATAGTCTTCGATAAAGATAGTGATGCACTCCAAAATGCCCCCAAAGATAAGAGAGTAATCGTCGTTCATAACAACTTTAGATTCATCCATAACTTTGTTAAGTATCATGGATTCGAACAAGTTGATGGAATTCTTGCTGACTTGGGAGTCTCCTCCCATCAGTTCGACACATCTGAAAGGGGTTTCTCTTTCAGATTTGATGATGCCCCTCTCGACATGAGAATGAATATTCTCTCCGAGAAGTCCGCCAAGGATATTATTAACAACTATAGGGAGGAGGATCTTGCAAGAATATTCAAAATATATGGGGAGGTGGAGAATAGCAGGAAGGTGGCTAACCTAATCTGTCGTGCAAGAGAAAAAGGGAAAATAGAGACCACAGCGGAACTCTGCAAAGTTCTCGAAGCGGTCACACCGATAGCCACTTCAAAGAAATATCTTGCCAAGATATTTCAGGCAATAAGGATAGAGGTAAATGGTGAGATGAGCAGCCTTGAGTACTTTTTAAGAGGGGCTCTGAAATCATTAAAAGAGGGGGGGATAATGTCGGTAATTACATATCACTCTTTGGAAGATAGAATGGTAAAAAACTTTTTCCGTTCAGGTTCAGTTTATGGTGAAGAGAAGAAAGATTCATTTGGGAGAAAACTTACCCCAATAAGACCTATCAACAAAAAACCTGACCTTCCCCTGGGAGATGAAATAATTACAAACAGCAGAGCAAGAAGTGCAAAGTTAAGAGTAGCAGAAAAGATAGCATATAGTTAAACCTGAAGGGAGGAGATGGCAAAAAAAAACATTATAGGTAACATATTTAGTGGGCAAATTTTACTTTTACGCGGAGGACTCGCGAAGAATTGGAAATTTGTTATATATATTTTTGTCCTCGTTATAATATACATCTCTGTTCATTTCAGCGTAAATGAAACCATGAAGTTAGAAGCAAGAAACGCAGAGACGATAAAGAACCTAAAATCAGAATATACAGGAAAATATGCCAGATTACTCTATTTGAGCAAAAGAGGGGAAGTGGAGAGGATGCTCAAAGAGGAGGGTTCTACTTTAGTACCACCCAAATATCCACCTAAAATAGTAACAAAAGATGTCAGATAATAAAAACATAGATAAACTCGTTAAAAGATTCCAATGGATCTATTTAATAGCCCTGCTTGTAGGAATTATAGCTATAGGTAAAGTTATTAGTGTCCAATACTTAGCAGATAAAATAGTCGTAAAGGAGGATTTTTACCGCTTGCAGAAAATAGAGCCTAAACGTGGATCTATTCTCTCTTGTGACGGGAGACCGCTCGC
>CAZXOP010000088.1:2344-7898 GCA_964642235.1 uncultured Muribaculaceae bacterium
GGTGTCGGTATAGAGGGGAGCCTCGATTATAAGTTAAAGGGGGAGGCAGGTCAAAGGACAATGATTCGTCAGTTAGGCGGAGAGTGGATTCCGGTGAATGGGGAGAAGATTATCCCCGCCAAAGATGGATATGATATTCAGACAACCATCGATATAGATATTCAAGAGGCTACTGAAGTCGCCCTTAGAGAGCAGCTTGCTAAATCAGATGTACTTGAAGGTGCCACTGCCATAGTTATGGAGGTAAAAACCGGCGCTGTGAGAGCTATAGCCAATATGAAAAAAATGAAAGATGGAACCTTTGATGAATCTTATAACTACGCCATCAGAGAGAGGACTGAGCCCGGCTCCACCATGAAACTTGCTACACTTATATCTCTCATAGAAGATGAAAAGGTAACACTTGAATCCACCGTGGATGCCGGTGTAGCCCCATGGATATTTGGCACTACCACTTTTAGAGAGGCACACCATGGGGGTTATGGGGTAATTACTGTAAAACAGGCTCTCGAAAAGTCTTCAAATGTTGCCTTTGCAAAACTCGTTGTAGAACACTATGGAGATAAGCCTGCCGAATATATCTCCCGCCTTCATAACTTAAAAATCGGGGAACGTTTCAACCTCGATATTGAGGGGGAGGTTCCCGGTACCATAACCTCTACAAATGATGCCTTGTGGTCAAAACCGACACTTCCGTTTTTGGGGATAGGGTACGCAATGTTAGTAACCCCTCTTCATACTTTGGTTCTATATAACGCAGTAGCAAATAACGGGAAGATGATGAAGCCTTACTTCGTGGATAATTACCAGGAGAGTGGGAGAATCGTAGAGCAATTCTCTCCCCAAGAAATATCAGGCTCTATCTGCTCTAAAAGGACAATAGAAAAGGTTAGGGAGGCGTTAAGAGGGGTAGTGGAGCATGGAACTGCCAGGAGTTTGGATGATAGCAGATATCATATTGCCGGGAAAACAGGAACAGCACAGATGGCCTTTAGCACAGGAGGTTATACCGACAGCCAGGGAAACCGTCGCCATCAAGCCTCCTTTGCAGGTTTCTTCCCATTTGAAGACCCACAATTCTCCTGTATAGTAGTACTCTATTCAGGAAAAACCAGAGCTAACTTTTACGGTGGTTCTTGGGCTGCCCCTGTATTTAAACAGATTGCCGATAAAATTTACACTTCTCACCCTGAGTGGTCAGCACCCCTCTCCGGGAAAGGTGTTTTACCTCAAGATAATCCGAACATCTCCGGAGGGAGGGCAAAAGATATTGTTTTATCTGTAAGTAAGCTCCCCATGAAAAACAAACCCTCAATTAAAGAGGCAGGGTGGGTAGAAATTAGTGCAAATGAGACAGGGGAACTTATAGCCGGTAAAATAGAGATAGAGAAGAACATAGTCCCTGATGTTATGAACATGGGGTTAAAAGACGCACTATATATCCTTGAGAACGAGGGTTATAAGGTTACATTCACAGGTAAAGGGAAGATAGTCTCACAGAACCCTTTACCAGGTGAAGAGCTTGAAAAGAGAGGAATTGTTGAACTTGAACTAAAATAGAGAACCATGACAATAAAAGAGATATTAAACGGTATAGATGTAGTGGAGAGCATAGGAGAACTCCGCTCCGAAATCTCTTTCGTTACACTTGATTCACGATGCTGCGTAAAAGACTCCCTTTTCGTAGCCATCAAAGGGAGTGATGCAGATGGACACGAATATATAGGGAAAGCTCTTCAGATGGGGGCTACTGCCGTAGTATATCAAGATGAAGGAGTTACTCCATATCTAAAAGAGAAAAAAATAGCAGCGTTCCGGGTAGCAAATTCAAGAAGGGCACTTGCTTTTATAGCAAATAACTATTTCGATAATCCGAGTTCAAAGCTGAATGTAATAGGGGTAACCGGAACTAATGGAAAAACTACTATAGCCACACTTCTATATCAGCTCTTTACCTCTTTAGGGTATGGTTGCGGACTCCTCTCTACTATAGCAAATTATATAGAAGATGAAGTTTTCCCTACTCAAAACACCACCCCTGATCCCCTATCCATTAATGGACTTATGGCAAGAATGGTGGAAAAAGGATGTCAATACTGTTTTATGGAGGTTAGTTCACATGCTCTCGACCAAGAGAGGGTTGTAGGGTTAACATTTAGTGGAGCCATTTTTACTAACCTTACCCATGACCATCTTGACTACCATAAAACCTACCCTGAGTATATTAGATGTAAGAAAATCCTCTTTGATTCTCTCCCAAAAGGCTCCTTTGCACTGGTTAATGTAGATGATAAGAATGGTAATATAATGGTTCAAAATACCAAGGCCGATATTTATAGATATTCTGTTAGGAGTAGCGCAGATTTTAAGGTGAAGATAATAGAGAAGAGTATAGAGGGGTCCCTTTTGAACATAGATGGCAAAGAGGTTTGGACACGTTTTATCGGGACACATAACGCCCACAATATAGCAGCAGTATATGGAGCAGCTCTCCTTTTAGGGGCTGACAAAGAAGAGGTCTTGACCGCCATAAGCGCACTTAAAGCTGTCTCCGGAAGACTTGAATATATTAAAGGGGGGAATAATATAACTGCAGTGGTTGATTACGCACATACCCCTGATGCACTTGAGAATGTCTCCAAGACACTAAAAGAGATTTGCAATGGGAACGAACTGATTATCGTATTCGGATGTGGCGGGAACAGGGATAAAACCAAAAGGCCGGAAATGGCTGAAGTCGCCGAGAAATATGGAGACCGAATAGTAATTACCTCTGACAATCCCCGATTTGAAGAGCCTGAGGCTATTATTGCAGATATAAAAGCGGGGCTTACTGCTAAAGGGAGAGCTAAAACCCTGAGCATTACAGATAGGAAAGAGGCAATTCGCACAGCACTAACTGTAGCAAAAGAGGGGGCTATAATACTTGTCGCCGGAAAAGGGCACGAAGACTACCAGATAGTCAAAGGGGTGAAGAGCCATTTTGACGACAAAGAGATAATAAGAGAATACTTTAACCAAAACCAATAATATGTTTTACCACCTATTTGAATATTTAAAGGCACACTCTGACATACCGGGAGCAGGGTTAATGCAATATATATCGTTCCGTTCGATGGTAGCGAGCGTAACATCCATCCTTATTACGATTTTTTTTGGAAAATATATTATAAAAAAGCTGCAAAAGAAGCAGATAGGGGAAGATATCAGAGAGTTGGGACTTGAAGGTCAGATCTCTAAAAAAGGGACTCCTACTATGGGAGGAGTTATTATCCTGATAGCAATAGTAGCCTCCACATTATTAGTAGGCGATCTTACAAATATCTATGTCCAACTCCTCCTTATAACCACACTATGGTTAGGAACAGTCGGTTTTATGGATGACTATATTAAAGTATTCCGTAAAAACAAAGAGGGGTTAAAACCTAAATATAAGATTTTGGCACAGGTGGTTCTCGGATTAATAATAGGATTAACACTCTGTTTAAGTAATCAGGTGGTGGTAAAAGATAAAGTAACCCCACGACCGCAGACAAATACAGAGACAACTATTTCTGCTACCCCTAAAGTAGGGGAAGCATATTCCCAAAGCCATAAAAGCACCATTACCACTATTCCTTTCGTAAAAGAGAATGAGTTTGACTATGCTTGGCTTGCATTTGGTGATGGAAAAGTAAAAGAGATTCTCTCATGGATAGTCTATATAATAATTATAGTATTAGTCATAACCGGTGTCTCCAACGGAACAAACCTCACTGACGGATTAGATGGACTGGCTGCCGGGGTCTCAGCTATTGTGGGGATCACGCTCGGTATCTTAGCCTATCTTTCAGGTAATATCATCTACTCGGATTACCTTAATATAATGTATATCCCCGATGTTGGGGAGTCTGTAATATTCCTTGCGGCTCTGATAGGGGCACTTCTAGGGTTCCTTTGGTACAACTCCTACCCTGCTCAAGTCTTTATGGGGGACACAGGAAGTTTGGCACTTGGAGGGATAATTGCAGTGGCCGCCATTATCATAAGAAAAGAGTTATTGTTACCTATTCTTTGTGGGATATTCTTCGTAGAATCCCTCTCTGTAATAATTCAAAGAGGGTACTTTAAATATACTAAGAAAAAATATGGTGAAGGGAGAAGGGTCTTTAAGATGTCCCCACTTCATCATCATTACCAAAAAGAGGGAATCCCTGCAATTATACAAAAACCGGCAAAAGCATTGCCGGAGGCTAAAATAGTAATGAGGTTTTGGTTGGTGGGTATTCTGCTTGCAGTTTTCACTATAGTAACGCTTAAAATCAGATAGTTATGAACAAGATAGTCGTATTGGGAGGAGGAGAAAGCGGTATAGGCTCCGCAGTGCTTGCAAAAGTTAAAGGGTTTGAGGTTTTTCTCTCAGACCTTAGCACTATTGAGGATAAAGCAAAAGAGATTCTGATTCAATATGGAATCCCTTTCGAAGAGGGGGGACATTCAAAAGATAAAATTCTTTTGGCGGATGAAGTTATTAAGAGTCCGGGGATTCCCGACACAGCACCCCTGATACACTCTTTGATAGAGAATAATATACCGGTTATATCGGAAATAGAGTTTGCAGGGCGTTACGACTCTGCAAAGAAGATTTGTATAACAGGAAGTAATGGAAAAACCACCACCACATCTATTATCTATCATCTTCTTAAAAACGCAGGGCTAAATGTAGGACTTGGCGGGAATATCGGTGATAGCTATGCCTTTCAGGTAGCCACTAAGCATTATGATATTATGGTATTGGAGTTAAGTAGTTTCCAACTCGACGGAATGTACGATTTTAAAGCCGACATAGCGATTCTGCTTAATATTACCCCGGACCATTTAGATAGATACGACCACAATATGCAGAATTATATAAAAGCAAAGTTCCGAATTACCCGAAATATGTCGGAAAAAGATTGTTTTATTTTCTGTGATGATGACCAGATAACAGTGGCTAATCTCGATGAAATAGTAGGACGGGCTAAAATGCTCCCCTTCTCACAGTCCCACTCAGTAGAACAGGGGGCATATTTGGAAGATGGTTCCATAATGGTTAAATATGAAGATGACAGTTACTCTATGTATATAAAAGAACTCTCCTTACAAGGAAAACATAACATTTACAACACTATGGCTGCGGCTATTACAGGTAAGATAATGAACATAACTAATGAGGTGATACGAGAGGCATTAATCTCTTTCAAAGGAGTAGAGCACAGACTTGAGAATGTACTAAGTATAAAAGGGGTGCTCTATATTAACGATTCCAAAGCCACAAATGTAAACTCGGCATGGTATGCACTTGAAAGTATGGAGAGACCTGTAGTTTGGATAGCCGGAGGGACCGATAAAGGAAATGATTACGAACCGCTTTATGAGCTTGTAAAAGAGAAAGTTAAAGCCCTTATATGTCTTGGAAAAGATAATAAGAAGCTACACGAAGCCTTTGGCGACAAAGTAGATACTATAGTAGATGTAACTTCTGCTAAGGATGCAGTAAACAAGGCTTATGAACTTGCTACTCATGGAGATGTAG
>CAZXOP010000089.1:0-2373 GCA_964642235.1 uncultured Muribaculaceae bacterium
ACTTGTCTTCTCCGGAGTCTGCCTTTTGATAGCCTCTATATCGGTATTGTTCGTTGATGATAAAGACGACCCTGTTCAGTTGAAACTTTTTAAAAATAAAATATATTATCCTAAAAATTAATTATCTATCCATTAAGCAGTTATTAATATGAAAAGATTGATGACATTGTTAATCTCTATTACGATTCTCTCCCTATCGAGCGCTTACGCTCAATACGTGGCGAGAGGGGTGGTCGTTGATGCCAACGGACCTATTATAGGGGTTGCGGTTCTCGAAAAGGGAACAACAAATGGTACGGAAACCGATTTAGACGGGCGTTTTGCTCTGACTGTATCGAAAGAAAATGCCGTACTTGAATTTAGTTTTATAGGTTACAAAACCTTTACTACGCTTGCGTCTCAAGCATCCAGAGTGGTGCTTCAAGAAGATTCGCAGTACCTTGAAGAGGTAGTGGTAATCGGTTACGGTACTGTTCGCAAAAGCGACATGACCGGTTCAGTTGTAGCCATTAAAGCGGAAGACTTAAACAGAGGTGCAATAACTTCTCCCGACCAGATGTTGCTCGGGAAAGTTTCAGGACTTCTTGTTACTCCTGCTACCGGACAGCCGGGAGCATCGGCGACTATTCGTATTCGTGGTGCCGCCTCTCTTAATGCCTCTAATGATCCTCTTATAGTAATAGACGGTGTCCCTGTTACGGGTGACGGAGGTGCAGGGATGGGAAATCCATTGGCATCTGTAAACCCTAACGACATAGAGAGCTATTCTGTATTGAAAGATGCTTCTGCAACTGCCATTTATGGTTCAAGAGCATCAAATGGTGTTATTATAATTACCACTAAAAAGGGGACTTCAGGAGGCTCGTCCAAACTACTTAATGTAGCTTATAATTCGAGTTATACTGTAAAACAGAATACTTCTATGCTTCAAATGATGTCAGGGGATGAGTTTCGTAATTTTATGACTACTACCTATCCCGGTAATGCAACTATTGCTTCCCTACTAGGGACTGCTTCTACAAACTGGCAGAAGGAGATTTATAGACTTGCATTTAACACTGACCAGAGTTTATCTGTTTATGGTGGAGGAAAAGGGTTTCCTTTCCGCTTAAGTTTGGGTTATAACCTTGACCAAGCCACCCTTAAAGTGGGGGACAATTCGAGGGCAAACGTAGACTTATCTCTCTCTCCTAAATTCTTCGATAATCATTTATCAGTTAATATGAATGTAAAAGGGGTTTACCAGACTACTCTTTGGAGTAGCGGTGGAGCAGTTGGTGGTGCATTAGCATTTGACCCTACCAAACCTACCCATTTCGACAATGATCCCACTAAACCCTATTTCAACTGGTTGAATGGAGACGGAAGTGCAAACACCATGTCGAGTGTTAACCCCCTTTCATCTATTTATGACTTTAAGGATAGGGGTACCACTCTTCGCTCTATCGGGAATTTACAGTTGGATTATAAAGTTCACGGTTTTGAAGACCTAAGTGCAAATATTAATCTTGGTTATGATATTGCAAAGACAAATGGAGAAAAGTATAATGAACTAGGTTCTATTTTAGCGATGAGGTCTTCTCTCGATCTCTATTCTCAGTATAAAAACTACAACTCAAATACTCTATTAGAGGCTTATCTAAATTACAAACATGACTTTAGAAACTCTAATCTTAATGTTATGGCCGGTTACTCTTGGCAGCATAACTTTATACAGTTTGATGAGACACAGTTTTATAATAAAGAGCCTCGCGGACAAGAGACAGATCTATATTTCAAGGCACCATCAAATGCTAAAGAGTATTATCTTCTCTCTTTCTTCGGCAGACTTAATTACTCGATAGCTTCAAAGTATCTCTTTACTTTTACTCTTCGTGATGACGCCTCTTCACGTTTTAGTAAGGCAAATCGCTGGGGACTTTTCCCTTCAGCAGCATTTGCTTGGAATATAGGAAACGAGAGCTTCTTAAAGGGGAGCAAATCAGTTTCTGCTCTTAAATTCAGACTTGGTTGGGGACGTACAGGGCAGCAGGATATAGGGAGCGACTATTATCCCTACCTTGCCCGTTATATTAAATCTTCTGCTTTGACTATGATGTATTATATGGGTGGAGGAAATTATCACTATACCCTTGCTCCTTTGGCTTATAATGCAAATCTAAAATGGGAGACCACAGAGACATATAATGTAGGACTTGACTACGGGTTCTTAAAGGACAGAGTAACAGGGAGCGTTGAGGCATATTACAGATATACCTATGACCTTCTAAACGTTATCTCTACTCCTCTCGGCTCTAACTTCGGCAACTCGATTATTTCCAATATCGGAAATATGCAGAATAAAGGGGTTGAGTTTTCAGTTAATGTTATTCC
>CAZXOP010000089.1:2473-6313 GCA_964642235.1 uncultured Muribaculaceae bacterium
TCATATAAGAATTGGGATTTTGGATTTAATGGACACGGCTCTATCGGGAACTATGTTATCAATAGAGTAGCTATGGGGTATGCTACCTCATATAGCGATGACTTTAATAAAGGTTATCTAAATAATCTTTCTTCTCATTATTTAATCCCCGGATGGACGGCTGCAATGGAGAACAATCAGAAATACTCTGATATGTTTATCGAAAATGCCTCCTTCTTTAGATTAGATGATATAAACTTGGGATATACTTTTAAACCTAAAAACAATGCTAAGATTCGTGTTGCAGCATCAGTTCAAAATGTGTTTGTAATAACCAAGTATAGAGGACTTGATCCTGAAATAGTCTCTATGGATGGAGTTGATAATAATATTATCCCACGTCCTCGTCTCTATACATTACGTTTAAGCATTAACTTCTAATAAAATGGTAGAAATGAAAAAAGTAATTAAAAACATATTTGTTGCGGCTACATTATCAGTGTTTTTGTTCTCCTCTTGTGTGAACGATTTGAATACTCTGCCGCTTAATGAGACAGACTCTACCTCTGAAACTGCATACGTGGATGAAGCGAGCTATTTAAGTGGCTTAACATACATTTATGGTTATTGGGCTTTAGTAAGCCAGGGCGATCCAGGTTCTTCCGACATAGCTGTGAGTGATGCAGGACAGAGCGAACTTTGTCGTATGTACATGGTTCTAAACGAACTTTCAACTGACTCATTTAAGATAATCTGGGGGGATAACTACATTAATCCTATCCAGTATCATAAATGGACTTCTGCCGATAACGAGGCGATAATTGCAGTTTATACTCGTTGTATGAAGGGGATTACTCTTGCAAACGAGTATCTGATTCAAACCTCCCCTACAAAACTTTCTGAAAGGGGTCATACTGCTTTTGCAGATAAAATCGAGGTTTACCGTGCGGAAGCGAGGGTACATAGAGCATTGTTCTATTACCTGTTGCTCGATCTCTTTGGAAACCCTCCTTTTGCTACCGAAGAAAATATTGGAGGTGACCTTCCCAAACAGATTGGACGTGCCGGTCTTTATGCCTGGATTGAGACAGAGTTATTAGATCTTGCAAGTGATGCTTCAAAGCTCCCTAATAAGAGCGAAGTGGTATATCCGAGAGTTAATAAAGGGGCTGCATTGGCCATCTTGGCAAGAATGTACCTGAATGCTGAGGTTTATACAGGAAAAGCAGAGTGGCAGAAGGCTAAAACTACTGCGAAGCAAGTTATTGAGATGGGATATGTTCTTCATCCTAATTATCAGCAACTCTTTATGCAGGACAATACCACAAACGGTGCGGCAGCAAATGAGTTTATTTATGGAATTTCCTATGATAAAGATAAAACTCAAAGCTGGGGAGGTACCACTCACCTGGTTTCAGCAACTTTAAGTTCTGCAGCAAATAGTGCTATCGGCGCAGCCGTTGTAGGCCCCGGCAAACTTATAAACCCTGAAAACTGGAACGGATATCACGTGGCTGCTGATTATGTTAAGAGGTTTGAACTTAACGGAGTTGAGTGGGGTGCCACGACAGGATTCGGTTATAATCGTGCAACAAGCGATAAACGCGCATTCTTCTATAATATAGGTTCCACAGAGAAATTTGACAATACCACTACCGATACAGGTTGGAGATGTTGGAAGTTCTCCGGACTTTCATCGAATGGGACTGCTGTTTCTGACGCAGTATCTAATTACAAATTCTCCTCTATTGACTTCCCTGTTTTCCGTTTAGCCGAGATGTATCTTATCTATGCTGAAGCAGATGCTCGTTTAAATAACGGAGTAGTAACAGATGCAGTAGCTAAAGGGTATATTAATCAGCTTCGCGCCCGTGCCGGTGTTACAGGCACTACTCCTGCCACTCTTACATTAGACTGGTTATTAGATGAGAGAGCAAGAGAACTTATGTGGGAGGGCCATAGACGTACCGACTTAATTCGCTATGGCTATTTTACCTCTATGTCATTCCCTTGGACACTTAAAGGGGGAGTTATGAATGGTAAGGTCTCTCTTCCAAATTACCGCACAGTATATCCTATTATTTTAAGTGATATAAATGCAAACCCAGAATTGGTTCAAAATTTCGGGTATTAATAGTAATTTATAAAGAATAAAGATTATGAAATATCTAAAATATATTATAATGTCGGTGGCTCTGATTCTCTTCTTCTCCTCTTGTGAGATGAATATTGAGAAAGTCAAGCTTGCTCCAAAGAGTGAATTTAAAGCTCCGACTTTAAGTGCCATGGCGAACGTTATCATCAATGCTGATAACGTCTCCTCAGAAGGGGTAATTTTTAACTGGACAGATGCTAATTTTGGTGCACCGGTTCAAGTTGAATATTCTCTCTATACCACTTTTGGAACAGATACTGCTTTAGTGGGCACCTCCTTTTCTAACTCACTCTCTATTTCAAAACAAGATTTCAACGGAATTGCTTGTAATGAGATAAAAGTAACTCCTAATACCACTGGGAGTGTTAAATCGTTTCTTGTCGCAAGAGTATATGGTACCAATGCAGGTTCGATTAAATCTAATGATGTAGCCTATTCTATTACCACATATAAAGCCCCTCTAAGACCGATGTATATGCCTGGTGCATATCAGGGATGGAAAGTGGAAAAGGCTAACGAGTTCTGGGAAACTAATGGAGGAACAAACGTATATAATACTCTTATAGACTTAAAACCCTCAGATGCATTTCCTAACGATAATTTCACTTATTTCAAGGTTACTTCTGCCAGAAACTGGTCTGAAGGAAACTGGGGGAAAAGTGATATTACACAGGCTTGGACAGGATTTGATGCCGGTGCAGGGGACTTGTCGATAGATATTGCAGGTGGTAAAACCACTAAATTTATCCTTTCGTTTAATAAGGGTAATATGACCATATCTAAGAAGGATATCTCTAAGGTCTCTATTATAGGTGCTTTCAATGAGAGTAACGGATGGAGCAATGATGTTGATTTTACTTATGATCCTCTGTTAAACGTTTGGGCAACCACCGGGGTTACTTTTGCTGCCGGTAAACTTGAGTTTCTTGTCCGTCTAAATGGTAGTTGGGATGATAAGTATGGTGGAGGTGGAAATCCGAGCTTTGATGTGGCAGGTGGTCTTGAACTTGTAAAAGGTGGCAGCAATTTAGCTGTTCCCTCTGCAGGCACTTATATTATGAAATTATATGGCAATAGAACTCCTTTTGTCATAGTAATGGAAAAACAGTAACATTTAATGAATATGATTATGAAAGCATTAAAATATATATTCGCAGTTGCCGCATTTGCTTTTGCAGTTGCTTCTTGTCAAGTAATTGGGGAAGATGCTTTTTCAAAAGCTCCGGTTGCTCCGGAATTGAGTGCGCACTCTGATATTATTCTTACTGCCAACACTATGGCAGAAGAGGTAAATTTCTCGTGGAAAAAGGCTCGCTTTATTGAAGGAGAGAGCACTTACAGACTCTATGCAGTTTTTGGAAAAGATACTGCTGTCTTAGCTTCGACCACAAATCTCTATTATGTTGCGAAAAAATCAGATTTTAAGACGCTCATTTATCAGAAATTTCCATCTCTCCCTGTAAATGACACTTTTGATATGAATTTCTTTGCCTCAGTAGCCATGACGAGCGGAGAGATTAAAGGTCCGATGATATCACTCTCTGTATATGCTTATGGTGCAGCAGTTTCCCCTGTTGTAACACCTGCGGCAACACAGGTTGTTCTCGATATGTCAAAGCCTAATGATCCGGTAAAACTACTTACTTGGGAGCCTGCCCGTCTTAAATATAACGAAGCAGTTACTTATAGTATATTTCTCCAATACG
>CAZXOP010000089.1:6413-7792 GCA_964642235.1 uncultured Muribaculaceae bacterium
TGGGAAGGTGATTTCGCTATTGGAAACATTACCATTGCTAAATTTGGTGAAGGGGAAAAATACTCTTTTATTCAAGGGAATGGTTCTACTACAGGCAACATAGATGCTCCGTCAGGATTTTATAACATTATTTTGAATAGGAAGTTTAATACTCTTCAAATGGTTCAAATCGAGACTCTCGGCATGATAGGTTCATTTGCAGCAAGCGAGGGGTGGAGCAAAGATGTCGATATGACTTATGATGCAGCGACTAAGACCTTCACCGCAGACGAGGTGGATCTTAAGAGAGATGATGAGTTTAAGATTAGAGCCAATCATGACTGGACCCATAGTGCAGGGACCCCTTCTCCCGGGGAGAATAAATTCTCGTTTAATCAAGGTTCCAACTATAAATTCTCCGGAGATGATGGTAAATATAAAGTGGTTCTCGATGTTAGCAAAGCTCCATACGTGCTGAAGTTTATTAACCTCTCTTTCCCCGATTTCGTGGTTATGGCAGGGGACTACTCAGGACACTCTTGGAGTCCTACTAATGATACGAAAGTGTATCATAGGGGTTCCGGTATCTACAAAGGTCCCATTACCATGTATAATACTACTTGGGGTTTCAAAGTGGTTAAAAATGGCTCTACTTGGATAGGTGGTAAACTCCAATCAGGTTCTGCCAATAAATTTGACTTAGGTGTGGATGACAATATGAAGCTCTCCGATGGAACATATTATTGGATAATAGACCTCGCAGGTATGAAAGCCGAGGCTGTTCCTGTTACCAAAGTTGGTTTAATTGGTGGATTTGAAGGGAGTAGTTGGGGTACAGACATCGAAATGACATTCGATTCGGCAACTCTGAAATACTCCAAATCGCTTACTTTAAATGCGGGAGACGAGTTTAAATTTAGGTTTAACGGAAGCTGGGATTATAACATAGGAGGAGATCTCTCTGCACTTGTCCATGATGGAGGAAACATTAAAGTTACAGAGGCCGGTACCTATGCTATAGTTCTCGACATGGCAAACACCCCTTCTTGTACAGTAACTAAACAATAGATAGATTATTTTGGTTGGTACGGGAGACCGTACCAACCTTTTTTTACTTTGTATGACTAAAAGATATTTTATATTTCTCTCTTTACTCTTCTCCCTGCTACTTACTTCTTGTCGCCCGGAGATAGTAAAACCTCCAAAACCTGGTGAGGAAGAACCCCCTCCACCGGCAGAATTTTCTTTGGTAACCCCTGTAGAAAAAAAATGGGATGGAAACAAGAGAGGAAATATAACATATCAGCTTTTAATCTACTCTTTTGCCGATAAAGACGGTGATGGAACAGGGGATATAAAAGGGTTAATCGATAAACTTGATTATATAGATGAGATGGGGG
>CAZXOP010000090.1:0-7776 GCA_964642235.1 uncultured Muribaculaceae bacterium
GCAGCAAGTATAATAACTCCTGAGTTGGTACCGAACCCGTCCATTTCAGTAAGAAGCTGGTTTAGTGTATTCTCCCTTTCGTCATTTGACGAGAACCCCACATTCTTACTCCTCGCCCTTCCAACAGCATCTATCTCATCTATAAAGACAATAGAGGGGGCTTTCTCTTTAGCTTGTCTGAAAAGGTCTCTAACCCTTGAGGCACCTACACCCACAAACATCTCCACAAAGTCAGAACCCGAAATGGAGAAGAATGGAACATCTGCCTCCCCTGCAACTGCCTTCGCAAGGAGTGTTTTCCCCGTACCCGGAGGACCTACTAAGAGTGCCCCTTTTGGGATTTTCCCTCCGAGGGAGGTATATTTTTTAGGGTTTTTAAGGAAATCAACGATCTCCATAACTTCCACTTTAGCCTCTTCAAGACCTGCCACATCTTTAAATGTAACTTTAACATTGTTATCCCTATCGAAGAGTTTTGCTTGGGACTTCCCTACTGAGAAGATCCCTCCACCTCCGGGGCCACCGCCACCCATCCCTTTCTGCATAGGTCGAAACATGACGAACCACATAAAGCCAAGGAGCAATAGGGGGAATAGTATCCATTCCAATATCCTTCCGAAATAGTTATCTTTTACTTCAGTCTCAAACTTAAATCTATTCTCCACGGGGAGGGTGAGTCGGGCCTCTTCGAAATTCTCCTCAGCATTAAATTTGTCGGATACCACAAAGTAGAAATGTGGACCGACCTTTGGGGTAACTCCTTTAAAAAACTTATTTGTATATTGGTCCAAGTGATCTTTCTTTATATAGACCTCAGCTCTGTGTAAGTTAGAGATATAGGTTATTTTATCTACATCACCTGCAGGAATCATACTCTCTTTTACTGTAAGCCATTCAGTCTTAGCAGGTTCGCTGCCTGATGAAAGTTTAAAAAGATATCCTAATCCTAATATAAGCAGGAAGTAGATCCATAAGATGTTGAATTTCGGTTTTTTACCTTTGTCTAAGGGTTTTGGTTTTTTATTTTTTTCCATAATTAATCTTCATAATTTTTTTTAACTGAATCTGCCCACAAATCTTCCAGCCTATAGAAGTTTCTATATTCAGTTAGAAAAACGTGAACGACTATATCACTGTAATCCAGTATTATCCAGTATGAATTTTCTTTTCCTTGTATTCTGTAAACTTTTCGACCATACTTTTCGAACATAGTCTGTTCTATATGGTCAGAGATAGCAGCGACTGCTGTAGTTGAGTCTGCATTGCAAATAATAAAAAAGTCGGATATAGCTGATCCTATTTTCCTTAAGTCGAGAGAACAGACACTCTTTCCCTTCTTATCTAACATTAACTCTGCAATAGTTTTTACCTCTTTCATTTTTGTTTCTATATTTGCCACACAAATATAGCTACAATTTTTAGTCCAACTTTAATTTATTAACTAATTATGACAGATATTACCATTCACAGATTCAATGTGATCGATTCTACAAATTCTGAAGCTCTAAAAAACGTAGAAAATTCTAAGGACAAAACAGTATGGATTTCAGAATTCCAAACAGCAGGAAAGGGACAGAGAGGAAATACCTGGGAGAGTGAACAGGGGAAAAATTTAACTTTCAGTATATTATTTAAGCCCAATAACCTCCTCTCCACGAAACAGTTTGCACTTTCTCAAGCAGTCTCATTAGGTATTTTTGATTACCTAGTGGAGAGAGGTCTTCAAGCTACTATAAAATGGCCTAACGATATTTATGTAAAGGATAAAAAGATTTGCGGTATCCTTATGGAGAATACCATCAGTGGTGACATTTTGTCAGCAGGGGTGGTTGGGATAGGATTTAATCTTAACCAAAGGAATTTCAGTAGCGATATCCCTAACCCTACTTCACTTATTTTAGAGTCGGAGAGTTTAGAGGGGAGCATCCTTCTGGATTTTGTCCCGAATAACGAGTTTTGCCCCCTCCTTAAGAGTATAATGCTCAGATATGACACCTTGAACAAAGGGGATTATGACTCTATTGAGAGTGAGTATGTAAATGCTCTATATCGTTTGGGAGTGGAGTGTGAATATGTCGATGTCAAATCCGATAGCACTTTCTCCGGTGAAATCATAGGGGTTGACAAAGCCGCCCGACTTATAATTAAAACCAATGAGGGAGAGGAGAGAAGCTTTGCCTTTAAGGAGTTAAAATATGTTATTTAGATAACTTTTTAAGTTCAGAAATGGTCTTTTCCGGTTCTTTAGAGCCGAAAACAGTATTTCCTGCCACTAAAATATCGGCTCCAGCTTTAGCAAGCAGAGGAGCATTTGCCAATGTTACCCCACCATCCACTTCTATAAGTGTGTTGAGCCCCTTCTTAATAATCATCTCCTTAAGAGAGGAGATTTTTTTAATGGAACTTTCTATAAAACTCTGCCCCCCAAAGCCTGGATTTACAGACATAATAAGTACAAAATCACACTCTTCCAATACATATTCTATATTAGAGAGAGAGGTGTGTGGATTGAGAGCTACCCCAGCCTTCATCCCCTCATTCTTTATATTCTGAAGAGAACGGTGTAGGTGAGTAGAGGCCTCGAAATGAACGGAGAGGTATTTTACCCCAAGTTCCTTAAACTTAGTAATATATCTATCCGGTTCTACTATCATCAGGTGGGCATCTAATGGCTTCTCCGCCTTTTCGGCTATTTTTTTTACTACGGGAAATCCATAGGAGATATTAGGAACGAACAGGCCGTCCATAATGTCAAGATGAATAAGGTCTGCTTCAGAGCGATTAATCATCTCAATCTCTTTATATAGACAGCCAAAGTCGGCTGAAAGCATAGAGGGTGCTATCCACATATTATTTACAATTAACGATTACTTCTTCCAAAAGTGCTGCAAATTTATCGACACTTGCTAATTCAAGTCTCTCTCCTGGTGCATGAACTCCTCGAAGGGTAGGTCCGAATGAGATCATATCCAAATGAGGATATTTATTAAGGAACAAACCACATTCAAGTCCTGCGTGAATAGCCCTTACCACCGGGGTTACATTAAAGAGTTTTTTATAAGATTTAACAGAGAGGTCGAGGATATTGGATTTTAACTGAGGTTTCCATCCCGGGTACTCGGATTCGTGTCTGACTTCTGCCCCTGCAAGTAGAAATGCTGCCTCTATACGTTGTGCAGCATGGTAACGTGCACTATTAACCGAACTTCTCTGACTGGTGCCTACACGGATTATCCCATTCTCCATCTTGACTGAGGCCAAGTTGGAAGAGGTCTCAACAAGTCCTTTCATCTCCATACTCATAGCTAAAACTCCATGAGGAACGGCATTGAAAACGCGGATCATGTTTATTGCTGTCACTTGGTCTATGGCAGGGTCGATAGGTTTTTCTTCACTGAAAATAGGATTAATTCCCGGGTCACTTGAAGCAAACTCCTCCTGAACTTCTTTTGCCACTTTAAGGTGAACCCCTTTTATCTCATTTAGATATATGGGGTTAAATGAGATGATTGCATAAGCCTCTCTCGCTATAGCATTGCGTTTATTTCCTCCATCTATAATATGAATAGCGATATCGTAACTATTCATTATTTTATAAAGTGAACGTGAAAGCAACTGAATCGCATTTGAACGCCCTTTATCTATATCATCTCCACTATGTCCACCAAGTCCCCCTTCAAAACCGACTCTATAATAGAGACGATCAGTATTGGGAATAGGTGTAGGGGTGTAGTTGAATTTAGCAGTAGTATCAATCCCCCCAGCGCACCCAATAAAGAGTTCTCCCTCATCCTCAGAATCGAGGTTTATAAGTATTGAGCCTGTCATAAAATCTTCGGTTAAAGCGAAAGCCCCATCCATCCCTGTCTCTTCGGAGACTGTGAAGAGAGCCTCTATCTTGCCATGGGAAATGCTTTTAGACTCCAATACAGCCAACTGTGCTGCTATACCTATACCGCAATCGGCTCCAAGTGTGGTCTCTTTAGCTATTAACCACCCATCTTCAATAACAGCTTTTATTGGATCTTTTGAGAAATCATGAGTAACCCCGCTATTTTTTTCACACACCATATCAGAATGACTCTGGAGGATAATAGTCGGTGAGTTCTCCCTACCGGGGGTAGCCTCTTTAACAATTAAGACATTCCCTACTTCATCTCTTTTATGCTCAAGTCCATGCTTTTTAGCAAAATCGAGTAGATAGGATATAATATGTTCTTCGTGCCCTGATTCTCTTGGAATGGTAAGTATCTCCCTGAAATAGGTGAGTATTCTCTCTGTGGTCATAATATATATTATTTAGTACTTCGATTGTTGAGCGAAGTCGATTATTAGCTGTTACTACGTAGCTGCTTCTCGATATCGGTTATATACTGACGGAAGGTGCGATCGGTGTCCATTAAATCACATACTGTATTGCATGCGTGCAGAACAGTAGCATGATTTTTCCCTCCTATCTGTGACCCAATGGAATCGAGAGAAGTATTAGTGAGAGTTCTGCTAAGATACATAGCTATCTGTCTTGCTTGTACTATTTCCCTTTTTCTCGTCTTAGACATAAACATTTCATTGCTTATCCTGAAATAGTTGCAGACAGTATTATTAATTTTAGAGATGTTAATATCATCTTTAGGATTACTAACTATCTTATCTATAAGGCTCTGCGTTAGTGAAAGTGTGATTTTCTTTTTTGTAAGAGTAGCGTGGGCCATAAGTGAGATAAGAGTCCCTCTCAACTCTCTTATATTGCTTGTAATCTTAGAAGCAATATACTCTATAACATCCTCAGGAAGATCCATTCCCTCGTTAAAACTCATGGACTTTAGTATGTCAACTCTTGTCTGATAATTAGGGGGGAGGAGTTCGGCAGTAAGTCCCCACTTAAATCTTGAAAGGAGTCTCTGCTCAAGTCCCTGAAGTTCTACAGGGGGCCTGTCTGAGGTTAAAATAAGCTGTTTACCTGACTGGTGGAGATAGTTGAACACATTGAAAAAAGCATTCTGTGTACTATGTTTCTCTGCAAACTCATGAACATCATCTATAATAAGGACATCCATAGATTGATAAAAGTGGAGAAAATCAGTCAGTTTATTCTTAACTGTAACCGCGTCAACGAATTGGTTTTGGAAAAGATTTGCGCTAATGTATAAAACTATCTTTTCAGGGAACATCTCCTTTATCTTTATACCAATGGCTTGGGCAAGATGAGTCTTACCAAGTCCTGACCCTCCATATATAAATAGGGGGTTAAAGATGTTATTTCCTGGTTTTTTAGAGATCTCTATACCTGCTGATCGAGCAAGTTTATTACAGTCCCCTTCTATAAAGTTATCAAAAGAGTAATTATTATTAAGATGGGACTCTATATTATATCTCTGTATGCCAGGTATGGAGTATGGACCAGCCGAATTAGCCACTTTTTCAGGATCGACAGGCAAAGAGGGATTTTGAATGCTTCTGGATGTCTTGCCCGGGTATGTGATGGAAGAGTCTTTTATGATTTTTACCTTATAAACAAGCTTTGCCTCTCTCCCCAACTCCCTTCTAAGTGTCTTGCTTATGAGGTCTAAGTAGTTCTCTTCAAGGTACTCTCTAAAAAACTCAGACGGAACCTCTATCGTTAATGTAGAACCGACGAGGTCAATAGCCTTAATAGGCTCAAACCACGTTCTAAAGGCATTTGGAGGCAGTATGTCCTTTATTATAAGCAGACAACGCTCCCAAACAACTATATGTTTTTGTTCTGACATTCGATAAAAGTTATGATTAGTAGTTCTGGTTTTAATATAATCACGCGATACAAAAATGGGAATTATTTTTCTATAAATAAAATATATTTAACTAAAAAAAATCTATAAAAAAATAACTACCTAACAGTCAAGATTAAAAAATTTTTATTCTTAAATATTTCTTAGGATTTGCTTCGATTGACTTCACTAAGGAGTTCAAATCTGTCGTTAGATTTTGTAAGGAGTTATGCAAGGAGTCGGAGGACATAAGTTTGCCAACAGAACCATTCGGATCTTGTATCTTTACTATCAGCTCTTTAAGGTTTGAAATGGTCTCTTTTAGTTCTGCCTCCTTTAATTCCTCGGTAATTACCGAAACATTCTCTAAAGATGAGTCAAGTTTAACAGCAGAAGAGTTGAGTTGAGTAGTGAGTGTATTAAGGTTAGTTATCACTGCTGTAAGTTCAGGGGTGCTCCCTTTTATATTATTAGCTATGTACTCTATCGATCGGGCACTCTTCTCGATACTGCTAACTATCCCCTTAACACTCTTCTGAGTCTCCTCGTCTAAAATCTTATTTACATTGTTAACAGCAGTATTAAGGTTATCTACCAATTGTGTTAATTGGCTTGTTATAGGTTCTATACTTGAAAGTATCCCTTTTAATGCATCTGTCTGAATAACCCCTCTGATGGTATCTCCGCTTTTGGCAAAATCGGGTCCCTCTCCAAGAATCAGTCTAATGGATTTTCCCCCAAGTATATCAGAACTATAAATTTCAAAATAAGAGTCCGAGGGTATTTCATACTCCTTACTGACGATAATTTTAAAAGTGTAATCTTTGGTTGGTTTATTGTATTTAATTTTAGAGACCCTTCCTGCCTTAAATCCGTTTATATAAAGGGTGGAAGCAGGGGATAACCCCTCTACAGTCGTATATTTGGAGTAAAAACTATTATTTCCTTTAAGTGAGTCATTTCCACGAAGGAATGTGATAACCATTATGGTAGCGACTATTGTTAAAATAGCGAAAACTCCTATTTTGAATTCTTTTTTTCTATTCATTGCTGTTTATTTTTCTATTTTTACTATAAATGCTCCCGGGAAGAGTTTTTTTATCTCCGGTAGGGCTTTAACTGCCTCTTCTCTTGTGGAATATACTCCTGTTGAATATTTATAAAAATTATCAATTTTTCTATATTCGCATTTTACCCCCTTTAGTTCCGGATTATCGCTTTTTAGAATTTTTGTTACTGCTAAAACTTGAATTGTGAAATAGCTCTCTTGTTTAACTGGTTCCTGTTTAACTGTTTCCTTTTTAACTGTTTCCTGTTTTACTACTTCCTGTTTTACTACTTCTTGTTTTACTACTTCTTGTTTTACTACTTCCTGTTTAACTACTTCCTGTTTGGTGGTTTGGGGTTGAGTGGGTCTGTTTTCATTACTCTTTAGAGGCTCTTTTTCGAATTGCCTTTTGTACTCTCCGAAAGCAGTGAAGATGGAACGGCATATCTTACTCCTGGAATCTTTATCTGCAAGGATTTTTGCCTCCTTCGTATTCGAAATAAAACCTACCTCCACAAGCACTGCCGGCATCGTACATCTCCATAGTACTAAAATAGGCCCCTGTTTGATCCCTCTATTCTGTTGTATGGGACCCATTCTTGTCATTTTATCTTGAACAAGACCTGCAAAAATAAGACTCTGTTCCAGATGGGAGTTTTGCAAAAGAGAAAATATAATAAACGACTCAGGATTATTTGGATCATATCCTTCGTACTTAGAGGTATAGTCATCTTCAAGAATTACCACGCTATTCTCTTTCATACAGACTTCAAGATTAGAATTTGTCTTGTCAGGTCCCATAACAAGCGTCTCTGTACCATAAGCTAAGCTTGATTTGGTGGAGTTTACATGTAGAGAGATAAAGAGATCTGCATTATTTTTATTGGCTATATTAGATCTTTCGTGCAGAGGGATAAGTACATCTGTGGTACGTGTATAAACAACTTTTACATCCGGATAATTTTCAGTTATCATCCCCCC
>CAZXOP010000091.1:0-7736 GCA_964642235.1 uncultured Muribaculaceae bacterium
CTCGAAGGTACTGTTAAGAATATTACCTCTTACGGTGTATTCGTTGACCTCGGCGGTGTTGACGGACTTATACATATTACAGACCTCTCTTGGGGTAGAATTAATCATCCCGAAGAGGTGGTTACTCTCGATGAGAAGATCAATGTCGTTATCCTCGATTTCGATGATACTAAAAAACGTATTGCTCTTGGTCTTAAACAACTTACTGCACACCCTTGGGATGCACTCGATGCAGACCTTACAGTTGGTGATAAGGTTAAAGGTAAAGTGGTGGTTATCGCTGACTATGGTGCATTTATCGAAGTTCGTCCGGGAGTTGAAGGACTTATCCATGTTTCAGAGATGTCATGGTCACTACACCTACGCAGTGCTCAGGATTTCCTAAAAGTAGGAGATGAAGTTGAAGGCGTTATTCTTACCTTAGACAGAGATGAAAGAAAAATGTCTCTCGGAATCAAACAGTTAAAAGAAGATCCTTGGGCATCTATTGCCACAAGATATCCTATCAATTCTAAACATAGTGCCACAGTTCGTAACTTTACAAACTTTGGAGTATTCGTAGAATTAGAAGAGGGTGTTGACGGATTAGTACATATTAGTGATCTCTCTTGGACTAAGAAGATTAAACATCCTTCAGAATTTACCTCTATCGGAGATAAATTGGATGTTGTGGTTCTTGAAGTAGATCAGGAAAATCGCCGTTTAAGTCTCGGTCACAAACAACTTGAGGAGAACCCTTGGGATGTGTTTGAAACTATCTTTACTCTTGGCTCTGTTCACGAAGGAACTATTACCTCTTTTGTGGATAAGGGTGCTACAGTAGCACTTGAGTATGGTATCGAAGGTTTTGCACCTATCAAGAGTCTTGCTAAAGCAGACGGAACTACTGCTGCTATGGATGAGAAAGTTTCTTTCAAAATAGTGGAGTTCAATAAGTCAAATAAGAAGATAGTCCTTTCACATTCAAAGACTTGGGAAGAAGCTAAGAAAGAGAAAGAAGAGGCTAAAGAGAAGAGTGAAGCTGATTCTACTCAGAAAGCAGTCAAGAAATTGAATTCTAATATGGAAAAGACTACTCTTGGAGATATTTCCGAGCTTGCTGACTTGAAAGACAAGATGGAAAAAGCCTCCAAAAAGTAATAATGGAGATCTCTTTTACATCGTTGGGAACGGCTTCCGCCCTCCCTACAATTAGTAGATTTTCAAGCGCTCATGTATTAAAAATGCGTGGGCGCTTGTTCCTTATTGATTGCGGTGAGGGGTGTCAGATGCAACTCCGTAAATATAGGTTTTCGATGGTTAAAATCGAATCTATCTTTATATCTCATCTACATGGGGATCATTGTTTTGGTCTTTTCGGACTCCTCTCCACGATGGCTATGCTTGGTCGTTCAAATAGATTGCGGATTTTCGCCCCTGCGGAGTTTAGTGAGATTCTCGACTTCTTCATGAAGCATTTCGGGGAAGGGGTTAAGTACGAGATAGAGCATATAGTGCTGAATGCCAAAGAACCAACTAAAATATTCGAAGCCCGTACTTTTGAAATTTTTGCCTTCCCATTAAATCATAGGGTTGAGACTTTTGGTTTTCTATTCAAAGAGAAGCTACCATTGTTAAATGTTTTTAGGGATAAAGTAGTTGATTTTAATCTTACAGCCCACGAGATAAGTACATTAAAGAAGGGGATAGAGGTAATCAGGGGTGATGGCACCACTCTTTCACCTGCCGAGTTTACTTACCGTCCATATATACCTCGCTCTTTTGCATATTGTAGTGATACTGCCCCTTTCTCTGCTCTAAAAGATTGGATTTCAGGGGTAGATCTCCTTTACCACGAGGCAACTTATGGGAAAGATATGGAGAAATTGGCAGAGACTACCACACATTCCACAGCATCTCAAACAGCATTGTGTGCTCGCGAAGCGGGAGTCGGGAAACTTCTTATTGGTCATTTCTCCTCAAGGTATCCAAATATTTCTCTGCTTCTTGATGAGGCAAGGGGGATCTTCCCGAATACGGAGATTTCCAAGGAGGGAGAGGCAAATATAATTGAACTTAAAAAATTTAAAAAAGAGTAATTATTTTAAAAATGAAAAAATTAGCATTCTTTGTTTTGTTCCTTTTTATAACTCTGACAGGTACAGCTCAAGTTACCAACAAGTCAGGGGTCTCCCAGTCTGCTAATAAAATAGCGCAGGCTCTTTATTATATTAATAATTTTTACCTCGATACGGTGGATTTCAATCAACTCTCTGAAGAGGCTATTAAGAAGATATTAAGTGAGTTAGACCCTCACTCTTCTTATATCTCTGCCAAGGATGTGAAGGCTATGAGTGAACCTCTCGATGGCGAGTTTGAGGGGATAGGAATCGAGTTTGCAATTATACAAGACACTCTTACGGTGCAGGCACCAATATCGGGTGGTCCTTCTGAAAGAGTAGGGATTCTGGCAGGGGATAAGATACTAAAGATAAATGGGGAGAATGTTGCCGGTGTCTCACTTACCAATGAGCAGGTTTTTAAATATCTGAGGGGTGCTAAAGGGACTGTTGTAGAACTCTCTGTGTATAGAAAAGGGGAGGAGGATTTGATTGTTTTTACTGTGGTTAGAGATAAGATTCCTATTTTTAGTCTTGATGCTGTTTATCAAGTCGTTCCTGGGGTTTTGTATATGAAACTCAGTAGATTTGCTGCCTCTTCGGGAGATGAGATAAGAAAGGCAATTACTGATTTTCAAAAGGAGACTAAGGGTAAGGTTAAAGGGATGATTCTCGATTTAAGGAGCAATTCAGGTGGAAATCTTCATACTTCGATTGATATAGCCAATGAGTTTTTAAATTCGGGCGATATGATTTTATACACCGAAGGGAGAGTTGCACCATCTATGAAAGAGTATGCTAATGGAACAGGGCATTATAAGAGTGGGGCTCTTGTCGTTATGATAGATGAAAACTCAGCATCTGCAAGTGAAATCGTTGCAGGAGCTATCCAGGATTGGGATAGGGGGTTTATAGTCGGTCGTAGATCGTTTGGTAAAGGGCTGGTTCAACAGCAGTTGCCCTTGAACGATGGCTCAGTACTTCGTTTAACCGTTGCTCGTTTTCATATTCCTTCCGGAAGGGTAATCCAGTCCCCTTATGAGGCAGGGAATATCGAAAAATATTATAGGGACTATTACGAGCGATTTGCCAAAGGGGAGTCTTTCTGTAAAGATAGTATCCATTTCCCTGACTCTTTGAAATATAAGACTTTAAGAAAAGGGAGAACTGTATTCGGTGGGGGTGGAATTATGCCCGATATCTTTGTTCCTCAAGATACTTCTTATTATACTTCCTATTATGCCTCTTTAATAAGGAGAGGTGTCGTGATAGAGTACATTAATAAATTAGTTGATAGTAAGCGTGGGGAGTGGCTCGGAAAATATAAAACTTTTGAGACATTTGATAAGAAGTTCCTGATTACAGACGAACTCTTCTCAGGGTTGGTAACTACTGCTAAAAATAAAGGTGTTGAACCTAATGAGGAGCAGATTAAAAAATCAGAGGGAGAGATAAAGGTCTATATGAAGGCCCTTATTGCTTCAGCACTCTTTAAGAGAGATGATTTTTATAAGGTCTTAAACTCAGATAGGGATCCAGTATTTAAAAAGGCTCTTGAAGTTATTGAGAATTGGGAGAGTGAAGCTGCGGAGCTATAGAATATAATAGTATGAGAAAACTTAGGTCTGTTTTATTGCTTTTAATTGGTATCTACTTTTTTGCTGCACCTCTCACAGGGCAGACGAGAAGGGAGACTAAGGAGTTTAAGTCTCTAATGACGAAAGGGAATTTGAAAGGGTATGAGAAGTTTCTTGCAAAGTACCCTGCGTCAATTTATGCACCTAAGGTGGTTTTTAAGAGGGATTCAACTCTATTTAATTCTCTCGACGGAACACTTTTTTCATATATAGATTTTACGAAGAGGTATCCAAACTCTCCATTTTTTACTAAAGCAGAGGGTCTGATATTCGAAAAGGCATTGGAAGGGAGATATGTTCAGAATGATGCTCTTAAGGAGTTTGTTATTATTGACTCCATGAAGGTTAAAGAGTTAGGGGGTAAGAAGTATCTTTTCTATTCTTATGAGAATTTTAATTCGCAAAATGATGAGGAGAGGGAGTTTGTGGCTAATATGATTGGGTGTGAATTTGGAGATCTCTTCTCTGCAATGTTCTCTGGTAAGATAATAGGGAAGAGAGGGGAGAGAAATTTGATTGAGGGGGTAAGTTTAGATAGGGAGTCCAATAAATCTTTCCCTACACGTGAGCTAACTTATCTACTTGGGTATCTTGATAATTGCTCATTTCTAATACCGATATCGGAAGGGGATTTGCTGACGGATCAGGCTTTAGAATGGTGGTATTCAAAGAACTCATCCAATAGACAGACTCTCGATTTTGGGAAAATTCCTGAGGAGTCCTCTATAGTTGTTGCATATAAGGGGAGAAAAGATATAGAGAGGAGTACTCTTTTTAATGCTGCATTTTTTGATATTCGGGGGAGTAGAGTTATCTGCTTATATCAAAAGAGTTCTAAACAATATATTTTGGTATGGTGTGAGCCTGAGCCAATAAATAAAAAGGAAGATAAATATCTCAACTCTATCTATTTCGAGAACCCTAATACCCTTGTCCTCTTCTATTATATAGGCAAATCCATCTCCAAAGTCAGAATCAACCTCTCCTCCGGCAAACTCATCAAATAGTAGAGTGCTTTATAACCAAACGAAGTTTGGTGTCTGAAATAGCAGACCGCTGCGGGTCGTACCTGCGAAGCAGGGGGAAAGACAGTAGCAGCGTGCCTCCTCCTCCCCCTTGGGGAGGATATGGAGGGGATAAAATCAGTCCCCCCTTGGGGGGGAGGGGGGGAGAAAGCAAGAAAAAATAGGATTCCTATTTTTTTCTTTCTTCAAAAGCCTTATTATACTCTTTTGAGTGCTTTAGGTGCTGGGAATATGTGGTGGAGAAGTGGTGCGTCCCATCAAATTCGGCTTTTGCACAGAAGTAGAGGTAGTTACTCTTTTCGTAGTTCAATACGGCATCAATGATGGCAGTAGGGGGAGTGGTAATCGGACCGGGAGGGAGTCCTCGGCGTTTGTATGTATTGTAAGGGGAGTCAACATTGAGATGCCTTAGCAGGATTCTTCTAATGTCCGGCTCTGTATCGATAACCGCGTATTTAACAGTGGGACAGGCTTGAAGCGGAATCCCCTTATCTATTCTGTTCATATAGACTCCGGCTATTTTATTCCATTCATTCGGACTATTCGTCTCTTCTGCGACTATTGAGGCAAGTGTAATTACCTCCATAGGGGTGAATTTCATGGATTTAGCCTTTGCTAATCTCTCTTGTGTCCAAAACTTATCATACTCTTTCTTAAACCTGAGAATTAGATCTTTAGGTTCTATAGTCCAATAAATCTCATAGGTATTCGGGATAAACATTCCGAGGAAGGTCTGTTTATTAAATCCGAGGCTGTCAATAAGGTTAGAGTCATGAATTACTGCTGCAAAAGAGGCCGAATCAGCTTCAAACCATTTGGAGAATACGAATGAAAGTTTGTCAAGGGTACGAACATAACCACGAAAGACCATATTCACAGGGGTTTGCCAACCATTGGCTATCATTCTTATGATATATTGATTATTCATCCCCTCTTTTATAAGATACCTCCCCGGTTCAAAAACTTTCTCCAACTCTTTGCTAGAAGAGGCTCTCTTAAAGCTATTCCAATTTTTAAGAGCCCCTTTGGCTTTTAATGTATCCATAAATTCCATATAAGTATAGTCTTTATAGATGCACAGAACAGTCTCCTTGGAGACATTTGGCTTTTTGTATTTTACATAATAATCGTTAGCCAATATGAGGGCAATAGCAATAATAATACCTAATGAAGCTAAGATGATATAGCTTCTCTTTGAGAGAGGTTTCATTAATATCTGTTTTTAGTTCCTCTTCTGAGTAAAATTTCATCTCCTTCAGAAGGGGTATCGGAGGGGTTAATATTGTTGTATTCGGAAATTTTCTCAAGTCTTACTGCATACCTTTGTGAAATAGCATAATAGGTGTCACCCTCTTCAGCAATATGAATATCTAAGTGTTTCTGCCCCCTTGACTTTTTCTTTTGGATATAGACCACAGTCCCGGGCAAAATCACCTTAGGTGCACTTTGTAAATCATTGAATTTCAGTAATTCTCTTTCGAAAAGGTTATACTCTTTGGCTATAGATTCATAAGTGTCATTTTCGTTTGAGAAAATATATGCCACACCATTCTGTATATAGAGAGTCCTATTAAATGAATATTTATAGAGGTAAGAGCTTTTAGCAGGTTTTAACTCCCTGACTTTCTGAAGCTCTGTAGGGGAGGGGGGAAGGTATGAATGGCTTTGGGAGTGCTTCTCCTCTGCCTCCACATCAAACTGTGTCAAATTATAATCTTCAATAATTTTTATAAGCATCTGAGGGTATTGTGGGTTAGTGGCATACCCTGCTTTTTTAAGTCCGAAAGCCCACCCTTTATAGTCAGTAATGGGGAGGTCGAAAAGGAAAGCGTATCTGTCACGATATCTTAGAAAATTTGCATGATCTTCAAAAGAGTCTTCTACCCTGCGGTATTTCCTAAAACATTCGTTTTTTTCGTCGTCATCTTGATGTATAGTAGGACCATTCCAGTCTTTATGGCATTTAATGCCAAAATGGTTGTTTCCTTCAGTTGCAAGTGGGGAATTTCCATTGCCTGATTCTAAACACCCTTGTGCCAATGTAATACTTGCAGGTATTCCATGGGATTTCATCTGCTTTACAGCAATCTCTTTATATGTGTCAATATACTCTTGACGTGTCTTCTTTGGTTGCGCCTGAAGCAGAAATGGGAGCGTAAGGGGCAGAACAATGGACAATAAAATGGTTTTATTCATACCTTTTGAGCCTTTAATTGCAAAAATAACACTTTTAAGGGGGTTTTTTTATAACTTTGGAAAAAATTATTTATGGCTACAAAGAAAATTACTATTGAATTCGAAGAATATACCTCACCAAACCAACTATCTGAGAGTGATAAGGAGTTGTTAAATAGGGCGATAGAGGCTACCAAAGGTTCATACTCTCCTTATTCGGGTTTTAGTGTTGGCGCCGCTCTTCGTCTTTCAAATGGAGAGATACTTTCCGGTTCCAATCAAGAAAATGCTGCATTCCCCTCAGGGCTTTGTGCGGAGAGGACAGCTATTTTTTATGCTCATGCAAATTACCCCTCAGAAAATATTGAAACTATTGCTGTTACGGCAGTAAAAGATGGAAAAATGCTCCCAGATCCCACCTTCCCTTGCGGAGCATGCCGCCAAGTCATGGCAGAGTCTCAGATGCGTGCCGGAAAGGGAATAAGGGTAATTGTGGGTGGAGAGAGATCTATTATTGTTTTTCCTGCTGTGGAGGCACTCCTCCCTTTTAATTTCGACAATTTTAAGAAGTAGTCGAGTTCCTCTTCTGCATCCAAATTTTCCTCTCTTGTTCTGAGTGTTTCTCAATGGCATATCTAAGCATTGTGCGAGGCATTGTAGCAGCGTATTGTTCTAAAAATCTATCCAATAATTCGCGGTTTACTTTACCCATCTCCCTTAGTGTCCACCCGACTGCTTTTTGAATTAAATCGTGTGGGTGGTAAAGGAGGCGTTCGGAGATCTCAAGGCACTCTTTAAAC
>CAZXOP010000092.1:0-7708 GCA_964642235.1 uncultured Muribaculaceae bacterium
TTTTAGTGCCCTGGACGGGAATCGAACCCGTACGAACATTACTGTTCACAGGATTTTAAGTCCTGCGTGTCTACCTATTCCACCACCTGGGCTGGTTTGGGAGTGCAAATGTAATTTATTTTTATAAAACTGACAAATAATATCAATTTTCTATCCCCTTTTACGGTAACTCACCACAGCAAACGAGGTCAAAGAGACAAAGAAGACCAGTAACATCCCAAGGTCAGGGAGGACATCTAAAATTCCACTCCCTTTCAAATAGATAGCACGTAATATTCTTGCAAAATATGTAAGTGGAGAGAGTGATGCTACTGCTTGTCCCCAATTAGGCATACTAGATACAGGGGTTAGTAACCCACTCATTAAGAACATAATCAACACAAAGAAAAATGTTACATACATAGCCTGTTGCATATTATTAGAGTAATTGGAGATAATAATACCCATTCCTGAGACAGAAAAAATATAAACAAGACTTACAAAATATAAAGAGAGAAGGCTCCCTTGAGGCCAAAATCCATACACAAAATAAGCTAACAGAATAGCAATAGTAAGCATTATAAGCCCTATTATCCAATAGGGAATTAGTTTTCCTAAGATAAAAAGAGCTTTAGGAATAGGGGTAACATTTATCTGCTCTATCGTACCTATCTCTTTTTCGCTCACCACATTAAGTGAAGGGAGAAATCCACATATCAGAGTAAGAATCATAACCATAAGGGCAGGAACCATAAAGAGTTTATAGTCCATCTTAGGATTGAACTTAAAATAGGGGACCACATCTATACCGCCGATAGTAGCAGTAATCTTTGCAGAATTTGGAGAAGAACGAGAAAACTCTGTAGAAAAATCAGATATTATGGAACTTAAATAGGAGGTTCCAAGACCTGCTTTCATCGCATTTACCGCATTTGCCGAAATAAGAACTTCCCCCTTCCCCTCCCTGACAAGGGACTCTTCAAAGTCAAATGGGATCTCAATAATTGCATCTGAAGTACCATACTCTATACATTGTGATGCATCTAAGCTATTTGAAGAGACATTAGCGATATGAAAGTAACCTGTGGATGCAATTTTAGAAATCAGGCGTTGAGATGTTATGGAGTGGTTATGATCTACTATCGATAGGTTAAAATCTTTTACCTCCATGGTGGCAGCCCAAGGAAAAAGGAGAATTACGAGAATGGGCATTCCTACCACCAATTTTGGAAGGAATTTGTTTCGTACAAACTGTTTAAATTCTTTTTCAAGTAAATATTTCAACATCTCTTTGCTATCTTTTTCTGAAACTTAATAAACTAACTGATAAAAAAACGGCTGCCATGGAGAGCAACACCAACAAATCGTTTAACGCATATTTTATCCCCAACCCCTGTATCATTATCGTTTTCACAGAATCTATATACCAACTCGCCGGAACAATATATGATATCCATTGAAGGAGACGAGGCATCCCCTCAATTGGGAAAATCAGCCCCGAAAGGAGCATTGTGGGGAGCATTAACCCTAATGCCGAGGCGAGAATGGCTGTTACCTGAGTCTTTACAAGTGAAGAGAAAAACATCCCTAACGAGAGAGAAACGACAATAAAAATAGAAGAAATTACAAACAGCCATGCAATACTCCCCGTAATAGGGACTTTTAGAAGGAAGACTGAAAGAAGAAGTATCGTTATTAGGTTTACAATAGATATCACAAGATAGGGGACTGTCTTGGCAGTGACTATCACAAGCGGTCTGGTGGGAGAGACAAGTAAGAGCTCCATGGTCCCTCGCTCCTTTTCCCTGACTATAGAAACAGCAGTCATCATTGCACAGATTAACATTAAAATCATCCCCATTACCCCGGGAACGAAAGTATATGAACTCTTTAATCGAGGGTTATAGAGCATCTTTATTATCGGGACTATCTGAGTGGGGGGTGAGCTAATTTTAGTGGACTGGAGCTCCTTCTCTAAAGCCAACTCCTGCCGATATGAGGAGATTATATTAGAAGCATAAAAAACCGACATTGTCGCCGTATTAGTATTGGAGGCATCAGAAATTATCTGTATAGAGGCATCTCCTGTATGAAGGGAGCTCTCATAAAAATTTTCGCTAAAAACTATAACTAAATCGACCTTCCCCTTTAAGAACAAATCATTGATTTGCTCCACATTATCTACATATCCGTAAAGGTTAAAATAACTACTTGCATCAAGCTGATGTACAATACGTTTAGAGGCCTCATCTTGAAAAGGATCTAACACTGCTATATTGATGTTTTTTAGCTCCGTATTAAGGGCAAAACCGAAAAGAATAATCTGAACAACCGGCATTACCAAAATGATAAGAAGGGTACGCTTATCACGGAAAATATGATAAAACTCCTTCTGCACAAAGGATAGAAATCTCTTTATTTTTTTATGACTATTCATACCTTTTTTACTCTATTCGTGTTGCTCTCCTTGCAAGTCCTCTAAATACCTCATCCATATTTTTAGCCCCATACTTCTCTTTAAGATTAGCAGGGGTATCCAGAGCTTCAATCCTCCCATCTACCATTATGGAGACTCTCCCGCAATACTCTGCCTCATCCATATAGTGAGTAGTTGCAAATACAGTTATCCCATCTTTCGTAGCATCATAAATCATCTCCCAAAACTCTTTACGTGCTGCAGGGTCAACTCCACCGGTAGGCTCGTCCAAAAAGACTATCTTAGGGGAGTGGAATATGGCAACAGAAAAGGCAAGTCTCTGTTTCCATCCCAATGGAAGGGAATTGACCAGCCTGTCTCGATGCTCTTCAAGTCCGATTCTATGTAAAAGCTCATCTGTTTTAACTTTTATTTCTGCACTTTTCATCCCATAAATTCCACCAAATAGTCGGATGTTCTCCCACACCTTCAAGTCATCATACAACGAAAACTTCTGACTCATATATCCGATATTCTCTTTAACGCGAGCTGCATGCCTATTAATATCATACCCAGCAACTGATCCCTTTCCGCTTGTCGGTTTACTTAGTCCGCATAACATCCTCATGGCTGTCGTCTTCCCTGCCCCATTTGCCCCTAAGAAACCAAATATCTCCCCTTTATAAACTTCAAAAGAGATATGATCCACAGCAGTAAAATCACCAAAACATTTGGTGAGATTCTCGGCTTTTATTACAACTTCTTTCTCCATAATCATATTAAAGTTTTACTTTAAGCAAACTTCTCTAACAACATATAACAGTCCTCTATAGATGCTTTTATCTTGGACAAAGAGAATGAGTGATGCCCCTCTTTTTTAAGAAACTCTCTCAACTCCTCTATCTCCCTTTCATCATTTCCTTTTAGCACCACATGATTAGATGCTCCGAATGCAAAAGCACTCTCCACCTGAGGAGCTTTTCGTAAATCGGTCAACAAATCATACATCCTGCTACCGCTCACTGAAAGAAGAATTTTATCAAATTTTTGAATAAAATTATCCGGAGTATCGACCCCCATAAAGAGCCCTTTTCTAATAAGAGCTATCCTATCACACAGAGAGGCTTCATCCATATATGGGGTTGAGACCACTATCGGCATCCCCGAATCCTTAAGCCTTTTGAGCATATTCCAAAAATCACTCCTTGAAACAGCATCTACCCCCGTGGTAGGTTCGTCTAATAAGAGGAATTTGGGACGATGTATTAAGGCACAAGACAATGCAAGTTTCTGCTTCATCCCTCCGGAGAGGGCTCCTGCCTTCCTCTTACGGAAGGGCTCCAACTGGGAATAAATATCCTGCACAAGGTCATAATTCTCTTCGAGGGTGGTCCCGAACAGAGTTGCAAAAAAACGAATATTCTCCTCAACACTTAAATCTTGGTATAATGAGAACCTTCCGGGCATATATCCGACCATACTCCTGACTTTCTTATACTCCGTAAGGGCATTAACACCAAAAATTTCAACAGAGCCGCTATCGGGCAAAATAAGGGTGGCGAGAATCTTGAAAATAGTACTCTTCCCTGCTCCGTCCGCCCCGATTATACCAAATATCTCCCCCTGAGAGACCTCAAAAGAGACCCCCCTCAACGCTTCGGTATTACCGTAGCTCTTAGTTATCTCATTTACTCGAATCGAATTTGACATCACCATACATCCCTATTTTCACATACCCGTCATTCTCAAATGCTATCTTTACCGCATAAACTAAATTTGCCCTCTCATCTTTAGTCTGAATAGTTTTAGGGGTAAACTCTGCTTTATCAGAGATCCATACCACACTCCCTATATAGACCCTCACCTCTTTTTCCCCGGAGTCTGAATAGATAACCACCTCCTGACCTAACTTCACATCAGAGAGCTGCCCCGATGTAATATAAGCACGTAGATACATATTATCCACATCAGCTATCTTAAAGAGAGGCTTACCGGCAGCAGTAATCTCCCCTTGTTCCGCATACTTAGCCAACACACGACCGGATATAGGGGATATAATTCTACACCTCGATATTTGGTCATTAATCTGTTCCATCTGAACGCACATGGTGGCAACCTCTGCTTCAATAGCAGTATTGGTCTGATTTAGTGTTAAAGTAGCAGCCTTTAATTGCTTATTTAGCACCGCTATAGAAGCATTTATATCATCTAATTGTTTAGTACTTGCAGCATCTGCTGCAATGAGTTTTTGTACCCTCTCCCTCTCTCTTGTTTGAGTCGCTATCTGCTCCCTAACAGAACCTGTCTGCGTCTCCACATCTTGGGTTTTGGTTTTTGCTGCCGCAATACCTGCTTTTAATTGCTCTCTTTTTAGTACTAATTGGACTGAATCCACATCCCCACATACATCACCTTCCTTAACTAAATCCCCCTCTTTCAAGTTTAGTTCAATGATTCTCCCTGAAGCCTCAGAGGAGACAACCACCTCCGTAGCTTCAAATGTACCGGAAGCGTCATAATAGGGTTTCCCATTCCCACATGAGTAGAGAATGAGTGCGGAAAATATAAGCATTGTAATTTTTCTCATACTATTGATTTTTTATATTTTTTAACTCAATTATAGATTTTAAAAGTTGAATCTCGTGGAGGATTTTCTCTTGTTTTGACATCTGCTCCTTATTTACCTCTTGCATTAAATCGGCAGCATTTATAGTCCCGTTTTTTAACTCCTCCTCCGCTGCTTCGCGGATTTTGCGGCGGAGGGCAATTACCTCTTCGTCATATTTCATAATGGAGAACTGTTTTTTTATCTCCGCAGCCTGCTGCTCTGAGACAATTCCCATATTGAAAAGGAATGTCTCCCTCATGGTCTCTACCCTCTCCTCTGCTCTATCTATTAATCTCCTTTCATTCTTAACCGTATATAACCCACCGAAATTCCATGAGAGCTTGACTCCACCTATTGCGAAGGTGGCAAAGTCATCTTTAAGCATATTCAGACCGGGACGACCATATCCCCCTTGAACGAAGAGCCCTATTTTTGGAAGATTTTTGGCATTGATGTATTTTCTCTGCACATCTAACTCATTGTTTTTAGCATCAAAGAGTGAGAGCTCAGGGCGACGATTCGGGGAAGAGAGGAGAGTTAAAGCCACCGAAGGGTCTTTAAGAACCTCCTGCATTGGTTTTACAAGCTCTGTCTTAGAATCCAACTCAACTCCCGAAAGGAGAGAGAGCATTTTTAAGTAAGCATCCCGCATGGTCTCCATCTGCACTCTTTGCTGTTTAACAGAGAGTTGCTCCACTTTTACCACATCCAAGTCAGAGCGGTGAGCCACCCCATTCGCTATGTAGCTCTCTATTTTTTTGAAATTGGTTTCTAACTCCTCCTCAAAAATTTTCAACTGATTTAGCTGCTCATTTAATAATAATATCCCGAAAAAGAGGTTATTTACCCTCTCGTTTAGAGCATACATCTCTACCTCATTCTCCTTTCGGCTCACTTCACTCTGTGCTCTTATATTTTTCTTCTGAGCAGAGACCACTCCTCCATCCCATATTGTCTGCGAAACCTCTGCCACTGCTCTATATTGATCTTTGCTTAACGAAGGGATATCTATTCCCGGAATAGAAAACGGCATTTTAATAGCATGGGACTGATAGGAGGCAGACCCTGAAATCGAAAATTGAGGGAGATAGGCTGTGGAAGCATTCTGCAATGTAAATTGTTCACTTGCATTAATTAACTCATACTGTTTAACCAGTGGATAATTAGCTTGAGCAGAGGAGGTTAGCTGGTCTAAAGTTACCCTCTGTGCAGAGGCAAGTGCTAATATTAAAAATAAGACTTTCATACTCTTATACTATTAATAATGGTCTGTACTATTGCTTTTTTTCTCTCCTCAACAAAGACCTCACTCACCCCCTTATCAATTATATCTAAACCACTTAACACCGGGAGGAAAAGAAATATAGAAACCGAGAGGGAGAAGACGTCAAGGGTTAGGGAAACTGCATCTACAGCTCTGATCTCACCTTTTTTTACTGCCTCATTTAAATCATGTTCAAATTTGTTGAAGACATTATTCCTTGATGCTATAATCTGCTCTTTAACCGCTGAAAGCTGAGATGGGTTAGTCGTAATCTCATTTAAGAGCATAAAGGGGAGCTGGCTGTTTTCAGATAATAAATCCAAATATCTTTCGATTTTTCGTTGAAATTTAGTTAAAAAATCTCCCTCCAAACTCTCAATGTCATTAAAAGCATTAAAGAAGACAATTATCTTCTCCTCGAAGATTTTTTGAAAAAGTTTCTCTTTTGTCCTGAAATAGTAATGAACTAGTGCCTGATTGCACCCTGTCTCTTTGGCTATTTCAGTCATACTGGTCAAAGCGTAACCTTTGCTAATAAACAGTCTTTCTGCATGTTGCAAAATCCTGTCTTCCATATTATCACCATTTGCTTTCATCTATTGTTTAATTATTCTATTTAATAACACTATTAATTTTTACAAATTTATAACAAATTCTATAATTATTCTATCTTTGTAAGCAAAATATTTTTTATGAAACATATCATTATTGGCGGAGTTGCAGGTGGAGCCACCACTGCTGCAAGAATTCGCAGAAACGACGAAAAAGCTGAAATTATCCTTTTGGAGAAGGGAGAATATATCTCCTACGCTAATTGCGGTCTTCCTTATTATATTGGTGGCGTAATAAAAGAGAGAGAAAAACTCTTTGTTCAAACCCCAAAATCCTTTGGCACCCGCTTTAATATTGACATTCGCACCCAAAGCGAAGCTATTGCCATAAATAGGAGGAAGAAGACTGTAACTGTTAAAACCTCCGATGGAAAAGAGTATGAAGAGTCATACGACAAGCTTATTCTCTCCCCCGGTGCGGTTCCGGTAATTCCCCCTTTCGCACTTTCTGAAGGAAAATTGCTCCCCGGAGTATTTGTTCTTAGGAACGTTTATGACACAGATGATATAAAACAATATATAGACAAAGGGAATGTTCGTAGGGCTGTGGTAATCGGAGCAGGGTTCATAGGACTTGAAATGGCGGAGAATCTGCACCACATTGGGGCAAAAGTTTCAATAGTGGAGATGGCAGATCAAGTTATGCCTCCGATTGACTTTTCGCTTGCTTCAATAGTTCACCAGCACCTTTTGCAAAAAGGGACACGGCTCTTCCTTGGGGAGACTGTAGAGGCAATAGAGAAGAAGTCAGAGGGAACCTTAGTGGTTAAATTCAAAAGCGGAAATAGTGTTGAAAGCGACTTGGTAATCCTTTCAATCGGAGTTCGCCC
>CAZXOP010000093.1:0-7697 GCA_964642235.1 uncultured Muribaculaceae bacterium
TGTGCTCTTGTACGATATTGTCCTAAGGGACCACCTTCATCCTGACTTATTCTATCAAAAATATCCATATCTTATAAGGGTTTTTAATTATTATGCATCAATATTTGCGTATTTGGCGTTTGCCTCGATAAACTCTCTTCTAGGGGGAACATCATCACCCATAAGCATAGAGAAGACACGGTCAGCCTCAGCCACATTGTCAATAGTTATCTGACGAAGGAAACGGGTAGAGGGATCCATTGTGGTATCTTTAAGCTGCTCTGCGTTCATCTCCCCAAGACCTTTATACCTCTGAACCATCACATTCGATTCACTCCCTTTTCCTAACTCGGCAATGGCCGCCTTTCTATCCTCCTCAGTCCAGCAATATTTCTCTTCTTTACCTTTCTTACTCTTAACTCTATATAGAGGAGGGGTAGCTATAAAGACATGCCCGTTCTTAATCAAATCGAACATGTGACGGAAGAAGAATGTTAAAATCAATGTGTCAATATGGCTACCATCGACATCCGCGTCTGTCATTATTATAACTTTATGGTAACGAAGCTTGGAGAGGTTAAGTGCCTTACTATCCTCTTCGGTTCCAATAGTTACTCCAAGTGCAGTATAAATATTCCTTATTGACTCACTCTCGAACACTCTATGTTCCATTGCTTTCTCCACATTTAATATCTTTCCTCTCAATGGCAATATAGCCTGGTATGTTCTATCTCTTCCGTTCTTTGCAGTACCCCCTGCGGAGTCCCCCTCCACTATGAAGAGTTCGCATTTTGCAGGGTCTCTTTCAGAACAGTCGGCAAGTTTTCCGGGGAGTCCGGCTCCTGACATTACAGTCTTTCTCTGCACCATTTCGCGTGCTTTGCGCGCTGCATGTCGTGCAGTAGCAGCCAATACCACCTTCTCTATAATAGTCTTCGCATCTTTAGGGTTCTCTTCAAGGTATGCTTCTAATGCACCTTTAACTGCCTGTGAAACAGCAGCGTCCACCTCACCATTACCTAGTTTGGTCTTGGTCTGTCCCTCGAACTGAGGCTCCTGAACCTTTACTGAGATTACCGCTGTAAGACCCTCTCTAAAATCGGAGGCATCTATATCAAACTTTAATTTCTCAAGGAATTTATTCTTCTCTGCATAAGATTTCAGAGTGGTGGTGAGTCCTCTCTTAAAACCTGTAAGGTGAGTTCCCCCCTCGATAGTATTGATATTGTTTACATAAGAGTGAATATTCTCATTGAAGCCCGAATTATATTGCATCGCCACTTCGATGGGCATTCCTGTCTTATCTGTCTCAAGATAGATTGGTTTCTCGGTTATTTTCTCTCTCATCCCATCTAAATAGTCCACAAATTCGAGAAGCCCTCTCTCTGAGTAGAACTCTTCGTATTTTACCCCTTTCTTCTCCTTAACGTCAGAGTTATCCCCGTTTTCATCTAAAATATCTAACTCATTATCGTCAGATTCCTCCACATCTTTAAGGCTAACTCTCTCATCTTGAAGAATAAGTCTTACCCCTTTATTAAGGAAAGCAAGTTCTCTGAGGCGTGTAGCTAAAATAGAGTAGCTGAAATTAATCTCCTTGAAAATCTCTCTGTCAGGTGAAAAAGTGATTATGGTTCCTGTCCTATCGGATCTCCCCTCCTCTTTTACGCTATAGAGTGGAACACCTCTTGAATATTCTTGAACAAATTTCTTCCCTTCTCTATGGATTTCAGCAGTTAAATGCTCAGAGAGAGCATTAACGCAAGAAACCCCTACTCCATGGAGACCTCCTGAGACCTTATAGCTCCCTTTGTCAAATTTTCCTCCGGCATGCAGGACAGTCAGAACCACTTCAAGTGCTGATCTCCCCTCTTTTTCATGCATCCCTGTCGGGATCCCTCTACCGTCATCCTCTACAGTAACAGAATTATCGCTATTAATGATAACTTTAATATGACTACAATACCCTGCGAGTGCTTCATCAATAGAGTTATCTACAACTTCATATACTAAATGATGTAATCCTCTGGAACCTATGTCCCCAATATACATCGAGGGACGTTTCCTAACCGCTTCCAATCCTTCAAGAACCTGGATACTTTCGGCAGAATACTGTTTTCCTGCCTGCAAAATTTCATTCTCTGTCATCTTCTATTTTGTCTTAATTATAAAGGAACAAAGATAGTAAATTTTTAGAATTTGAGACACATTCCAAGTCCAATATTTAGACCATTTTCGAAGTAATTTGGAATATAAAGAATTGATTGATTTAAAAGGTTATTCCCTTCTATGAATAGAGTAAAATTATTGGAAACAACATAAGAGAGAGAGAGCTTTAAATCTATGAAACCAGGGATTTCATAATAATACTCGGGAAGGAAAACTGTTTGAGTATAAAATGTGGCAATCGAGCTGCGATAATACCCTTTGAGTTCGGCTATAAACCTCTCTCTTAGATTATAACGAGCATAAAAATTGAGTTCAAATCGAGGTAAAACAAAGGTTTTAGAGCCACCTAAAAAAGTATTATGAGGTGTTTGGAAATAGTTATACTTAAAATCGACACCTGATATAAAATCTTTTGACTTAAACTGTAGGTCGAGACCGGTATAAAACTTATCGGCTTTCTCTAAATATGTGGGTTCTGAAAGGGAACTTCTAAGGTGATTTGTAGAGAAGAAAAGCAGGCATTTCATCCTTTCATAACCACCGTAAAGGTTATAGGAGAATTTATCGCTGACTATCCCCCTAAGTCCGAGTGATGAGTTAAAAGGGGTAGATGAGACATGAGAGAAATTAGTCGGTTTGCTATTTACCCAAGGATTAAAAAGGAGTAAATCTGAATAGTTATTCAACTGATTATTTCCATCTATCTTTAAATATAACCATAGCGACTCTTTAACAGCCTCATAAACAGCAGAGAGTTTAGGATAGATAGGTGTAATATCTGAATTCCACTGCCTAGCACCTGAAAATTCAACAGAGCCGCCGGAGAAAACCGCTCCCCCCTCTAATGCAAGTCTGTCAAGCTCATAACGATACTGTAAAGAGAGAGATGCAATATCTCTATAGTCATAATCATTGTTCAGTTTTTCGTTGGCTATTTTATAATCAAACCCTATTTTAACTCCCCCTCTATCTCCGGTTCTAAAGATTATGTTACCATTTGCAAGTAGTAAATTCTCACTAAAAATTAAAGGGGAAGCATAGTATAACTTAAGATTAGGGAGATCATCAGTATATCTATATTTTAGATAAAAGTCATAGTGAAATAGATCTGATTTGGGCTTTACAGATATCACCCCTATACCTGCATTCACCATATTGTATATATGGGAGAGGTTCTCCTTCACAAAATTCCTGCTGATAACATTCGGGAATGTTCCCGGTGCATGAAAATCAAATGGTTTAATACCGTAATAGGTATTGTAACCATTTAGGAAATCGAGATCTAAATAGAGTCTCCCTTTTCCCCACTGATATCCCCCTTTGACTCCGATATTGTTTTTCATCCTATCACCAATTGCTCTATTAAGAGATTCGGTAACTCTATTACTGCTATTTATATCTATAACAGGGAGTTCACCCCAGAATGAGTCGTGGTTAAGGTTAAATGAGAGTGAAAAACGATTGTTAAGTTTGGGTTGAATATAGATATCCGCCTGTGGCATCCATGGGTATAAAAGGAGGAGACGGGAGTAAAAAACAGGATATTTTATCTCACCGGGTCGGGTAATGGTGGTAGTGGTCACAGGAGAAAATTCATATAAATCTTTATAAGGTTTATTAAACAGAGTATAGTCGAAGTTTAAATTAAACTTCATAAGGGAGTCGGCTATCTTAACATCGAGCGGAGATTTATTTATCTCCATTAGTTTCCCTTCATACTCTCTCTTCACTTCCACAGTGGAACTAATCTTCTGCTGCGCCAACAATGGAAGCTGTAAAAGAAATAATGGAATAAAAAACAATAAAATCCGTTTCATAATCTCAATGCTATTTTTTTTGATTTATTTTTTTTAACCTCATATCAACCTGTTCCAACACATCATCACTCTCTTTTTGAGGTTTATACCCCTCTTTTATACTCTTGAATGTTGCCTCCGCCTGTTCCCACTCTTCGCGTTCTGCAAAAGAGTCCCCAAGGACAATAAAACTCTTTGCAAGCCAATAGCTATGGGGAGTTTTAGAATCAGAGAGGGCATAAACTCTCTCCTCCACACTATTGAAATCTCCTCCGTCATAGGCATCGAGTACCAATAAATAGGCTGCTTCGGCACCTTCGGGGGAGATGGTATTGGAGGCAAGTTTTTGAAGAATTGGTGTCGCTTCGCTCCTCTTTCCTGTTATAAGCATGGACTTCGCAATAATATAATTTGCCTCGTCTGCAAGGACAGGGGGGAGTTTTTCGGAGGCAAGGAGGGTATTGGCATTGCTTATTGCACTCGAATACTCTTTATTGTAGTAGTAGGCTCTCATTTTCCCCACCTTAGCCTCAAATTTATTGTTCTCAAGCTTCGCAATAAGGGAAAGGGTCTCAAATGCTTGTATTGCCTTATCATATTTTTCAAGAGCAAGCGAAATCTTGGCGTAATTCAATGTAGAGAGCTCTGCAAAGGAACCCTCTTCCGACTCCATAACCTTCAAATAGGCATCTGCGGCAAGTTCCGGCTTCCCAAGTTTATTTAGGGCTTCACCAAGATAAAAATAAGCCTGGGGGGTCTTGGCACCATTGGGGTATTTTGCAATAAAGGATTTAAGCGACTTTTGAGCATCATTGTAGTTCCCTGAAAGGAATATCTGTTCGGCAGAGTTAAAGAGCATCATCTCTTTTTCAGTCACACTCTTACTCTCTCCCCTCCCTATCCTCTCTAAATATGCAAGATATTCTTCCGGCTTATTCAGTATCTGATATATCGACTCGATTCCCAAAAGGGCACTCTCAGCCTCTTCTGACATCGGTTTCTTCTCCACTATGGTGCTATAATTTTTCAATGCATCCTCATAATGGGCCATGTTAGTGTAAATCATTCCGAGCTCTAAAAGAGATTTGGAGTAATAGGTGCTGTCTTTTGTGTTCTGCATTAAAAGATTAAAACACTCTATAGCTTTCTGGTTGTCGGAGATTTGGACATAAGTTCTACCTAATTCGTAAAGGGATTTGGAATAGAGAAGGGACTGCGGTCTATTGGCTATAATATCATTAAGCATGGTTATCTTCTTCTCTTCCTTTGCTAAAAGTCCGTATGCAATAGCACCTTGATAAGAGGCATAAATATCATTGGGGGTGTAGCCTCTCCCAATAACCTCATCATATAGTTCAGCAGCCCTGTCATATTCACGACTCATAAAGTAGCAGTCTGCAAGTCTTGTTTTAGCCTCAGTAGTCATACTCCTTCTATTGGGTGTCATGTCGAGATATTGTTTAAAGTATGTCATCGCCTCTGAATAACTTTCACTTTTAAAGTAGGCGTAAGCGAGATTATAAACGGCTGTGGGGTACTCTGCGGATTTAAGAAAACTCTTATTATTAATAAGTTCGGTATTGATTTTCACTGACCTTGCAAACTCATTGGCTCTGTAATAGGACTCTGCGCTCCAAAATTTGGTAAGCATAACCAATTCATTGTTATAAGCACCGTTGTCTAAGGAGAGTTTAAAACTATTGATGGCACTACGATAGGAAGCGGAGCTAAAGAGCTGCATACCACGGAAGAAGGCTGCTTTTTGAAGGTTAAGAACCATAGACTGCTTAGGACTTTTAATCCTTGTAAGGGCCTCAATAGCAGACTTGTAGTTTTTATTTAGTAAAAATGCTGTCCCTATATAGTTGTTAATCTCATCGGATTTGTCAGATGAGGGGTAATCGGTAAGATATTGATTGAAGGGGGCGATATCGGCATTTACATCAAATGCAAGTTTAGCATAGTTGAAAAGTGCCTCCTCCCTTAAAACTTTATCAAAGTTACATTCCGAAGCTGCTTGAAATGCTTTTAGAGCCTCATGTTTATTTTTAGTTTTAAGGTAGCTGTTTCCCAAATTAAAATAGGCACTCTGACCGAGAGTATCCTCTTTACTCGCCACTTTTCCAAATTCGTTAATGGCAGAGAGATACCCTTCGAGTGTGTAAGAGACTATGCCTGCAAAATAGTTATCCTTTCTGGAGAGGTGAGCTCCTGAGGTGGTATAGATATCTAAATATTTTTTTGCCTCTTTGGTCTTACCACTTGCAAAATAGGCTTCTGATAAGATTCTCGAGATTCTAACTTTGTAATCCCCGGTAAGGTCTTCAGAGAGAGCGGTTCCCTCTGTTATCACATAGTCATAATATTTTAGCATGAAATGAGATTCAACTAAATAATACCTTGAGAAGAGAGAATAGCGATCATCCTTTACTAAACGGTTAAAGAGAAGTATTGACTTATCAAACTCTCTGTTAATGTAATAGATATAAGCCAAATAGTATATAGAAGAGGGTGTGAACTTATGCTGTGGCATGGCGACAAGTTGTTCAAACCCGTTGGTGGCTTCTCTGTTTTTTCCCACCCTCATATCGCAATAGGCGTGATTGAAGGAGTATTCCAGCTTTTCATCTCTCTGCAGGTGTTTCTTCTCTACTCCGTCCATAATATGGAGAGCGCGAGAGTAATCATTTTTTCCGAAGTAGTATAAGGAGTGATGAAATTTCAAACTTGATAGCTCAGGAGAATAAGGGTACTCCCTCTCAAAAGCCTCCACCCTTGCATCCATATTGGGTCTTTCGAGTTTTATTGCACAGTGAACTCCCATTGCCTCAAGGCGGGATTTCTGGAGTCTTCCGATATTGGGATAATTCTTGGTCAGGGTTGAGATCTCCTCTTCGGCAGAAGAGTACAAATCATTGTCCACTAACTCTTTAATCTTTTGAAACTGTTTGTCGAAGAGATTGTATTCTTGGGCGTTGAGATGATTACCGAGGAGGGTAAAGATAAAGACTGCAAGTGTAGTCATTACCCGTTGTATATTGATATTTCTCATATATTGTCAATAAAAAGACAAATTTAGCAATAAAACCTTTATTTTTCTTATTTTTGTCATTATTATTATGCCAAAACTATGCCTATTATAGAGTTAAAAAATGTAGAGATATTTGCAGGAGATAATTTAGTCTTTTCTGACATGACGCTTTCTATAGAGAAGGGGGAGTTTGTTTACCTTATGGGGAAAGTTGGATCGGGTAAAACATCCATTATCAGAGCTTTAATCGGAGAGATACCGATTAGTAAAGGTGAAGCAAAGATTGGGAAATTCGACCTTACAAATCTCCCTAAAAAACAGATTCCATATTTAAGAAGGAGTATCGGGGTGGTATTTCAAGACTTTCAACTCCTTATGGATAGATCGGTCTATGATAACCTTAGTTTTGTGTTGAAATCGACCGGCTGGAAAGATAAGAAAGTTATCAAAGATAAGATTACAAGTGCATTGGACTCTGTTGGCATGCTACTTAAAGCTCATAAAATGCCTCATCAGCTCTCAGGAGGGGAACAGCAACGAATCGCCATTGCACGTGCTCTTCTAAATGACCCTGAAATCATTATTGCCGATGAGCCAACTGGTAACCTCGACCACGATACCGCCTGTGAGGTTATGGATGTACTTTTATCGATTCATAAAGAGAGAAATCCGGCTATTTTAATGGTAACACATAATCAGGGGATATTTAAGAAGTACCCTGC
>CAZXOP010000094.1:0-7542 GCA_964642235.1 uncultured Muribaculaceae bacterium
CAATAGACGATGAATCACAGCTTGCATATTACGAATGGGTACAGAATAATATTAAGAAGGTAGAAGAGGCAAGTGGCGGTGAGATAGGGTATATTCATATACCCGATATGGGGTTGGCAGGACTCGATGAGTTTACAAAACTCTTCTACACTCAACTCGATAAAAAAGCGTTGATAATAGATGACCGTATGAATGGTGGTGGAAATGTCTCCCCTATGATTCTTGAAAGGCTAAGTAGAGTAGTTTACAGGATGTCAATGCAGCGAAACGGGCCCAATCTTCCTATCCCTAACGACACTCACTATGGACCTAAAGTATGTCTTGTAGATAAATACTCAGCATCAGACGGTGACCTTTTCCCTTACGGATTCCAGCAGTTAAAGTTAGGGAAAGTTATAGGTACACGGACTTGGGGCGGTATAGTAGGTATATCAGGTTCAAAGCCTTATGTTGATGGACAAGATATGAGGACTCCTTTCTTCACCTCATTCTCCACAGATGGAAAATGGGTAGTGGAAAATCATGGTATAGACCCTGATATTGTGATAGATATCAATCCTTTTGAGGACTACCTCGGTAGAGATGCACAGCTTGATAAAGCCATTGAGGTTCTTAAGGAAGAGTTAAAACATTACAAGCCACTCCCTACGACTCCACCTGATAGGGTGGCACCGTAAGAGGACTTTTCCGCATAATCTATAATTTCTCGCATGGTCTTGATATCGCTGAAGGGGTATTTCTCTTCGGCGAAGTCGAGCCATTTGCGTGCAAGTTCATATTCTCCAAGCATTTCACAAGCAAGAGCAATATTAAAAGCCGCACAGGCAGATTTCTGCGGAGAGGGGGATTTTGCCTCCTCCATCCAGATATTTCTCGCCTCCACCCATCTAAAATCCCTCGCATAATTGAGAGCCTTCTCCCAACTATCATTATTGTAATAAATTACCATCCTCGACTGTTCCTCCCATTGTGGAAAGAGAGTCGAAGAGAAAGAGGCTCCCACTTTCTTAAATAACTCGTTACTCATTTGATTGGCTTTGGCAACAGCCTTAATATCCGATACATTAGCACCTATAACAGTACTGATGATAGTGTCTGACAAAGAAACTTTAACCGGATAGGAGAATGAAGAGAGATTAAATACTTTATAATTAACTTTAAATGGAAGCATTACATCCTTTTGAACCTCTTGAACTGTTCTATCTACTCTGACAAAATAGCTACCTACACTTAAGGAGTCAATTACCATCAGTAAATCCACATTTGAGTCAACTGCTATAATTGAGAGTCCTACTTCATCATTAACATTAAGCTCATCTGAATAGACCGTGAAAACAGGCACAACTCCCCTACTTAACCCCTTCTCCTCTTCAATTTTTTCTGCTGCACCAAAAGCAACAGCAGAGAGTAAAAGAGAATCTTTCCCCCCTTTTGCCATGGCTGTTACCACCGCAATATTTTTATTCTCAATACTTACCCCATGTTCAGATGGTTTTTTCATATCAACATTCAGGTAATAAGGAATCGGAGAGCAAGAAACCACTCCAAATAGAAGAAAAACAATAATAAAATTCTTAGATTTCATCGTATTAATTATTAAATTCACCTAATAAATCGTATTCATTGGCACTTTTTATAGTAACCTCCGCAAATTTACCAATAATTGAATCATCTGCAAAAGAACCTATCAATATCTCTCCATCTACTTCGGGGCTCTCTTTAGAACTTCGGGCCACAAAAACCCCATCGGAATAGGAATCAACCAAGACCTTTTCACTGCTCCCAATCCTCGAAACATTGTACTCAAGGGATATTTCAGATTGAACCTCCATAAGAGTTTCATATCGTTCCTGCTTCACCTTTTCAGAAATGGTATCTTTTAAGTTTTCTGCACCCCATGTCCCCTCCTCCTCTGAGTAGGTAAAGGCTCCTAACCTCTCAAAACGGTACTCCTTAATAAAAGAGAGTAACTCCTCAAATTCCCTTTTCCCCTCCCCCGGATGCCCTACCATCATGGTGGTTCTAAGAACAATACCTGGAACTTTTGAGCGAATCTTCTCTACTAAATCTCTTGTCTGCTTCCCATCAACAGAACGTCTCATTGCAGTTAAAACCTTATCTGAACAGTGCTGCAAGGGGATATCGAGGTAGGTGCAAATTTTTGAAGAAGATCCCATTAACTCCAGAACATCATCAGGAAAAGCTGCAGGATATGAATAGTGTAGCCTTAACCACTCTATCCCCTTTACTTGCTCAAGTGCTTGTAAAAGCTCCGCAAGGTTCCTTTTCTTGTAAAGGTCAATACCGTAGTAAGTAGTATCTTGTGCTACCACAATAAGTTCCTTAACCCCCCTCTCTGCAAGAAAAGAGGCCTCCTCCACTAATTCCTCCTTTGGCAGTGAGATGTGCTTCCCACGAATCATTGGAATAGCACAATAGGAGCAACTCCTGTCGCACCCCTCCGCAATTTTAAGGTAAGCATAGTGCTGCGGAGTTGTAAGCAGACGCTGAGTCAGGATCTTGGTATTAAAAGTGGCTCCAATTGTTTTAAGTAACGGAGAGATGTCATAGGAACCAAAATACCCATCCACCTCCGGAATCTCCTCTCGAAGCTCATTGCCATACCTTTGTGAAAGACAACCGAAGACGTAAACCTTGGAAATAAGTCCACGCGACTTTGCTTCAATAGCTTCAAGGATTGCCTCGATAGACTCCTCTTTGGCATCTTTTATAAAGCCGCAAGTATTGAGAATAACTACATCGGTACCCTTTAATTCAAGGTTAGTCCCCTCTAGAATGATTTCCATACCTGAGGCAACAATCTGTCTCATAAGATGCTCTGAATCGACACGATTCTTAGAACACCCAAGAGTTACTACTTGAACACGCAGCGGTTTAGAAGTATTATTCTGTTTTAGGTTCGTCATCCTCTCTCTTTTCTTCTTCAGGATTAACGAAATCAATAGATGCAAACTCCTTCAAAAGGTTATACCATTGAACTATCTTCTTCATGTGAGAAACATAGAACCTGTCGCGGTCATAAGTCGGAACCACCTTTACGAAAAAGTCAGTGATGATCTTATCATCCATTTTTTGATTAGGGGCCATCTCATCGCCCAAATTCTCTGACATCTTAATAAAAAGCTCTCTCAATGGGAGCTCACTCTCATCTGTATAAATAGAGATGTCTGAAAGGGATGTTACTTTCGCACTCATTCCGAAAGACTTTCTAACTTTAGTAGTTAAAGACTCTGCAATAATACCCCCTTTACCTTGTGAAAGGTATCTATAAAGACCCGGTTCCCCGGATACCGATAGAATTTTTTGTAAATCTGTTTTCATATATTTATTTAATTTATTCCTCGTTCTTTTTTTATTTTATCATAAGCATCAGAGATAGATTTAAACTTCTCTTCTGCCGCCTTTCTCACATCCTCCCCTAAGGTAGCAACTTTGTCGGGGTGATGTTTAAGGGCCATTTTTCTATAAGCCTTCTTAACCTCTTCATCGGTAGCTTCAGGGGTAATATCGAGGACTCTGTATGCCTCTTCTATCCCTTTTCCGAACATAGCAAATACAGACTCACTATCAGTTTTAGGAATCCTTAAAGCTGCTGCAATTCTTCTTAGTACCTCTTGCTCTGCACTACCGGGATACCCATCAGACTGTGCTATACCTATAAGAAAATGAAGGAGTTGAAGTCTCTGTGAAATAGGCATATTGACCACTATTTGTGCAGCCACTTCATCAATATTTACCTCTTTTTTAAGTAGGTCTTTTAAAATTTGCAGTGCCTCTTTTTCAGCTTGTACTCCGAAATTTCTACGTATAAAGTTTCTAACATACTCAAGCTCAGACTTCATAACCTTGCCATCTGCTTTCATCACCGCAGATGCCAAAACAAGCAGAGAGAGGAGGAAACTGTTTCGTTGTCCTACCCTTATATTATCATCACCAACATACTCTATCTGTTTGGAAGCCGACGAAATACCATCTATAAAAGCCCCTATTCCGAATCCGAACAAGGCACCTATTGGTCCGCCAAGAGCCCAACCTATGGCTCCCGCTATCCATTTCCCATAATTTCCCATTATTGTATCATCTTATTAAAAATAGACAAAACCTGTGGCAAGAGGGGACTATTTTCATCTGAGTAGATTGAATAATCAGCCTTAGATTCCCTCTGCGCATCAGTCCATTGGTTTTCAAGTCTTGAATTAATCTGTTCATCTGACAAATTGTCCCTCTTGGAGATCCTCTCCCTTCTAAGTTCAATAGGAGCAGAAACCGTTAGTACCTTATCTGCCAATGAAAGAAGGATTGGTTTTTCCAAAAAGATTGCAGACTCAAAGAGGACAAAAGGGACCCCTTTTGCGCACTCATTGCTCTTCCAATTAAGAAAATCTCTGACCACGAAAGGGTGAACTATCCTCTCAACCTCTTCTAAAAGTCTTCGATCATTAAAAATTATTCCTGCCATAATACCCTTTTGAAGTTTACCTTCTGCAATAATCGAGCCTCCCAAAAGAGTGACTAATTGTCCTACTAAGTCATTCTCCTCGTCATAGAGCATCTTGGTCCTGTCATCTGCAAGATAGACAGGAATACCGAGTGCGGAAAAGATTTTAACTATGTGACTTTTCCCACTCCCTATACCCCCTGTGACGGCTAAAACTTTCATTACTTTTTATAATCTAATACGACACACTCCACAAATCTTGGTTCAATGGAAAACGAAAAAACGGATTCCGGAATACTCTTTGCCTTTGGAAAGACCTTAGAGTCAATAGTGTTAAGATAGTCGTTATAATCTATACATAAAATAAAATCCTCTTTTGCAAACTGTTTCTTATCACTAAAAGAGATGCGGTATTTTAATACCACTTCGGAAGGGATAGAGATTAAATCTTTCCCTTCAGGGAGATTTATTATCTTCAGGGGAACTGAGATACTCTCTTCAACATATCTATCCACCTCGATAGAGTAATAAATCTGATCTTGGGAGGTACGAACCCCTCTCAGACGCATAGGCTTTATCATACCTTGTGCTGAGGAGCTGACATTGTTTAGAGAAATAGTCTCAGTATATAGAGAATCTATTGTGGAAATATATTTATCCTCCCCATAAATAACTACACTATCAGGACGAAGGCGTATTGGACCTTTCTGTATATATTGCTCTTTAAAATAGAGAGAGGTCTTTGCAACAATAGGAATTTTTTTATGATTAATTTTCGGGAGATTAAAAGTTATAAACTCGGTGGCAATATACTCAACTGCTACATCTGCCGAGAGGGCCTCAATTATTTTCTCTCTCACCTCTCTCCCCACGATATAGAATTTATTATCATCACCCTCTAATGGGTGTAAATGTTTATCTTCAATATCCATGGTTACTAAATTCTTGTTCCCGTAACGATGTTTTATGATGTAAAAACCGGTAGCTTTACCTCTTAGCATCAAAAGATCTTCAGATCTTGAACTACTAACTCTCCCCTCAAGATTGGTTGCCAAATCGACTTTATAATGGAAATAGACGGAATATTCCGCCGAAAGATTATACATCGACCAGATAAAAAAAGCCAAAAAGAGAGAAACGAGCATTATAACCCACTCGCTCCCCTCCTTGGTCTTTTTTTTGAATTTGCCCAACTTGAGTTTCGGCAACATAATGCCCTTATTTTGACTGGGACTGTAAATCGGAAGTATCCCTTACTACCGATGATTTATCCACTTTTATTTTAACATTGTTGTCAATCTCTATGAAAAGCATGGTCTCTTTTACCTCTACTACTGTACCATAAATACCACCTACAGTAATAACCTTATCCCCTTTCTTAATAGAATCACGGAATTTGGCTATCTCTTTTTGCTTTTTTTGCTGAGGTCTTATCATAAGAAAATACATAACAACAAAGATAAGCAACATCATGATTAAGAGCTGCATACCTCCACCTGCTGCACTTTTAGTGGCTTGAGGCTGTGCCTGTAAGAAGAAAAATAAAAAATTCATCATTAATAATTTTATTAGTTAGTTATAATTCGCAAAAGTAATAAAAAAAGCTTTATGACTCTATTAATCCTCTTCCGGATTTAACGATTTCTCCGGAGGCCAACATAGACTGGACTATTTTATCTAAAAGTCCATTCACAAAGACCTTACTATTAGGGGTACTATAAAATTTAGAAATCTCCACATACTCATTTATAGTAACCTTAATAGGTATGGTGGGGAACTTAACGGCTTCAGCTATACCTGTAATAATAAGAGTAATATCTGTGGTAACAAGGCGATCGGAATCCCAATTCGCAACATTTTTTACCACTAAATCATAATATTTATTGTAATGTATTAATGCAAAGTCAAGTAGCTCAATAGCATAGTCTTTATCATCATCCTTCATAAATACCTGAGGGAACTTTAAGGGTACTTTCTCCTTTGAAGAGGAGAGAGTTTTGATTACAGCATTAAGGGCAAAACCTAAATCATCTATCCAATATAGTGAGGAGTCTTCAAGGATGGAGGCAAGATCATCATTGTCCTCTAACTCTTGTTCATAAATCTTCATCAAGAAATCACAATCCTCTTTATATGAAGAACTCTTAGAAGACATATACTCCTTATAATACTCTTCTGTGGAGATCTTATTGAAGAGTTTTCTCACAAAAATTGCAAGTGATTCTTCGCTCCATAAAAGCCCATTCTTCATGCAATGTTTTTCAAAATCTTTGTTTCCAAGAAGCTTTTTTATAAAAAGATTGTTGGAAAACTTCCGATTTGGATACGCTTCTTCAAATGTTGGTTGAAATTTTCTGAGACCTGAGTCTATTTTATTGTCGGCCGCTCTCTTCAGGGCTACTGAGAGGTTCAACATAAAGTAATAGAGGTCTAATGTCTTGGAACATGAGTAAAGCAACTCTTTTTCAGCAGATTGCAATGACTCTTCTCCAGAGATAACGGTACTATAAAGAACTTTAAATACCTTAATTCTAATCAGTCTTCGATTGATCATAAATAGTTTTTTTGTAATATTTTGCAAATATAAAGCTTTACCGAGAAAAAAATTTTATCTTTGTAAAGAATTTTAAAATTGTTAGATATGTACTTTGAAGATAACGACGGTGCAGGAGCACAGGAACGTAGTGGAGAAGATGTTTTCTCGAAGCCTGTAAGGGCAGGTAAAAGAACTTATTTTTTTGATGTAAAAGCCACAAGAGGGAATGATTATTATTTAACCATTACTGAAAGTAAAAGGCGAGTTGAAAAAGATGGACGTTTTGTTTACGACAAGCATAAGATCTTCTTATATAAAGAGGACTTCGAGAAATTCTCACAAGGACTTGAAGAAGTGGTAGCATACATTAAAGAGAGATGCCCATTCACAGAGACATTCTCACGTCCTGATTCAGAAAGAGATAATGATGAGAAAGGAGTTGAGAGAGAAGATCCTGTGGATCAGTTTTCAAATGTAAATTTCGAAGAGCTTTAGTCAGATCGCACCATATAGCTAAATTTACTTAACCTTCCAAATAAGAAAGGCT
>CAZXOP010000094.1:7595-7674 GCA_964642235.1 uncultured Muribaculaceae bacterium
GCAGCCTTGATTTATTTGATATAATCTCATCCCTAAAGCGAATATGCTTATAGAGTACGGAAGGTTCGACTCTTCGCCC
>CAZXOP010000095.1:0-7537 GCA_964642235.1 uncultured Muribaculaceae bacterium
AGGGGATATAGAACATTTCACAGAGCATTTTGAAGGTGTTGATAAACTTTCCATTTACCTTCCGAATAGAACAGCTTTAGTTTTAAAAAGAATAGATTAAAAGATACATTTATGTCATATCTGAAATTTAGTAAAACAGAATTAGTGAATTTAGAGTACTCACTTAAAAGGGAGATACTCTTTGCTAATAGGGCAGGGGGGTATTGTAATACCACTCCTGTATGCTGTAACACGAGAAAATATCATGGATTGCTTGTTATGCCCATCGAAAAGTTCGAAGGGAAAAAGCATATCCTGCTATCATCCGTTGATGAGACCCTTATACAGCATGATAAGGAGTTTAATCTCGGTATAAGGTGCTATGGAGACTTTTATGAACCAAGAGGTCATAAATATATCCGTGACTTTGAACTCTCTAAAGATTGTACCATTACATATAATGTGGGGGGTATGATTTTTAGCAAGTCTCTTCTTTTCCTTAAAGAAGAGAATCAGCTTCTCATTAAATACACTCTGTTGGAGGCTCATTCCCCCACCACACTGAGGCTTAAGCCATTTTTGGCTTATAGGGATATCCACTCCCTTACAATGGCTAATGATGTGGCTAATACGGGGTTCACTCATATTGATAACGGAGCAAGATTTAATCTATATGATGGTTTTCCCGACCTCAATATACAGTTGAGTAAAAAGGGAGAATATTATCATGTTCCGGACTGGTATAAAGGGATTGTTTATAATGAAGAGAAGAGAAGGGGGTTTGAAAGTAAAGAGGATCAGTTTGTACCCGGATTCTTTGAAATGCCGATAGCAAAAGGGGAATCAATTATCTTATCAGCCTCATTAAAACCTATCTCCTCTAAGGGACTTAAGAATCTGTTTGAAACTAAATATGAGCAGGCAGACTCCATGGATGATTATGACTCCTGTACAAGGATAGCAGCGAAACAGTTTATAATAAATAATAATGGTGAGAGTGAAATAGCTCTTGGTTACACTTGGTTAGGAAAAGGACTTCGTGAGACTTTTATTGCTCTACCGGGCTTAACCCTCTTTAACGATGGAAATGAGGCTGCATTTGATGCCATTTTGAAATCTGCTTATAAAATCTATGAACGCCAATTATTTAATGGCTCCAAGCAGGTGGAGGCCTCTCTGTGGCTCTTTTGGGTGGCACAACAATACTCTCTTTATATAGGTGATGAGGAGAAAGCATGGAAGAAGTTTAGGACCATCCTTAAAAAAATAGCTGATAGTTTTGTGTCAGGTGAGAGGATGGGGGTTCTTTTGAAAAAGAACGGATTGTTATGGGCTAAGATGAATAGAGTGGCTTTAACTTGGATGAATGCATACGACTATAATGGTGACCCTATTACCGAGAGGGCAGGGTATCAGGTTGAGACCAATGCATTATGGTATAATGCTCTTGCATATCTTGTAGATATGGAGACAAAATATGGAAAAGTTACTAAGAATGTAAAGGTTTGGGACGATATAAAGAGGTCGATAGAGGAGAACTTCTTACCAATGTTTTGGATTGAAGAGAAGAAACACCTTGCAGACTATATTGACTCAGATGGGCCTAATGGGTTTACAAGACCTAATCAGTTATTTGCCTGTATATTCAATTACTCTCCTATTTCAGAGGAGGTAAAGGCAATTATTGTAAACTGTGTAAAGAAAGAACTCCTTACAGTTAGAGGTATAAGGACACTTTCACCTAAGAATCCTCTTTATAAAGGGGTTTATGAGGGGAATCAACATCAGCGTGATATGGCATATCATCAAGGTTCCACCAGAACATGGCTCTTAGGTTTCTATATCGAGGCTTCATTGAAGCTTTATGGTCACTCTTTTGTTAGAAAAGCAGAAGAGTTAATAGCTGCTTTCGAGGAGGATATAACGATTCATGGTATTGGTTCAATACCTGAATTATATGACGGAGACCCGCCACATAATCCGCATGGAGCGATATCTCATGCTGTTGCCACAGCAGAGTTAATAAGAGCAAAATTCTTAATTTCAAATACAAAAGAGGAGGTATAAGATGAGAGTGCTTATGTTCGGTTGGGAGTTTCCCCCACATATCTCAGGGGGTCTCGGTACTGCCTGTCACGGATTAGTAAAAGGGCTTGTAAAACACGATGTGGAGGTGCTATTTGTAATGCCATCCGCCTCAGGTGATGAAGATACTTCTGCTGCGCAGATTATTAATGCAAGCGATGTAGAGTTTAGATATCTAACTGATAACCCAAAGGAGTTTCTATCTAAAGTAGATTTTTTACGTATAGGTTCCAATATGGTTCCTTACGTTGATCCTGTTCATTTCTCGGAGCTTGTCTCCAAAGAGCAGAAGGGTCAGATCAATGACTTAAAAGTTACTATCGGTTCTAAATATAAATTTTCCGGTAAATACGGAGCGAACCTCATGGAGGAGGTAGCCCGCTACGCAATGATTGGAGGTACAATAGCTATGCAACATCAGTTTGATGTGATACATGCTCACGATTGGCTTACTTATCTTGCAGGGATAGCTGCCAAAAGACTTACCGGTAAACCTTTGGTAATTCACGTTCACGCTACTGAATTTGACCGTTCAGGCGAGAATGTAAATCCTGAGGTCTTTAACTTGGAGAAGATGGGGATGGAGGCAGCCGATAGAGTTATCACTGTGAGTAATCTAACCAAGAATATTGTCGTAAATAAATATGGTATTAACCCCGACAAAGTCTTTACTGTTCATAATGCTGTTGATTTTCAAGGGCGTGATGAAATTGAAGTGGAGAGAGGGGTCCCTGAAAAAGTGGTTACATTCCTTGGTAGAATTACTTTCCAGAAGGGACCTGAGTATTTTATTGAGGCAGCCAATAAGGTATTAAAGAGGTATTCAAATGTAAGGTTTGTTATGGCGGGGAGTGGAGATTTACTTAATCGCTCTATTCGAAGAGCAGCCAAATTAGGTATAGCTAATAAATTCCACTTCACCGGATTCCTTAGGGGGGCAGATGTACAGAAAATGTTTGCATTTTCAGATGTCTATGTTATGCCCTCTGTATCGGAGCCTTTCGGAATATCTCCCCTTGAGGCAATGAGGTCCAAGGTTCCAACAATTATTTCTAAGCAGTCAGGAGTTGCTGAAGTCCTTAAACACTCTATCAAAGTCGATTTTTGGGACATAGATGCTATGGCAGATGCTATATACGGACTCCTTGCGTACCCTGCTCTTTCAGAAATGGCATCAAAAAGTGGTTTAGGAGAAGTAAATGCACTCAAATGGGATAATGCGGCATTTAAAGTTAAAGAAGTTTACTCATCAACACTATAGACGTATGAAAACAATTTGCTTTTATTTTCAAGTACATCAACCTGACAGGTTGAGGACATATCGTTTTTTCGACATAGGGAACGATTCTTATTATTATGATGATTTCTCCAACAGAACGATTCTAAAGAGAGTTGCTGAGAGATGTTATCTTCCTATGAACCAATTATTGTTAGAACTTATTGAGAAACATAAGAAATCATTTAAAGTTGCATTTTCTATCTCAGGTGTTGCGATAGAGCAGTTTAAGAAATATTCACCTGAAGTAATAGAGAGTTTTAAGAAATTGGCTGATACGGGATGTGTTGAGTTTCTTGCTGAAACTTATTCTCACTCTTTGGCATCGCTTGTCTCCCCTGCGGAGTTCAAGTCCCAAGTTGAGAGACATTCGGCCCTTATAAAAGAGGCTTTTGGACAGAAACCTAAATGTTTTAGGAATACCGAATTGATTTATTCGGACTCCATAGGTGACATGGTTGCCAAAATGGGTTATAAAGTTATGCTAACTGAAGGTGCTAAACATGTACTCGGATGGAAGAGTCCTAACTACCTTTATGCTAACGCTATAAATCCTAAATTAAAACTACTTCTAAGGAATTTCTCTTTGAGTGATGATATTGCTTTTAGGTTTTCTGACAAGTCTTGGTCAAATTGGCCCCTAAATTGCGACAAGTATGTAAAGTGGCTTGTAGATGCCATTAAACAGGACGATATTATTAATTTATTTATGGATTACGAGACTTTTGGAGAGCATCAGAAACGCAATACGGGGATATTTGATTTTATGAAATATCTCCCTGATGCAATACTTTCTCGTACCGATTTTGAATTCTGCACCCCTTCTGAGGCGGCTAAAAAGCACCAGCCCGTAGCTCCATTGAATGTTCCTTACCCTATATCTTGGGCAGATGAGGAGAGAGATACCACAGCATGGCTTGGGAACGAGTTACAGAATGAGGCATTTAGCAAACTCTATTCAATAAGAGATAGAGTTTTAGCAGCAGATGATGCGAAGATCTTACAGGACTTTACTAGGCTTCAAGAGAGTGATCATTTCTACTATATGTGTACGAAATTCTTCTCAGATGGAGCAGTTCATAATTATTTTAATCCTTATGACACTCCTTATGAGGCCTTTATCAACTACATGAATATTCTCAGCGACCTTATGTTAAGGGTCGATGGGAAACTAAAACAATAGATATACTAATTCACACTATTTTTTATGAGACAAGGAAAAGTTATTATGCCCGACTATTTGTTCGAGGTAAGCTGGGAGGTTTGTAACAAAGTAGGGGGCATACACACAGTTATTGCAACCAAATCACTTAACTTAGCAAAAGAATTAAAAAAGAATCACATTTTAATAGGACCTGATGTCTGGATGGACACAGAGCAGAATCCTGAATTTATAGAAGATCCACTTCTATACAAATCTTGGAGAAGTGCAGCGGTAGATGAGGGGCTTAGGATAAGAGTGGGGAGATGGAATGTTGCGGGGAAGCCTATAGCCATGTTAGTTGATTTTACCCCTTTTATCTCCAAAAAAGATGAAATACTCACCCATTTTTGGAAAGAGTACTCACTTGACTCCTTAAGTGGACAATGGGATTATGTTGAATCGGTGCTTTTTGGATATGTTTCCGGAAAAGTCATTGAGAGCTTTGTAAAATACAATTTAACCCCACACCATAAAATAGTTGCCCAATTCCATGAATGGATGACAGGTGCAGGACTATTGTATTTAAAGGAGAGAAGTCTCCCTATTGCAACCGTATTCACGACACACGCCACTGTGGTAGGAAGGTGCCTTGCTTGCAATAATATTGCATTGTACGATACTTTAAAATTTATCAATGCAGATGAGAGGGCAAGAGAGTTCAATGTTACTGCAAGACACTCTTTGGAAAAGTGCTCTGCTGTAAATTGCGATGTTTTTACCACTGTGTCTGAAATTACAGCTCAAGAGTGTGCGCAGTTCCTGGGTAGGGAAGTAGATATTGTTACCCCTAATGGATTTGAAAATAGTTTCACTCCACAGGAGGATGAGTTTGCAAGTTTCGAAGAGAGAGCAAGAGCTTGTCTTATCGAAAAAGCCTCTCTTATGACAGGAGAGACCTTTGAAAACCCAATACTTGTTGGGATTAGTGGACGATATGAGTATAAAAATAAAGGGATAGATGTATTTATAGAGGCATTGCACCGCATTAGCGAGAGCAACTATAGTGGAAGAACTATAATTGCTTTTATTATGGTTCCTTCAGGGCACAATGGTCCTAACAGGGAGCTACTTGCTAAAATGACAAATAACTCAAACTACACTACAAATGTTTCTCACTATCTCTATGAGCCTGAAACAGATCAAGTGTTGAAAAAACTAAAAGAGCTTAATCTTAAGAACTCTGTCGGAGATAAAGTAAAAGTTCTCTTTGTACCTTCATACTTAAATGGGTCAGATGGAGTTTTTAATATGACTTACTACGACTTGCTGGTGGGCTTTGATCTAACTGTATTCCCCTCATACTATGAGCCATGGGGATATACTCCGCTTGAAAGTTTGGCATTTAAAGTCCCTACCGTCACCACTTCCCTTGCAGGTTTTGGTGTATGGGTGGAGAGTAATTATACGAAAAAACATCCCGGTATAGATATTATACATAGAAATGATGTTAATTATGACTCTGTGGTAGGTGGTGTGGTTTCCAAAATCTTGGAAATAGCCTCATTAAGTAACAAAGACAGAGTTATATATAAGGAAAACGCAAAAGATGTCTCCTCTATTGCCCTCTGGAGCAACAATATAATCTATTATAAGAAGGCGTACTCATTGGCCATTAATAAACTTATTGAAGAGAAAGGAGAGTATCCCCAATTTAGAGACGACATGCCTGCTCAGTACCAAAAGATAGAGATTAATAGACCTTCGTGGAGCAGGGTGCTTGTTACCAAGCAGATACCTGAGAGACTTATGCATTTGGACACCCTATCTAAAAACTTATGGTGGTGTTGGAATCAACAGGCAATAGATCTATTTGAAGGTATAGAGCCGGAACTTTGGAAGGCTGTATATCATAATCCTATTGCCCTTCTAGATATGCTTTCATTAAAGAAGTATCAGGATTTAGAGAAGAATGAGGAGTTCATAGAGAAACTTGATAAGGTTTATGAAGATTTCTCAGAATATATGGAGGAAAAATCTAATAAAACCTCCCCTTCGATAGCCTATTTCAGTATGGAGTATGGACTTGATACCTCCCTTAAAATCTACTCCGGAGGACTTGGTATATTGGCCGGAGACTACCTTAAAGAGTCGAGCGATATGTTGGTTAACATGACAGGGGTAGGTCTTCTGTACAGATATGGTTATTTTACGCAGCAGCTTAGTGCTCAGGGTGACCAAGAGGCTAAATATGATGCTCAAGATTTTCTAAAGATACCTGCTACCCCTATTAGGGATAGTGAAGATAAATGGGTAACCATCTCAATAGCCCTCCCGGGAAGAAATATGTATGCTCGTCTCTGGAGAGTTGATGTCGGAAGGACTGAGTTAATTTTATTGGATACCGACTTTGAAGATAATCTCCCTGAAGATCGCCAGGTAACTCACCATCTATATGGAGGGGACTGGGAAAACAGGCTTAAACAGGAGCTTCTTTTAGGGATAGGGGGAATCCGTGCCTTGAGAGCATTAGGTGTACATGCAGATGTATATCACTGTAATGAGGGTCACGCAGCTTTTATCGGCTTAGAGAGGTTAAGGGAGTATGTTACCACAGATAGTCTCTCTTTTGGGGAAGCAATCGAATTAGTAAGAGCCTCTTCGCTTTTTACTACCCATACATCTGTTCCTGCAGGACACGATTCTTTTACAGAAGATTTATTGAGGACATATATTTCCCATTACCCTGCCCGTCTTAAAATAGACTGGGAGACAATGATGGCACTTGGAAAGATTAATGTAAATGATCGTAACGAAAAGTTCTCAATGAGTAACTTGGCTTCAAATCTTTCTCAAGAAGTTAACGGAGTAAGTTGGCTACATGGTAAGGTAAGTCAGGAGGTACTATCAGGGTTATGGCCCGGATATCTACCTGAAGAGTTACATGTAGGGTATGTTACCAATGGGGTACACTACCCCACTTGGACTGCTCCTGAATGGAAGGTTATTCACTCTAAGGTGTTTGGTGAAAAATTCAAGACTCACCATTATAACAA
>CAZXOP010000096.1:0-7493 GCA_964642235.1 uncultured Muribaculaceae bacterium
CTTTATTATCTCATTCCAGACAAGTTCTCCGGAAGCCACTTTGTCAAAACTCTCCTCTACCTTAGCAGTAAAACCGTAATCAAGTATTTCAGGGAAGTTCTTTTCCAAGTAATCAGTTACCACTATCCCTATATTTTCGGGGCAAAGTTTTCCTTTCTCTGTACCGATTATCTCTTTTTTGGTGGTTTTGGTAATAGTATTGTTTTTTAGAGTTAAAGTAGTAACACTCTTCTCTGTACCGATGCGGTTATCTTTTATTATATAATCGCGCTGAAATAGGGTAGAGATGGTGGGGGCATAAGTGGAAGGTCTCCCGATACCGAGTTCTTCCATCTTCTTAACCAGAGCAGCCTCTGTGTAGCGAAGAGGGGGAGAGGTAAACTTCTCGAGAGCAGAGATCTCTATCTGTTCCATCTGACACCCAACCGAAAGGGCAGGAAGTAGTGTCAACTCCTCATTATCCTCATCATCATTGGACTCAATATAGACTTTTAAAAATCCATCAAAGAGTACCTGTTCTGCCTGTGCCTTGAAAATCTCCTTTATACCGGGTGATGAAATTTCAATATCTGTCTTTTCAAGTCTGGCATCCGACATTTGAGAGGCAATCGTTCTTTTCCAAATCAAATCATAGAGTCTCTTTTCAAGAGCACTCCCCTCTATACTCGTGTTTTGCATATAGGTAGGTCTAATGGCCTCATGTGCCTCTTGTGCCCCTTTAGACTTGGTTTTATACTGTCTTGTTTTAGCGTACTCTGCTCCATAAAGCTCTTCAATACACCCTTTTGCGGCTCCCAAAGCAAGTTTTGAGAGATTCGTAGAGTCCGTACGCATATATGTGATCTTCCCTGATTCATAAAGTTTCTGGGCAATGGTCATTGTTTGACTTACAGAGAATCCAAATTTTCTGGAGGCCTCCTGCTGTAGTGAGGAGGTGGTAAATGGTGCTGCAGGGGTACGTGTAACCTCTTTTTTCTCTATATGGGTTATAGAAAAGTTAGCCCCTTTGCAGCTTTCTAAGAACTTTTCTGCTTCTAATGCAGTACTATATCTCTTGTCTAAAGCACTCTTTACTTTCACCTTTGCAGGGGTCCCTTCGGGGTGGAATAGTCCCTCTACCCTGAAATAGGGGGTAGATTGGAAGGCAATGACTTCCCTTTCCCGCTCCACAATGAGTCGAAGTGCAGCGGACTGCACCCTTCCTGCGGAGAGGGAGGGTTTGATTTTCCTCCAAAGTACAGGTGAGAGTTCAAATCCCACAAGACGGTCGAGAACCCTTCGTGCCTGTTGAGCCATAACGAGGTTCATATCCACCTCTCTTGGGTTTTGAATAGCATTCAATATGGCATCTTTGGTGATTTCATTGAAAACAATCCTTTTGGTTTTTTCAGGATCAAGATTTAATGTCTCCTGTAGGTGCCATGCAATTGCTTCTCCCTCACGGTCTTCATCGGATGCAAGCCAAACGGTTTTTGCCTTCTTTGCATCTTCTTTAAGAGCGGATACCACTTTCTTCTTATCATCAGATACAATATAGTCAGGGGTAAATCCCTTATCTATATTAATTCCAAGGTTTTTTTTAGACAAATCTCTGATATGTCCGAAGCTCGATTTTACCTTAAACCCCTCCCCAAGAAACTTCTCGATGGTTTTTGCCTTAGCAGGCGACTCAACAATGACTAAATTCTCTCCCATAATAGATTTTTCAATGAAAGTGCAAAGTAAAACATAAAGTAAGAGAAAACCCAAATTTTTTCTAAATTTGCCAATTCTAACCATTGTTATGAATGAAAGAAGAAAAGAAGAAACAAATTAAAAAAGGAGCATGGATTATTGTTTTTGCACCATTTGCAATATTGCTCCTCTGCTTGCTCCTTGTCGGAATTTTTGCGGAGATTCCCTCTTTTGAGCAGCTCGAAGACCCTGAAAGCAATCGTGCCACCGAACTTATTTCGGAGGAGGGGAAGATTTTAAATACATTCCATATTGAAAATAGATCTTTTGTGACCTATGAAGAGCTCTCCCCATTCCTAATTCAGGCGGCAGTAGCCACGGAGGATGCAAGGTTCTACTCGCATAGTGGTATTGACTTTAAATCTCTTGGACGTGTGGTGGTTAAAACAGTTATGCTTGGCAATGAAAGAGGGGGCGGAGGTGGAAGTACGATAACTCAGCAGTTAGCTAAGACACTTTTCCCACGTGATACAGCGCAGACTAATTTCCCCGGCGCACAGAAGTTCAAGCTAGTCGTAAGTAAATTCAAAGAGTGGATTACCGCTGTGAAGCTTGAGAGGAATTATACCAAAGATGAGATTATGTGTATGTATATGAATGCTGTCTTTTTCGGGAGCAATGCTTACGGAATTAGAGCTGCATCCAATACTTTCTTCTCTAAAGACCCTTCGGAACTTAATCTTGAGGAGAGTGCAACCCTCGTTGGGATGGTCAATAAGCCTACAAGATTTAATCCGGCAATTAATTATGACCGCTCCTTAGCACGCAGGAACCATGTTATATCTCAAATGCAGAAATATGGTACCCTCTCTCGTGCTGAGCGCGATTCTTTACAACAGACCCCGATTGTTTTAAAATATCAACAGCAAGATCATAACTCAGGACTTGCCCCCTATTTCAGGGATATGATAAAAAGGGTAATGAATGCAAAGGAGCCAAAACGGAGTTCCTACACTTTTGAAGAGGACTATATCGCAGATAAAACCCTTTGGGAAGAGGATGACCTTTATGGGTGGCTAAATAAAAACACAAAACCTGACGGCTCGAAATATAATCTTGATAAAGATGGTCTGAAGATATTTACTACAGTTAATGCGCAGATGCAGAAGTATGCAGAAGCTGCTGTGGATGAGCATCTTGGAAAGGACTTGCAGCCGGCGTTTTTTGCTGAATTACGTGGAAAAGGAAATCGCCCTTTCGCAAATGATGTCCCACGTGAGCAGACCGTTAATCTTATGTCACAAGCTCGTAAGTGGAGTGACAGATATAGGAATATGAAGAAGAGTGGGGCGACCGATAAAGAGATTTCAGACTCTTTTAACACCAAAGTAGAGATGCGTGTCTTTACCTGGAAATCCCCCGGTTTTAAGGATACCCTTATGACTCCAAATGACTCCTTAAGATATTATAAGTCATTTTTAAGGGCAGCATTTATAGCCATGGAGCCTCAGACAGGGCATGTCAGGGCTTATGTAGGGGGGCCAAATTACCGCTACTTTAAGTATGATAATGCTCGTCAGAGCAAACGTCAGGTCGGTTCTACCATTAAACCATTTCTTTACACCTTGGCTATGCAGGAGGGATTTACCCCTTGTGACAAGGTACTTAATGTGCCGATAACATTTATTGTCGGGGATACCACCTGGACCCCTAAGAGTACAGATAAACCGGAGTGGATAGGACAGACAGTAACCCTTAAATGGGGTCTGACTAAGAGTAGTAATAATATATCGGCATATCTGATGAGACAGTTCGGGGCCCAGTCTATGGTGATAATGTGTCGTAAACTCGGTATTACCACCTATCTCGCCCCTTACCCATCATTATGTGTGGGTCCTGCCGATATCTCTGTTATGGAGATGGTAAGTGCTTATAACACCTATCCGAGCAGGGGTGTTCATATAGAACCGATGTTTGTTACCAAGATAGAAGATAAAGAGGGGAATGTGCTTGCCACATTTACTTCGCGAAAAAAAGAGGCTATCAGTGAATCCACAGCATACTTAATGGTAAACCTTATGCAGGGAGTGGTAAATGAGGGGACAGCAGGGAGGTTAAAATGGAGATATGGGCTTAAAGGGGAGATTGCTGGTAAGACAGGAACTACTAATGATCAGTCGGATGGTTGGTTTATAGGATATACCCCCAAGTTAACTGCCGGAGTTTGGGTTGGTGCTGAGGATAGACAGGTGCATTTTGAATCTTTGGCTTTAGGGGGTGGAGCTAATATGGCTCTCCCTATATGGGGGCTCTTTATGCAGAAAGTTATTGCAGATGGGAAGTTAGGGTTATCTTCGGAGGATATTTTTTCTGCCCCCGGTGGTATGATGTTAAACCTTAACTGTGATGGAAGCGACAATGATGCTGCATCATCAGGAAATCATACAGAGGAGTCTTATTTTTAATATATTAAGTGATAATATGGGAAAGAAAACCATTGCCCTTATTTATGGGGGGTACTCTTCCGAGGCAGAGGTATCTGTGAGGAGTGGAAAAAATGTTGCAAAGAATATAGATAAAGGGCGTTATGACCTTTATGAAATACTCTTTTCGAAAGAGAGTTGGAGTGTTATGATAGAGGGGAGGAGTCCGATAGAGGTGGACAGAACCGATTTCTCTTTTCTACTTGATGGCAAGAGAATCCGCTTCGATAAGGTTATGATAATGATTCATGGAGACCCGGGAGAGAATGGCCTTCTGCAAGCATATTTTGAGCTCCTCTCAGTTCCATATATAGGGTGTTCCTCCATAACTTCTACCCTTACTTTTGATAAATATGCTTCTAAAACCTACCTTAGGGATACTAAGGTTAAAATGGCGAAGGATGTCTTTCTTAGGAAGGGAGATGAGTATTCTGTAGAGGAGATAGTTGCTAAGTTAGGGTTACCTATGTTTGTTAAACCTAATGACGGGGGGAGCAGTTTCGGAATAACTAAGGTTAAAAGTGCGGATGCTTTGGAGGAGGCTGTCAGACTTGCATTTGGGGAGGGGGAGACAGTTCTAATAGAGGAGTTTATTCAGGGGAGAGAGATGACCAATGGGGTCTTCTCCTCTAATGGGGATCTCTTTGTACTCCCTGTTACTGAGATTATTTCAGATAATGAGTTTTTCGATTATCAAGCAAAATATTTAGGGGCAAGCCGTGAAATATGTCCTGCTGAGATTCCGGATTCTTTAAGGGATAAAATTCAGGAGACAACAAGAATAATTTATCACCATTTCGGGTGTCGCGGTGTGGTCAGAGTCGATTATATTGTAAGGGAGGGGGAGGTCTTCTTCTTGGAAATTAATGCCATCCCCGGAATGACTGAGGCTTCGTTAGTACCTCAGCAGCTACGAACCGCAGGGATAGAGATGAGAGATTTTTTAACTATGCTGATCGAGGATGAAGTGGTATAATAGAGGTTAATAGATATTTCTAAAGCACTATAGAGATGACTTACAAAGAGTTTGTAACCAAGACCATTGACTCACTTTCAGAGATTTATTCTTTAGGGGAGGCTCGTGCTATCGCGGTAAAGGTTCTCACTCATTTTCTTAAGATTTCTGATTATGAATATATAGTCGAGCCTGGGGTTATAATCCCCAAATCTGACTTAAACAGGCTTCAAGAGGCTGTTTCAGAGCTGATTGATTATCGACCTATACAGTATGTATTAGGACAAACCGAGTTTTTTGACCACGTTTTTTCTGTTTCCGAGTCAGTCTTAATTCCCCGACCGGAGACAGAGGAGATGGTTCGTATGATAGTGGATGAATGGAAGAGCACAGGTTATTCTGAGTTTAAAATACTTGATGCCTGTACGGGAAGTGGGTGTATTGCCTATTCGCTTGCTGCCGCTTTTCCGAAATCCACAGTTTCAGCCTTTGACCTTTATGATGATGTCCTTAAGGTGGCTCTATCACAGAAGATATTTTTAGATAAAGCCGGGAAACAGCCGATTACCAATACCCCGTTTTTCTTTAAATGGGATGCCTTGGAGGGTCCCCCTGATTCTAAAGACAAGGCTAAAATGGGTGAACTACTCCCTGAGATGGAGGAGCTTGATATTTTAGTTAGTAATCCCCCTTATGTTTGTGAGCAGGAGCGGGATTTCATGGCTCCCAATGTGGTGGAATATGAACCAGATGCTGCCCTTTTTGTTCCTGATAATGACCCACTGAGATTTTATAAATCCCTTGCCGAATGGGCAACCGAACTCCTTAGGATGGGAGGTAGGGGGTATTTTGAGATTAACGAGGCCTATTCGCGTGAAATCGTCTCACTTTTTGAAAATGCCGGATTCAGCGATGTCCTCATCACCGAAGACATCCACTCTAAACCCCGCTTTGTCTCATTCACCAAGTGGTTTTAATCTAATAATTAGAAAGTTAAATAGTCCTCTTTTCTTATGACAGAGAACACTGCGTTAGGGTAATGTTTCTTAAAAGCAGTAGGAATAGCTGCTTTGCCTTCTCCCCATTTGAACTCAAATGCTTTTATCTCTTCATTTTCCACCTCTATTAAATCTATTTCTTGTTGATCGTATGTACGCCAGAAATAATGATTTCCTCGCTCTAAATGAAAATGTTTTTTCTTTATTCTTTCTGATATCATGAATGATTCCCAAAGAGAACCTTTATCTTGACGGATTCCTATTGGAGAAAAGTTGTTTATAAGGGCATTGCGAATGCCATTATCATAAAAATACCATTTTGCTGATTTGGTTAGCTCTTTTCGCAGATTAGTAGAGAAACCGCTAAGTTTGTATATTATAAATACTTTAGAGAGTAGATCTAAATATTTTTCAATAGTGTTTTTACTAAGACCAATCTGTCTTCCAATTTCATCATTAGAGACTAAACTTCCTGATTGATATGCTATTAATCTTAATAAGTCGAGCATTTTAGCACTACTTCTTAAACCATCAATAGCCAAAATGTCTTTCAAAAGATAGGCATTTACTATATCCAGTAGATACTCCTCTTTCTCACTGTTGCTAATACCGATGGTTTGAGGATATGTCCCATATATAAGTTTAGACTCTAAATTTTCATAAGCCTCAAATCTGTTTTCTACCTGCATAAGCTCCTCTTGACTAAAGGGGAATAGGTGAAATGTCTGTGCTCTCCCCACTAATGGCTCACCGGCTAAATTAAGTAAGTCAAATGATGAGGAGCCGGTTGCTATAATTTGTATGTTTTCTATCTCGTCTGCTATTAATTTTAGCTTTTTACCTATATCCGGGACACTTTGAGCTTCATCAATGATGAGCAGCTCTTTTCCCTCTAACAATGAGCTGTAATTAGCCTTAGAGCAGTCATTTAATAGTTGTCTGACATTATTATCCTCCCCATTTAGAAAGAGAGTTGTTCCCTTAAAGTTTCGTTCGATAGATTTAATTAAAAAAGTCTTTCCTACTCTACGTGCACCGAATAATAAGATTACCTTATTTGGCTTCATTCTTTTTTCTATCTCCCCTTGAAGAATACGATTAATCTGACTCATAACTCAATAATATTTTTTACAAAACTAAACAAAAATCTCTAAAGCACAACACGAATTTGTAAAAATAGTCAACATAATGGCTAAATTTATATAAAATTCGTCAGTATAATGACTGTATTTACTTTTTTGCTTTTAATGGTAAAAGCTATTTACCATTTGAGGTCTGCAAAAGAGGCATTGCAGGACTATATCAGTGCAAAAGCTGAAATGGTGGGTTTTCGGGGCGGGTATAAAATTTATACTTATATTTGTTCATTAAAATTAACGCAAG
>CAZXOP010000097.1:0-6550 GCA_964642235.1 uncultured Muribaculaceae bacterium
ATAAACAGCATGTCCACCATATAGATATTTAACCATTACCCCTCCTAAAAGACCATTACATATTTGAGGTATTGTTATAAAGAAGTTAAAGACTCCCATATAGACCCCCATTTTGTGTGCAGGGAGGGCACCTGCAAGCATTGCATAAGGCATTGCAAGGATACTACCCCATGCAATTCCAATTCCCACCATAGAGAAAATAAGGAGCTTAGGGTCCTTGAAGATAAAAAAGGAGGCAAAACCTATTGCTCCGAATAACAATGACATCGAGTGCGTTCCCTTCCTTCCAATTTTCTTCGCAATCAGAGGGAGCAAAAAGGCAATAATCGCTGCAACTCCGTTGTAAACCCCCTGCAAAACTCCAACCCAGTCCCCTGCATTGCCGTAGGCAAGAGAGTTCCTGTCCACAGTGTTATAACAATGCTCTGCTACCGCAGGGGTCATATAAACCCACATCGAGAAGAGTGCAAACCAAGAAAAAAACTGTACTACTCCGAGTTGAAGCATTGTCTTAGGCATATTTGCAAAGTCCTTGAAGATCTCCAAAATTCCACCCTTCTCCTTCTCAATGGTTCCTGGCTCCGGAGGGTACTCTGTGGTAGTTATTATTGTCCAAAGGACGCAGAAAAGAAGAACTGCTGCTCCAATATAGAATGCTAACTTGACATTGGGGGAGACCCCTCCCTCTGTTTCGGGGGTATTGGACATTCCAAACCAATTAGTGAGGACAAAGGGGAGAACAGCCCCGATTACAGCCCCTATTCCAATAAGAAAAGTCTGCATCGAGAACCCGAGAGTTCTCTGCTCCGAGGGGAGTTTGTCGGCAACAAGAGCCCTAAAAGGCTCCATTGCCACATTTATTGAAGCATCCATTATCATTAAAACCCCTGCCCCGATAAGGAGTGGAGAGAGAAAGGGTGCAAGAGCCGGAGAATTTGGCATCAGCACTAACATTAAGGAGGCAAGAATGGCACCCACTAAAAAGTAAGGTCTTCTTCGTCCCAACTTTGTCCAAGTTCTATCACTATAGTGTCCGATAATGGGCTGAACTATCATTCCTGTAAGTGGGGCAGCAAGCCAAAAGAGAGATAGATGCTCTACGTCTGCTCCGAATGATTGTAAAATCCTGCTAACATTAGCATTTTGTAAGGCAAGTCCAAATTGAATTCCGAGGAACCCGAAACTCATATTGAAAATCTGCCAATAATTCATTCGTACTTTTTTCATAAAAAATAGTTAAGTCTATAAAATTAAATTTATCCCCTCACTTTAACTTTTGATTTCTGACGAACTGTTAAAAAAGAGGGATGAATTGACTTATTTTCAAGACCGACGAAAATCGGTTTAATTGTTTTTTAATATCTTTGTATCATGGATATACTGATAATCGAAGATGAAATAGCCGCGCAACATTTACTTATTAGACTACTCAATAAGTATTTCCCTCTATTTAAGATTGCCGGGGTTCTTGACTCTTTGACCACAGCTGTCGCATGGCTCAGCATGAATAAGGCAGACCTTATATTTATGGATGTTGAGCTCTCTGATGGGAACTGTTTTGAGCTATTTAAGATGGTGGAGATAAAATCACCTGTGATAATTACGACTGCTTATGAGCATTATGCACTTAAAGCTTTTAATGCTAAATGTTTTGACTACATTCTAAAGCCGATACAGGACAACGATTTTGTCTTTTCAGTTGAGAGGTGTATGAAGTTCTGTAATAAGGCATTCTATAATATGTCGGACATTGAGAAACTTATCTCCCTTTCAAAAAATTACAAACAGCGATTTACCATAAAAACAGGGACTCGGATTATGGTGGTGGAGGTGGCAGATATAGCCTATTTTTATTCTGAGTCAAAATCCACTTTCCTCGTAACTACTGACGGAAAAAGACTCCTTGCAGATAGAAGTTTAGACTCTATTGAGGAGGAACTCGACCCTTCTGCCTTCTTTAAGTTATCACGTGGATGTATCATAAGTTTCAGCTCAATAGGCAATATCTCTAAATACTATAATTCAAGACTGAAAATATCGTTGAAACCTAATTTGATAGACCCGATAATAGTACCCAGAGCTCGGGCAGGGCTCTTTATGAAGTGGCTTGAAGGGAAAAACTAATCAAATAGGGATGGCTTATGTCCCATAATTAAAGAGAGCATTTACATTCTATGTTAAGTCCTGAATTATTCTTTAATCTTAGTGAGATGGTCTGTTTCCCACTATGAGTAGGGCGTTTTGCATAGAAAGTAAGCGAAGAACCTCTGTCTAAAAGAAGAAGGTCTTTAGAAGTTATCTCCGAAAGTTTTTTAGTTGTGTAACCTATTTTAATGTTATTATCACTGACCGTTCTTATGCAAGACTCTTTATACTTACTCGAAATATATGGATAGTGAGAAGCATATTTTATTGAAAACAAATCATTTAACGAACTTCCTGCAGGATGAGATGCGTCCCAGGCAACATCAGAAGAAATAATTACCTCATTAATCTCATCTGATACAGCACCCGGGTCAACACAATAAGAATATGCTCCTATTGTATTCTCTTTAGTATAAAAGATATCACTGTAAGCTCTTCTTAAACTATCATAATCTTTAAAATTCCTAGCCGTGGGAACATTCCATTTCTTTTTTCTAAGGGACTGTGCAGAACAAAATGGGTTCTGTTCTCCTATCACGCATGTTTCTAACACCAACGAGTCTTCTTGTTGCTTCTTAACATACCACTTCATATCATTGATTTTATAATATGATAATATATAAGAGTCAACTTGTACCTTGTCCCAATATTTTTCACAAGAATTCAATAAGAAGGCAGATCCAATAATTAATATTATACTGTAAAACTGTTTCATAATACATACTGTTTTTTTATAATTTCATCTTATTAGCAAAACAAAACTAATCAAATATAGGAATTTTTACCTCAAATGTCTTTCCATCATTAATGATTTCTATCTCTGAGCCGAAGAGGATTTCGTATTGTTTCTGAATGTTTTTTAGTCCTAACCCTGTGGTGGGGGTGGTTACGATTTTCTTCTGAATATTGTTCCTTACTATCACGAAGTCCCCCTCAGTGAATATCTCGATTTTTAACACATTGGCAGCATTTAAGACATTGTGTTTCACCGCATTTTCCACTAACATTTGAAGTCCGCAGGGGATAATTTTTTTCCTAATTAGTTTCTCAGGGATATAAATGCTGAAAAATATTGCTGAACCAAATCTTTCATACAATAAATTTACATAGAGCTTAACAAAAGCTGTCTCTTCTTCCAATCTAACCACCTGTTCCGATTCTATCTTCAAAATATACCTATAAAGATCTGCGAGTCTTTTTAAGTAATCACTTGCTTTATTTGGGTCAGTCTGTATTAGATAATCCAGAACATTCAAACTGTTAAAAAGAAAATGGGGATTTGTCTGAAGCTTAAGGAGCTGGTACTGATAATTAGCCTTACTCCTCTTCTCAATCTCCTCTGCCAACGCTTTTTTGTGTAGCCACCTATAATAAGATATAACATCCATTACCATTACTATCACTGAATTAAACAGAAGATTGGTAATTAATGTAAACCAAAATAGTTTATCAAAAAGAGGTGCACTCCCTCCTACCTCGCTAATCTGAAATACCCTTAGAATAATAGAAGCGATAAAGGAGATAACAAAAATCCCCCCCAACTCTATCAAGGTTCTTATCATCATAGAACCTGAACCATAAGAGATTTTCTTTATTAACAATGAGACGAGGAGGAAGTCTGCCACCACCATCGCTATGGTAAGTGGATAGTTAGATAATGTCTGAAATAAAAAATCGCTAAAATAGAGCCCAAAACGTTGATAAAAGAGTGGCAAGAATTTCTCTAATATCATCCTCGCTGCTAATACAATAACAGCAAGAACAGCTACATCAAGGAGAGCTTTGTGGTCTTTTAATCTTTTTTCCAATTTCTTCTAAGCAATAATATAATTATAAGACCCAAAGATTCAGTAACTACCGACGTGGTCAAAACATTTACCCACACCCCCCAGTGAGGAACTACAGAGTTAAGGAATTTCGCCCCAACAGTCCCTAGATAGAAACCTGCAAAACAAGAGAGCAAAGCAAGCCCAAGAAAAACATCAAATGGAATTTCATAAAATTTAATCAACGAAAAGACCATAGCAATAGTCAAACAAGTAAGTAGAAACCCATCTCCAAAAGAGGTATTATGGGTTAAAAGACATGTTACAGCGTGAGCAACCACAAATATCAAGACTATCAAATTAGCCTTCCAGATATTTTCCCTTTGATCTTCGCTCTTCTTGAAATAGTTCATATAAATTAAGTATTTATATGTAAATATATGAACAATTTAGATTTCCTCCAAAAAGTAGTTTTAACAGATCTGCTCTAAACTATCATTGTGGACTCCTATATCTCCTTGCGGGCTGTTTCTGTCATCACCGACTCTACCACTGTCATTGCAGACCCGACCAAAGGTCATTGCCGACCCTACTACTGTCATTGCACGCCCGGCCACTGTCATTGCGGACCCTACTACTATCATTGCAAGCCCCCGAAATGTCATTGCAGACCCCATTCCGCAATCCCCACAATTTCTAACCCACTTATTGAAGCAAACATGAGAAATTTATATTTATAATCTACATTATTACAAAAAACAATCAGCTATCTTTGCTGTATGGGAAAACTAATAAAAATCAACGATGAATATCGGATTTGGTTTGCCGAATTAAAGCAACGCATCCGAGCGCATCAACTCAAAGCCACTATCAGCGTGAATAGCGAGTTGATACAAACTTATTGGGATCTAGGGCGAGATATTGTAACTATGCAGGTGGAAAGTAAATGGGGCGGCGGTTTTTTCAAAGAACTTCATCGCGATTTGCAAGAGAGTTTCCCCAGCTTGACAGGCTTTTCCATAACCAATTTAAAATATATGAAACGGTTCTATCTGTTCTATAATCAGGACAATACAATTCGTCAACAGGCTGTTGACGAATTGCAGAATATCCTTTTTAGAATACCTTGGGGGCACCATATCTATATTTTTACAAAATGTTCAAATCCAAAACAAGCTATTTTTTATATCCAAAAAACACTTGCCAATAATTGGAGCAGGTCGGTGCTATTAAATATGATTGATGCTGGTCTTTATGATGCACAAGGAAGGGCATTGACAAACTTTTCTCAAATCCTACCCGACACACAGGGAGACCTCGCTCAACAAATAACAAAAGACCCTTACATATTTGATTTTCTGTCTTTAACTGAGGGGTATCGCGAAAAAGAACTAGAAGATGCCTTAACCGAAAACATCACGAAGTTTTTATTAGAATTGGGAAGCGGATTTGCGTATGTGGGTAGACAGGTTCGCTTAGAAATTGGTGAAGAAGAGTTTTTCGCTGATTTACTGTTTTATCACTTACAATTGCGTTGTTTTGTGGTTGTTGAACTGAAAACGGGGAAATTCTATGCTGAATACATAAGTAAATTGGGACTTTATGTTTCGGCTGTAAATCATCAAATGCGACACAAAAACGACTCGCCAACCATAGGGCTTTTAATTTGCAAATCAAAAGATGAGGTAGTTGCAAAATACACACTCGAAGGAGCATCTATACCCATTGGCGTATCGGAATATCAGCTTTCAAAACTTATTCCGCGAGAGATTAAAAGTGCGTTGCCAAGCATTGACGACATTGAAAAAGAATTAAAATCTTGATATTGATATAGTCCTAATATAATATAGGTTGAAATTCCCCTGCTTTGTTAATTTGGGGACTTATCTCATATATGCTGTCATTGCTGACCCTGTTCCGCAATCTCTTGACCACATCTGCAACCTAAAGTGCTATACAGAGACCTGTACCCATGATTGGCTTGCACATGTCGTCACATTTTTGACCATTTCCATGAAAAACGGCTCCACATCTGCAAGTTAAACCCTTCTACAAGCCCCTCTATCCACGATTGCCCTGCAGATGTCGTCATCCCATGTCAGCTTTTGCTTCCACACCATCGTAGAATGCACTTTTCATGCAAAAGCTAACATGCCCAAAAACACAAAACCCCTCCCCATCACTCCCCAAGCAAGGTCAGCCAAAATACCGCTGTCAGCTTTTGCGTGTATATAGCCCTGTAGTACCTCTTTTCTGCAAAAGCTCGCAGACCCTCAGACGCGTCTGAGGAGGTTTGCACATAGAATGCATATAGAGCGGTTTTGATGCAAACCTACACATGGTTTTGGCGGTAACATGGTCGCGATTATAGGGGAGGGTGGAAAAATACAGGGGTTTTCAGTCCGGAAAATTGACCTCAACACTATACACCCTCACAGAAGGCTCTCTGAATGAGGTCGGATGTTGAGGTCAAGAGAGAAAGGACTCTGGAGAGTGTTTTGATTCCAACCTCAACACATCCACCCCCTACAGAAGGCTCTGTGAATGGAGCTTGATGTTAAGGTCGGGGAGGATATAGGAGGGGATAGAAAAAAAGCAATTAACCAAACAAAGTTTGGTGTCTCTAGAGAGACCGCTGC
>CAZXOP010000097.1:6650-7312 GCA_964642235.1 uncultured Muribaculaceae bacterium
GCGGAAGAGATAAGCAGCGTGAATCCTCCTCCCCGCTGGGGAGGACCCAGGAGGGAATAGAAAAAAAGCAATTAACCAAACAAAGTTTGGTGTCTCTAGAGAGACCGCTGCGGCTCGGGCTTACGGAGTGCATGTAACCAAAAGTTCTGAGCTTCAAAACTTGAAGAAACTCCCCAAAAAACACCAAACCAAACATAAAGTAAGCGGAAGAGATAAGCAGCGTGAATCCTCCTCCCCGCTGGGGAGGACCCAGGAGGGGATAGAAAAAAGGGATTTTGCCTCCGGCATTCCCCCAACGCCTGCGGCGGGCTTGCTTAAAAGCAAAAAAAGCACTCTGCTTCGTATACTCGCAGAGGCTTCCTTTTTATTCCTCTTTCACTTATGGAAGCAAGCTTCCAACGTGAGGCGAGGAATAAAAAAAGCGTCTTTCGACGCTTTTTTTGCTTTTGCGGTGAGAGGGGGATTCGAACCCCCGGAACCGTTTCCAGTTCGGCAGTTTAGCAAACTGCTGGTTTTAGCCACTCACCCACCTCACCAAAAGGAGTGCAAAGGTAAAATAGAATTGTGAAAAAAAAAAGTGGTTTAGGGGTACTTTGAGATAATTACCTGACTATTAGTTATATAAAATTCTAATTTTCTATTACTAACAAATATGTTAGTAT
>CAZXOP010000098.1:0-1856 GCA_964642235.1 uncultured Muribaculaceae bacterium
ACCACCGGTATTACCTTAATAGAGGGGTATGGGTGCGGTACTGCAAACTCCAAAACAGTAATAGAGAACAACACCATATCCAATTATTTTACAGGGATATCCGTTAGAGATGGATATGAGGAGGGTAACATCTTTGAAGAGGGGAATATCTTGGTTAAAGGGAATACTGTAAATTCGTGTATTAACGGATTTGGTCTCTATAAGAATGCCTTTAATAACCAAATGGTGAAATTTAATATCGAGATTTCGGGAAATACTTTCTCTCGCACAGGAGACAAACAGCCACTACTCGATGGTCAGGCAAGGCAGACAAGCGGTGTGTTTCTTTCCGACAAAGTGTCTGACATTAAGGTGCTTAACAATAATTTTACCGGATTCCTCTATGGAGTAAACTGCGAGGGGTTATCACAAAACATAACCGACACCGGGAATAAACTCCTCTAAAATTTCGGGTGCATCGAGAGTTTTACCTTTAGTTTGAGGACTTCGGGTAGTTCGGGGTGGTCGGCGAAGAATTTATTGACGATTTCAGTCGCTTCGCTTTCAGGGTGTCCTGAGAGGAGGGCAGATGCCCAGCTCTTAGGGAAGAAGATATCCCCTGTTTTCTGTACCTCCTGTATCTCTTCGAGGGCAGGTCTTATATATTTTCTTGAACGCTCTGCTCGCAATGGATGATTAAGGAGTCTTAATGCAGAGGTAGCCCACGGCTCTATTCTACGATTTTCGGGGGTAAGCAGCTCTTCGAAAAGGGAGTCAAGAGCAGCTTCATCAGATGAGACAGCACGAGAGACGAAATCGAACTGTTTTAGGCGGTCAGGGTTACTGATACGCCCTCTTTGTGTGGCAACTATCTCATTTGACTTTTCAGGGAACCTGATAGCAAGCTCGTAAGCAAGTGATGTAAGGTTTGCTTCGGTTAACTTAAAGGATTTAAATCTATCAGGCTCATTAAAGAAGAGGTGAAGGTACTCCACATCTCCTGTGGAACCGCTGACAAGGAGAGAGAATGCCCTTCTTCGACAGTTTTCAGCGTGTGAAAAAGTACGCTCTTTCCCATCTTCGGAAGCACTCCCAAAGGCAATAGTGTAAAGTCTTTTTTCAAACTCCGGTACCCCTTTTTTTAAGAGAGAGGTAGCATAAAACTGTACGGTGCCAAGGTATCCTGCTGCTTGAGAGAAGAGTATAGGGTCTTGTTCTTGTTCTAAATAATTTAGCAGAAACGCTCCAAACTTCTCATAGTTAAGATTCTTTCGAATGTAACTCTCATAGAGGTTAATAAGTGTTGAGGCTTTTTCCACCTGTGAAAGGGTGCCACTTGTAATCGGGTTTGTAAGCATTTTCATACAAAACTCCTCTGTGGCAGGGAGCATCTTGAAATATCCATACCCTCTTGCATCGATGTTAGGGATAATCCCCACTAATTTCCCCCCTTCGTAAAGGTCGAGATTCTTTATCTTAAATAGATCCTCCCCTTTTTCTACAGGGATGATTACAGTATCTCTCTTTCCATTCTCTCTTACAAGTGCGATAGTAACAGATTGCCCCCATTTACCTTTCTTCCCTTTGAAATCCTTTTGGGTGGAGAGGACATAATGCTCCTTCTCGGTAGTTACCACTTGAAAATCAATTGTAGGCATCCCCCCTTTGCTAACCCATTCTTTGCTCCATTCGGAGAGGTTCCCCTCATATTTTTTATCGAGAATCTTTATCAAGTCTTCCCAGGTAGCATTGCCGTAGGCATATTTTGTAAGATACTCCTGCATCCCTTCGCGGAACGCCTCTTTCCCGATACGAGAGACAAGCATCTCCATTACCATTGGGGATTTATTGTAGATTATATTGCCATAGACAAGCCC
>CAZXOP010000098.1:1956-7258 GCA_964642235.1 uncultured Muribaculaceae bacterium
AAACGATCCATCTCCTCATTAACTCCCGCCCCTTCGTTAAGGAAAATCCTTCCATCATTATAGAGGGTGGCACCTGTATGTTCCATCCCCCCATATTGAAATCCCGGAAGGACAATAAAATCGTATTTTTCAAAAGGGTAGGGGATATTTGTGTAGTTCTCCATCCATTCGAGAGAGGTAAAAACCTCATCAAAGATTTTAGGTATCTGTGCCAATTTTTTAGGGTCGTTCTCGCGGTGGTACATTGAAATCTCGCGCTCCCCTCTCTTTGCACTCTCTTTGGTGAAAATCCCTGCAACAAATGAGAAGAGGTAGGTGCTTAGAGGCTCACTCTCCCCGAAGGTCAATACTTTTCTCCCCTCTTTCTCCGCAGTGAGAGGGGTGGAGGTGCGGAGGGCGGTATTGGTTACTCCCTCCCAGGATGCAGGGAGTTCCAATTCAAGCGAGTAGCTTGCTTTGAGATTCGGTTGGTCAAAACAAGGGAAGAGGGTTCTTGCCCTGTCGGGAACCAATAAGGTGTAGAGGAGTTCGTCTCGGCGATTCAATGATTGGTCGGGAGCAATAAACTCTATTTCAATGAGTGTCGAGTCGGAGGCACCCCCCTTGGTGCTTGTTCCAATAATGATATGCTCGTTTTCATAGCTCCACTCTGCAGGTTTTCCATTGACTGCCACGGACTTAATTGCTTCCTGCGAAGCTTTGAAGTCAATTTGGGGCAGGGCACTTTTTTTATTGTGAAAAACAATTTTCACATCTCCGCAAATCGCAGAATCCTTAGCTTCGGGTATTTCGAAGCGGAGGTGGTATTTTAATCCTGAAATGGTGCTTGCGCGGTAGTCGGCAAGTTCCTTGGAGACCCCCTCCTCCACTTTTAAAGAAGTGTTGCAGGAGGGAAATAGTAGCAGTATGGCTGCAATGAAATAGATAATTCTCTTCATATCTTATTGTACTATATTGTTTTAAGTAAAATCTTAGTAGCGAGTGAAAAGGATTCCGCAGAAAATTCGAGGTCCGGAGGGGAAATCTTCCGAAGCCTTGGAGAGTAGGAACAGATAGTCTGCTTTTACCAAAAAACTAATCTTTTTGGTAAATTTAATCTCCGCCCCGACGTAGGGAGATACGGAGTAGATAGGGTATTTTCTGAAAGAGACATTCTCCTCTGTGATAAAGTCATAAGGTGTCTCTTTAAGGAGAATAAGTGAGCTTCCGCTCCCCATACCGAAGTGGCTCCCGATGAAAGGGGAGACCCTTTTGCCCTGTCTTATATAATCTATTAAAACGCCACCTTGCCTTACTGAGTAGGAGCTTTCAAATTTTCCGTAATTTAAAGTGGAGTGGTACCCCTCCATGCCGAGTCTGAGCTGATCCTTAGTGTTGCCGAAATGGAATTTAATGGCTCCGCCAATACCGAAAGGGGAGCCTTTGACCTGATGCATCCCTAACGAAACCCCTTCCGGAGTAAAAATCGGAAAGGAGCTACTTTTTAAAAAACCTGTGTGGAGCATCATCCCTCCGGAGAATCCTAAGTATTTTTGTGATAAAACGGGGAGTTGAAGGGAGAGAAGAAGTATGAATAAAATGGCTCTTTTAGTCATTCTGGTGTGAGTTTTAATTACGACAAATTTTGTTTGCAAATATAGACGAAAAACCTGATAACTACTTGCAAACTAAAAAAATAATCGTATCTTTGCAGCCCGCAAAAATATTGCGAGGCAGTTTAATCAACTGATTAACATTAATTTAATAACAAACCAATGCCTGGATTAATTGGAAAAAAAATCGGAATGACATCCGTTTTCGATGCTGATGGTAAAAATGTACCATGCACCGTTATTGAGGCTGGTCCGTGTGTTGTTACGCAGATTCGTACAGTAGAGAAAGATGGTTATGCCGCTGTACAGCTTGCCTATGACGATATATCAGAGAAACACGCCAGCAAGCCCCTAAAAGGGCACTTTGAAAAGGCAGGAACCACTCCTAAAAGGAAGTTGGTGGAGTTCAAAAATTTTGACACTTCAAAACTAAAGTTAGGAGACATCATCACAGTCGCAGATCTCGACCTTCATTGGGAGACGACTACCGACTGGTTGGACGTAACAGGTATTTCTAAAGGTAAAGGTTTCCAGGGTGTTGTAAAACGCCATGGATTCGCAGGAGTAGGAGGAAAGACGCATGGTCAGCACAACAGACTACGTCACCCCGGATCTTTGGGTGCTTCCTCTTGGCCTTCAAGAGTACTTCCCGGAATGAGAATGGCCGGTAGAATGGGTGGGGACCGTGTTAAGGTTCTCAATCTAAAAGTAATTAAAATTATCCCTGAAAACAATTTAGTTCTCGTTAAGGGTTCCATCCCCGGAGCTAAAGGGTCTTATGTAACATTGGAGGATTAAGGTCATGGAATTATCAGTTTACAAAATCGATGGAACAGAGTCCGGTAAAAAAGTTACCTTGGACGCTGAAATTTTTGGTATAGAGCCAAATGACCACGCTATCTACTTGGATGTTAAGCAATTTCTTGCTAACCAACGTCAAGGAACCCACAAAACAAAAGAGAAATGGGAAGTGAATCGTAGCACCAAGAAACTCGTTCGTCAGAAAGGTTCAGGTGGTGCACGTCACGGTAGTGCGAAATCCCCTACAATGGTAGGCGGTGGAAGGACTTTCGGTCCTCAACCTCGTCTATACAGATTTAAACTTAACAAGAAGCTGAAACAATTAGCTCGTTTCTCTGCTCTTTCTCAGAAAGCTGCCGAAAATCAGATAGTTATGGTTGAGCCTTTTGTTATGGATGCTCCCAAGACTAAAGAATTTATTCAGATTCTTGAGAACATTAAAGCAACAGGAAGGAGAGTTCTATTTGTTCTTCCTGAGATCTCGGATAATATTTATATATCGTCTCGCAATCTTCAGAATGTCAAAGTTATTACTGTGGATGAAATCAACACATACAGCATTATGCATGCATATCAGTTGGTAATGGTTGATGGAGTTCAGGACATTCTTTCGAGCAGACTTAAATAACCGTATGAGAAATGGGAATATTAATTAAGCCTATAGTAACAGAAAGAATGACGGCCCAGGGCGAAAAATTGGGTCGATACGGTTTCATCGTTGATCGTTCAGCCAATAAAATCGAAATCAAACAAGCAGTTGAGCAGATGTATGGCGTTACGGTTAAAGATGTGAATACCGCTACTTATTACGGCAAAAACAAGAGCCGTTATACAAAAGCCGGAGTATTGTCAGGTCGTACAAATCACTATAAGAAAGCCTTTGTGACACTGGCCGGAGATGATAAGATTGATTTCTACAGTAATATTTAAAAGAGATGGCAGTACGCAAATTTAAACCGGTTACTCCCGGACAGAGAAATAAGGTAATAAGCGCATTTGACGATATTACTTGCTCAACCCCTGAGAAATCATTGTTGGAACCCCTAAGTAAATCAGGTGGTAGAAACAATAGAGGGAAGATGACTATGCGTTATATCGGTGGCGGACACAAAAGAATGTATCGCGTTGTCGATTTTTTAAGAGATAAAGATGATTATACCGCAGTAGTTAAAACTATTGAATACGATCCGAATCGCAGTGCTCGCATTGCTTTGGTAGTCTATGCAGATGGAGAAAAACGCTATATTATAGCTCCTAATGGCATTAAAGTCGGTCAGACTATTGCCTCGGGATCCGGAATTGCACCCGAACTTGGGAACGCTCTTCCTTTAGCAGAAATTCCTCTTGGTACTTTAGTTCACAACATCGAGCTTCGTCCCGGACAAGGTGCTGCAATGGCACGTAGTGCAGGAACTTATGCTCAGCTTGCAGCACGTGAAGGTAACCACGCTATTCTTCGCCTTCCTTCGGGAGAGACAAGAATGGTATTGACTTCATGTAGAGCAACTGTTGGAACAGTATCTAATCCTGATCACAGTTTGGAATCTCACGGTAAGGCCGGTCGTAAACGCTGGTTAGGTCGCAGGCCTCGTACCCGTGGTGTGGCTATGAACCCTGTAGATCACCCGATGGGTGGTGGTGAAGGTCGTGCTTCCGGAGGACATCCTCGCTCACGTAGAGGTATCCCCGCAAAAGGTTATAAGACACGTAATCCTAAGAGCACTTCCAACAGGTTTATCATTGAAAGAAGGAAAAAATAACGGAATAAACTAAAGAATTATGAGTCGTTCACTAAGAAAAGGTCCCTACATCCAAGGAAGTCTCGAAAAGAAAGTCCTTGCTATGAATGAAGGGAGTATGAAAAAAGAGGTTATCAAAACCTGGTCACGTGCCAGTATGATATCACCTGACTTTGTTGGTCACACCATAGCAGTGCATAATGGAAATAAGTTTATTCCCGTATATGTTACTGAGAACATGGTAGGTCACAAACTCGGAGAATTTGCACCGACACGTACCTTCAAAGGTCATTCGGGTAATCGTTAATCAATTAATGTAAAGAGTTACAATAATGGGATCTCGTAAAAAAGAAATGGCCGACAGGCTTAAAGAAATAAAAAAAGAGACAGCTATTGCAAAGCTGAATGATGTTCCTACCTCTCCCCGCAAGATGCGTCTTGTCGCAGATATGGTTAGAGGGATGGAGGTAAATCGCGCTTTGGATGTTCTTAAATATACTAAGAAAGATGCTGCTCCTCGTTTAGAGAAACTTCTAAGAAGCGCTATCGCTAACTGGGAGTCTAAAAATGAGGCAGAACGCAAAGAACTTGAGAATGGGAATGTAATCGTTAAGACCATTATGGTTGGCGAAGGTTCTTCTCTCAAGCGCATCCGCACAGCGCCGCGAGGTCGTGCTGCTCGCATACGCAAGCGCTCGCACCATGTAACTGTTATAGTAGGAGTTAAAGATAAAACCGTAAAACAGGAGGAATAATATGGGACAAAAAACTAATCCTATCAGCAACAGAATAGGTATTATCCGTGGCTGGGACTCTAACTGGTACGGTGGAAAAGATTATGCAGGTAAAATCCTCGAAGATGCTAAGATTCGTGAATACTTAAATGCACGTATCTCTAAGGTTAATCTTTCGAAGATAGTTATAGAGAGAACTCTTAAACTAATTACTGTTACTATTCACACTGCCCGCCCCGGTGTTATCATCGGAAAAGGGGGACAGGAGGTTGACAAACTAAAAGAGGAATTGAAGAAGATCTCCAACAAGGAGGTTCAAATCAATATCTTCGAAGTTAAAAGACCGGAAGTAGATGCTACTATCGTAGCTAATAATATTGCTCGTCAAGTAGAAAATCGTGTTTCTTACCGTAGAGCTATCAAAATGGCAATCGCC
>CAZXOP010000099.1:0-7088 GCA_964642235.1 uncultured Muribaculaceae bacterium
GAGCTTGTCTATATCAATATCCCCTCCTGTCTCCTCCACAAGTTCCGAAAGACAATTCAGGTGCCCTCCGGCACCATGGTCATGAACAGAAATGATGGTGTTATGGTCACTCTCTGCAATAGCACGAATGGCATTATATGCTCTCTTCTGCATTTCAGGGTTTGAGCGTTGTATGGCATTGAGTTCTATTGCGTTAGCAAACTCTCCTGTGGCTACAGAGGAGACTGCTCCTCCCCCCATACCGATACGATAGTTATCTCCTCCGAGTAATACAATATCATCCCCGACTTCGGGTGAATCTTTCAGAGAGTCTTTTTTCTTCGCATAACCGACACCTCCGGCTAACATTATTACCTTGTCATATCCATATTTACGCTCAGTGTCGTCAGGGTCCCTCTCTGTGTGGCTCATTGTGAACAATGAACCGCAAATAAGAGGTTGACCGAACTTGTTACCGAAATCTGATGCCCCATCGGAGGCTTTTATTAAAATCTCGAGGGGACTATGATACAACCATTCACGTGGGTTTGGCATCCGAACAGGGGAGGTCATATAGACTGCAGTACCTGCAATAGGGAAGGAACCTTTACCTCCTGCAATTCTATCGCGGATTTCCCCTCCGCTGCCGGTGGCTGCACCATTAAATGGCTCAACTGTGGTGGGGAAATTATGAGTTTCTGCCTTTAATGAAATCACCGTCTCTTCCTCTTTCGTGGTAAAGAAACTTGGTCCTGCAAGGAGTGGTGTCTCTTCCTGGGAGTTCTTACTCTCAATAACTTGGCTTGGGTAGAACAATTTCACTGTCGGACCCTGAATGAAAGCGCAGTTGTCTTTATATGCAGAGACAATACGACCGGAGTTTAACTTGGAGGTCTTTTTAATAAGTCCGAAGAGGGAAGACTCCATCTCTTTACCATCTATTATGAAGGTTCCATTAAAGATCTTATGGCGACAGTGCTCGGAATTTATCTGGGAGAAACCAAATACCTCACTATCTGTAAGGGGTCGTTCTAACTTGACACTTAGGGATTTAAGATAATCTATTTCATCCTCGGATAAGGCAAGTCCCTCTTTGGTGTTGTAAGAGGGGATATCTTCTATGAATTGGACCTTCTCGATAGCTCTGTCGATTGTGAAAATTTTCTGATCGAGTCCGCGATAGACGCGTTGTAACATCCTGTCATGAGGGGGTTCGTCTGTGGTATTATTGGCACAGGTGTTACAATCAGAGTCGGATTCGTGAGAGTCATTGACCTTAAAAAACTCCTCTATACGGGTAATCCCTTTAATGTTCATATTAAGGGTGATTTCGACCGCGGAAGTGCTCCAAGGAGTTATCATTTCCTTTCGGGGACCGATGAAAAGTCCTTTAATGTTATCACTTTCGATTAGTTTGGCTTTAGAAAAGAGCCATTGTAATGCTTTGATGTTATCTTTACTTAGTTTGTTGGTCGTCTCTAATGCTAAATAAGTTCCTTTATCAGAAAGAAAGAAATGAATCATAAATAGTAATGCTTTGGTTTTAAAGTGTAAAAATAGCTTTTTTTAACGATAAATTCCCAATAATTATCAAATTTGTACTTAAAATAAATATATGAGGAGTCACTTAGATAATAATATCAGTCAGATGGAGCTTTACGATAAGGAGATAGAGAAACTTTTTGCTTTCGCTCCCTCTTATCAGGTGGTCGGTGGTGAGGCTTATCATCCGGGATTGGATGCAATGATTAACTTCGACCTCTTTTTAGGGAGACCTCATCTTAAATACCCGACTATTCATGTTGCAGGGACGAATGGTAAAGGGTCGGTCTCACACTTTTTAGCTTCAATACTCTCTTCTGCCGGGTATAAGGTAGGTCTCTATACTTCGCCTCATCTTATTGATTTCAGGGAGCGTATCCGTATTAATGGGGAGATGATACCACGTGAGGAGGTTTTGGCTTTTCTCGATAAGAGCGAAGGGTGGATAAAAGAGCATAGACTCTCATTTTTCGAGATAACGACAGGGATGGCATTTAGTTATTTCGAAAAGGAGGGGGTAGATGTAGCTATTATAGAGGTGGGGCTTGGTGGAAGACTCGATTCGACTAATATAATTACCCCGGAACTCTCCATTATAACCTCCATAGGTTTGGATCATTGCCAGCTTCTTGGAAATAGTAAGGAAGAGGTGGCTTTTGAGAAGGGGGGAATTATAAAAAAAGGGGTCCCGGTGGTGGTCGGGGAGGTCACCTCTTCGGTAGAAGATGTTCTGACTAACTTGGCCAAAGAGAGGGGCTCGGAGATCTATTTTTCGAAAGGGAGTTCTGAATCTGCTCAGGGGTATAATATAGATTTATCACGTATGGATTTAAAGGGGGAGTATCAGAGAATAAATTTAAAGACTCTTTTTACAGCCCTTAATATCTTATCCGAATCACCCCGCTTTTCTCTCCTTTCAAAAATGGATTCATCATCTATCTCAGAGGCAATATATCATACTGCTAAAGTTACAGGGCTTAGGGGGAGATGGGAGAAGTTATCAGAAACCCCATTAGTTTTATGCGATATCGCACATAATTCTGAGGGGTTATCTTTGGTTATGAGCCAACTAACGGAGTTACATGCTGAAAGAGGTGGAAGATTGGTGATTATCTTCGGTATGGTAAGGGACAAGGATATTACCGGAGTCGGTAAATTACTACCAAAGAGTGCAGAGTATATTTTTACTCAAGCTCACGGGGAGAGGGCAATGCCTTCAGATGAGCTTTCAAGGTTACTTGGAGTCGGGGAAAATGGGATTATAACCCACTCCGTGGGGGATGCCATAAAAGAATATTACTCTAATTCCCATCCGGATGATTTACTCTTTATAGGAGGGAGTAGCTTTGTGGTAGCAGAAGCTTTGAAATTTTTTATAAAAAATTAATCTTTTTTTTGGAGGTTTAGAATTAAGACCTATATTTGCAGTCCCAAAATGGGAGTTTAGCTCAGTTGGTTTAGAGCATCTGCCTTACAAGCAGAGGGTCGGGGGTTCGACTCCCTCAACTCCCACACTGAAAAAGAAGCACTTACGAAGATCGTGAGTGCTTTTTTTTTGATTTCAAAACAGGCTTAAAACATTTACTCTTAAAGGCTTGGATTTTCAAAATCATTTAATTATCTTTGGGTATTAAAAAGATAAAATCAATATTTAAAGGAGAAAAAGAAATTAGGGGTTATGGACATAGTATTGATTCAGCATAGAATATATGAGATCAGAGGGGAAAAGGTTATTCTCGACAGAGATCTTGCTGAGATGTATGGAGTGGAGACACGAAGAATAAACGAGGCTGTAAAACGAAATATAAAGCGTTTTCCAAGTGATTTCGTGTTTCAATTAACAGAAGATGAAACACAAAACTTGATATCGCAAATTGCGACATCAAGACACGGAGGCACAAGAAAACCACCTTATGCCTTCACTGAACAGGGAGTAGCAATGTTATCTGGATTGCTTAATAGCGATGTAGCTATCTCTGTTAATATTAGTATTATGCGAGCTTTTGTGGCTATTCGTCATACGTTGATAAATATGCCTACAAGTGGATATATCGAGCTAAAAAAGGAAATAATAGAGTTAAAGGAGTATATTAACGAGGTCTTTACAGACTATAACGATATTAATGAAGATACAAGGGTTCAGCTTGAATTGATAAATCAGTCATTGGCAGAATTACAATCTCAAAAGAATATTTTAGGGAGACCCCCTAATAAAATTGGATATATAAAGGATGATAAATGAAATAGATTTTTTATGAGAAAGTTTAGTTTTATTTTGGTTTTAGTGGTGGCGGTGGCGGCATTATTTAGTAGCTGTAATATTTTTATTCCGATGGATGAGAATAGTGACTTTAGCTGGGAGCAGGATTCCTTAAAGATAGTGAAATGGGACAATAATAATATTAAGTTAAAACTTGTCGGGGCAAATATCCCAAAGAGGGTAAAAATTACCACCGAGCCGACAGGGGTAGTCGATGTGGTAAAGAATGATGATAACTCCGTAACCGTTAGGTAGGGAGTGTAAGCTTATCGCCTCTTATGGAGAGAAAAGGTATGAGTGTAATGTTATCTCTTTTGAATATATAATGCTTGATGGAATTAAGATTAGGGTTAATGGGATAGACTTTCTTATGCCGAGTAATGAGTTAATGGAGAATTATACAAGGGAAAAGAGAAGGCTTTATATCCCCTTGTCAATTTCGCAAGATTCCATCTCTGTGGAGTTCTTGGAGTGTATCCCCAATAATGCCACTTTCCAATATGTTCATCAGATAGATGCTTGGAGGAGTAATAATCAAGATAGAGGTATGTTTAATGATGTGCTTAAAGGGAAAAGAGTGGTAAGAGCGGGGAGTGCTTTGGGAGGCCTTAATGTTTATATCCATTTTGCTAAAAATACTCTTAATGCCGATGCTATATTAAATCCCAATACTTTTTTCTGCATTGTGGAGATAACAAGTGTAGAGGGACAATAAAAAGAAAGGGGCGGTCAGCCCCTTTTTCTTTAATAAAACTTATATTATAATCCGTATATATTTCCACCATAATCATAAGTGGCGATATAAAAGAGTGAGTTCTTAAAATATTGATATGAATCATCACTCACAAATCTATATATAAGATAATTGGTTGAAAAATCTTCGGGGGTTTCCCTCCTTAAAGAATATTCTTGTGTTCCATTAAATATATCCGAAGTGTTAAATATATCTCCTACACGGAAATTAGGAATCCCTGTCATTACATTTGATTGGTGAATTATAATGTTTATCTCATCATTAACTCTTACCGTAAAAAACTCATTTATCGAGACAGGGGGTGTAACGACAAATTCCACATACTTTTCAAAAGGTGGGGTGGTTTTATTATTGTTCTTCATTCTTGCCCTTACTGCCAAATAATAATAGATATTTATGGTAGTGTAATCTGAATAGTAAGTTCCCAAAGCTGTTGTTACCTTTGCCCTTACCTTAAACTCTCCAAGGGAGAGTTCGTGATGGATATTGTTATTATGTAGGGTAACATACCCTGTCTCTGTAATGTTCAGGCACTTGATATTTTCAACGCTGGAATGTACCCCTTGTCTTTTTACCTCCCATTCAACAGTTGTACCCGGTGCTTTGATAACGGTCATCTGTAAAGTACTCGGATAGACAGTAGGAGTTCCCGATGGTGCAGAGTAATAATTCATAAGATTATTTACGTCAGGGGCAAAAAGCGTTACTGCAGGTACGCACTCTAAATCAACTGTTCTAGATATATCGGGATGTTTAGTTATCGCAATTCTTACATTTGATTTATTACCTGCCGAATGGTGTAATAACCCCGTTGCTATGTTACCACTCATTGAGATATTTGCAGTATTGGTAAGTACAGTCCCTGTAACTGTCAAACTGCTATGTGCAAAAGAGGGGTAGATAGTATAAGAAACAGCAGAGGTCAATCCCTCATAAACCCTAGGTATTACCCCAAGCTCTATTATTAGCTTATAAAGAGCTATATGGCAGGTAGCAGATACCCCATTTGCAGTAGCAGTGATGGTAACAAATGCAAAGGGGGTATATTTATCGCCTGGTAGGGCAGATATGTGTGCAGTAAGAGTAGCCGATTGTCCCCCGGCATTAGCCACAACTGAAACAAGTGAAGAGTTACTTGATGACCAAGTAATATCTGATGTGGAGGGTTCAACAGAGGTCACGGAAAGGGTTGATACCTCACGCTCATACATTCCCATTGTTGTCTTTTCAAGTGTCAATTTTGGGTTAATAACTGTTAATGCACAAGTCGCAGTTATTCCGTTTCCAACGGCATTTATAGTAGCTGTTCCCAGGCCATTAGCAGTAATAAGCCCGGTATTGCTTACGGAAGCAACGGTAGGATTAGTTGATGACCAGGTAGGAGTGGTGGGGGGAGTAGCATTATGAGAAATTTGGAGGGTTTGTCCACGATAAATAGTAGCAGAGGTGGGGGTTATACTAAACAATGGACTTTTTACTGATACAAGGCAAGTGGCACTCTTCCCATCAGCATTAGCGGTGATAGTCGTTGTACCTGCAGCAAGGGCAGTAACCACCCCTGTGGTAGAAACAGAAGCGACCATAGGATTACTTGAGACATAAGTCACAGTAGGATTAGTGGCATTTGAAGGGAGAACGGTAGGAACTATTTGTCTTGTCTGTCCGACATATAATTCAAAATTATCATCAATGGAAATTGAACTCACAGAGACATAAGTATCCACCACCAAAGTTGCACTCCCAGAAACCATTGAGCCATCATTTGAAGTAGCGGTGATAGTACAAGTACCATCCGCAACAGCAGTGACCAGTCCGGTAGCAGAAACGGTAGCCACCCCTTCTTCGGAACAACTCCATGTAATAGTTTTATTCTCCGCATAATTAGGGAGAACGGTAGCAGTTAATTGCTTAGTTTCCCCAATAGTGGTAAAAGTATGGGTATCAGGGGAGAGGGAGATAGATGTTACATAATATTTTAAGTTAGTTACATCCACACGCCAGGTCGTCTCATTGATACCACTGTTAGAGGGGGTAACCCTTACAGTATATTGAGTATTCCGTTTAACAGTAAAGTTAGAAGTATAGTCCCTCCCTAAATAAAACCTATATTTTAAGTTATTTGAATAAGAGGTTGCGGTTTTATATTCGATCTCCATCTCTATATAAGAGCAGATCTCCTTATATGGAGAACCATCCGGGAATACTTTTCCTGTAACTGATAAATTATCGGGGAGAAGTGTCCCTTGTGCATTTTCAAATAGATGAAAAGTAACCCCCGAAGTGGTAATATTTGTTATTTGTGCTGTGGTGGCAATATCGCCATCTGTGAGGATTTCGGAGGCAGAGGGGGTATTCTCCCCAAACGGTTTAATAACGGCGGGAGTGTTTTTAATCCTGATATTTTTTACATCAAAAGTAGTAACCCCCGATAACTGACTTTTATCGAGAATTACAGTTACCCTTGAGATTAGTCGGGTTAAAACAATAGGAATAACCCCACCATCCGTGAGGGTTACTCCAGTTAAAACTCCCGACATAGGGACAGCGTTTCCT
>CAZXOP010000100.1:0-7043 GCA_964642235.1 uncultured Muribaculaceae bacterium
AACTCTTATATTTTTTTCTACCTCGTTATCTCTCTCATTATGTCAATGAACTGTTCCGTCTTTCAAAACGGGCTGCAAAGATAGCCACTTTTTTATTATCTCCAAATATTTTTGAATAAAAACTATTATCTTTGCTTTACTAACTTAAAAAATATACAACCGATGGAAAAATCTGAGACCAAACCCAAAGGGCTACCCGAAAACGCTTACAGAAAGCTTAAACCCGGAGAGGAGTACTCCCCTATAATGTCCCCTCACAAAACCTATCCTGAAGTAAACGGATGGTCGGTAACAATGGGTATTATAATGACTATAATCTTTTCAGCAGCAGCAGCTTACTTAGGACTAAAAGTAGGTCAGGTATTTGAAGCAGCTATCCCCATTGCCATTATAGCAGTTGGTCTCTCCGGAGCCTTAGGGAGAAAAAATGCACTTGGAGAGAATGTCATAATCCAATCTATCGGCGCCTGTTCAGGAGCCATCGTGGCAGGGGCTATTTTCACACTCCCTGCACTCTATATATTACAAGATAAATATCCGGAGTTAACAGTTAATTTCACCAAAGTCTTTTTTAGTTCCCTACTTGGTGGGATACTCGGCATACTCTTTTTAATCCCTTTCAGGAAGTATTTTGTAAAGGATATGCATGGACATTACCCGTTCCCTGAGGCTACCGCCACCACACAAGTACTCATAAGTGGAGAGACAGGAGGAAAAGGGGCTAAATTACTGCTAATTAGTGGTCTTATTGGAGGAGTTTACGATTTCGTTGTCTCCACTTTCGGACTTTGGGCTGAAACATTTACCACGAGGGTAATACCTTGGGGAGAAGCTATAGCAGATAAGGCAAAGGTGCTCATTAAAGTCAATGTAGGTGCTGCCGTACTTGGATTAGGATATATTATTGGTCTAAAGTATGCCTTTATAATCTGTTGTGGTTCTTTCCTTGTCTGGCTTGTAATAATCCCCCTCATGAATCTTATTTGGGGGCCTGAGGTTATAGACTTAATGAATACAGGACTTACTGCCACAGTTGGCTCGATGTCTCCTGAAAAAATCTTTACCACATACGCAAGACATATAGGTATAGGGGGGATTGCCACTGCCGGAGTTATCGGTATTATTAAATCCTCAGGGATTATTAAATCGGCTTTCTCTCTCGCTGCCAAGGAGTTAAAAGGAAAGAAAGGGGATGCCGCCAAGAAGGAAGAGATTAGAACTCAGCGTGATATCTCCATGAAAATCATTGCCATAGGCATTCTTGTAACTCTTGCAGTAACATTTGTTTTCTTCTATTTCGGGGTAATTCAGAACCTCTGGCTCGCTATAGTAGCACTGCTGGTGGTAGCAATCATTGCTTTTCTCTTTACCACAGTCGCCGCAAATGCAATAGCTATTGTCGGAACAAACCCCGTAAGTGGGATGACTCTGATGACACTAATACTTGCCTCTGTTATTTTGGTCGCTTGCGGACTTAAAGGGACTGCCGGAATGACCGCTGCACTGATTATAGGGGGAGTGGTCTGCACAGCACTCGCTGTATCAGGAGCCTTTATAACTGACCTTAAAGTCGGATATTGGCTCGGCAGCACACCCAAAAAGCAGGAGTCGTGGAAGTTCCTCGGCACCTTGGTGGCAGCTGCTACTGTTGGTGGGGTGATGCTCGTCCTAAATAAAACCTACGGGTTCACAGGCGAGGGGGCTCTTGTAGCACCTCAGGCCAATGCAATGGCAGCCGTAATCGAACCATTAATGTCAGGAGGCGGTGCTCCTTGGCTACTTTACGGCATTGGGGCAATAATTGCCATTCTTCTGACAATGTTTAAAATCCCTGCACTTGCATTCTCCCTCGGAATGTTTATCCCTATTGACCTTAACCTCCCCCTCTTAATAGGAGGAGCAGTTGCATGGTTTGTCAGCACAAGAAGTAAAGACGAAGCTCTTAACAACGCAAGGAAGGAGAAAGGAACCCTCCTCGCCTCAGGATTTATCGCCGGTGGTGCATTAATGGGAGTGGTGGCAGCCATTTTGAGATTTGCAGGAATTAATCTTGTAAACACCTCTTGGCAAACCTCTCCTCAAGCACAATGGATTGCTGTCTTTGCATACCTATCTATTATAGGGTACCTCGTTTGGGACTCACTAAGAGCAAAAAAAGTAAATTAATTATATAATTATGGAACCAATTTTAGATAAATTTTTAAGGTACGTCTCTTATGATACTACCTCAGATTATAATTCAAAAACTCAACCGAGCACCAGTAAACAGTTTGCTCTTTTAGAACAATTAGTCAAGGAGTTAAAGGAGCTTGGGGTTTCTGATGCCTCCTGCGATGAAAACGGATATGTGATGGGGAGCATCCCTTCAAATGTTTCAAGTGAGGTCCCTCCGATTGGATTTATAGCACATGTGGATACCTCTCCTGATGTTTCGGGAGCCAATATTAAACCTCAAATCTTCCCAAATTACAATGGTGGAGATATCACCATTTCTGCCGAGAAAGGACTCTTCCTAAAAGTAGAAGAGTTCCCGGAACTCCTGAAATATAAAGGCAATACAATAATAACCACAGATGGCACTACTCTGCTCGGAGCAGATGACAAGGCAGGGGTCGCAGCAATAATGTCTGCCGTAGAACATATAATGGGGAACCCTGATTTTAAGCATGGTCCTATAAAAATAGGGTTTACCCCCGATGAGGAGATCGGAAGAGGAGTTGACCGTTTCGATGTTACGAAATTCGGGGCTAAATATGCTTATACCGTTGATGGTGGGGAGATAGGTGAACTTGAGTATGAGAATTTTAACGCCGCTGCTGCTAAAATCAAAATACAAGGGAGAAACATCCATCCCGGCTATGCAAAAGGGAAAATGTTAAACTCCATCCTGATAGGAACAGAGCTTATATCACTTCTCCCCGTGGAGCAAAGACCTGAGTTTACCGAAGGTTATGAAGGGTTTTTCCATGTTACCTCTTTCACAGGGAGTGTTGAAGAGGCTGTAATAGAGTATATCATCAGGGATCATGATTTCAAGAAATTCGATGAGAAGAAAGCAATGCTCTCAGAGTGTGTCGAATTTATCAATAAGAAATATGGAAAAGGGACCCTGACATTAACTCTTAAAGACCAATACTTTAATATGAAGAAAGAGGTTGAACCATATTATTTCTTAGTTGAATATGCCATGAAAGCGATGAAAGATGCAGGAGTTACCCCTAAGGTAGTTCCTATAAGAGGGGGAACAGATGGGGCAAGACTCTCATATATGGGACTCCCCTGTCCTAATATCTTCGCAGGGGGACATAACTTTCATGGGAAATTAGAGTACCTACCACTCGAAAGCATGCAGAAAGCCTCTGAGGTAATATTGAATATTATCTCAAACTTCTCAAAGGGTTAAAGGATTATTTATATAGATAATATCTCTTTGACCTCTCACGGAAAGAGTCAACGTCAGCATACCATTTCTCTTTAATATCAGAGAATTTGTGATTTACAGAGAATGTTTTGCGGTAATAGTCACTTCCGGTAACTATATCGAAAGAGCGATATCTCGACTCAGGTGCGAGCTTAAAAATAGCTTTTTCAGGATAGAGCCTTGCTATAGTCTCCATAATATAGAACTGAATATCAGTAAGCTGAACCGATTTCATATCTGTAAGGTAGATCTGTACCCCCTCATAATTCTCCCCTTTACCTATAGAGTAAAAAGGTTTAACATTGATAGGACGGAAAACGACCCCTGAAAGTTTTAGGGCATTAAGCTCTGAAGCAAGTAATTCTGCATCCAACCCATTAAAAGCCACCATCTCAAAAGGGAGAGTATAACCAACTCCGATAGAATAAGTCATAAGTTCCCCTAAGATACCGGTAACAGGGTAGAAATAAGATGAAGCAGGGTGTGGAATATGAGGAGAAGGGAGTACCCAAGGGAGCCCGGTCTCTTCGAAAAGCATCTCCCTCTTCCACCCTTTCATCTCAATAACGGTAAGCTTACATTTTAGTGCCTTTCCCTCTTTGTTTTTAATTAGCCCCTCTTCATTTAACATCACTGCAAGTTCTCCACATGTGAGTCCATATAGGTAAGGTATCTCAAATTGACTTACAAAAGAGTAGAACCCCTCTCTGACAAGCGATCCCTCTATCCTATTGCCTCCAAGAGGATTTGGGCGATCAAGAATAATAACCTCAACCCCATGCTCTGCAGCAGCCTCCATAACCTTCCCCATAGTACTTATAAAGGTATAAGAACGACACCCTATATCTTGAATATCATAAATGATAGCATCCAATCCTTGCAACATCTCAGCAGTAGGTTTCATCGTCTTTCCGTAAAGAGAGAAAATCTTTACCCCTGTTTTCTTATCTACATCACCTTCATCTACGAAATCACCACCATGGATATCACCTCTAACTCCATGTTCAGGTCCATATAGAGCAACTAATTCTACCCCCTCAGCCTGATGAAGAATATCTACAGTTGAAATCAAGTCCTTATTAACTCCGGAAGGATTAGTCACAAGCCCTACCTTTTTACCTTTAATCTGCTTAAACCCATCCTCTTGCAGGACATCTATTCCGGTCTTTACCACAGTGTTAGAGGACTTCCCTTTTGAACAATAAGCCAGACAGGATACCCCTGTAACTGCTAATAATAATACCAATAAAATTAATCGTTTCATACTTTTAAACTTGTTGTTTCTTTTTACCATATTCAGGGTCAACCTTAACGAGAGCTGTAACGACAATCGTTGCTATACAACAGATCATCACCCACCAGAAGAAATTCACATATCCGAGTTTCTCCTGAATCCACCCTGCAAACATCCCTGGAACCATCATTCCAAGAGCCATAAATGCCGTACAAATGGCATAGTGAGAGGTTTTATGCTCCCCTTCTGAAAAATACATCATATAGAGCATAAAGGCTGTAAATCCAAATCCATACCCAAACTGTTCAATAAACACAGAAGCATTTATCAAAATCATATCCAACATTACTGATGGATCAGGCTGAGCTATACTAAGATAGCAGAAAGCTGCGCATGATAGGGAGATGCTCCAAGCCATGGGCCAGAGCCACTTCCTTAAACCACCCCTCGATGCCACTATTCCACCAATAATACCACCAATCGTAAGTCCTAATATACCGATGGTTCCATAGACTAAACCGACCTGACCTGTCGTAAGACCAAGTCCTCCTATATCCCTTCCATCCAAAAGGAAAGGATTTATAAGTTTAATAAGCTGTGCCTCTGGGAGTCGATATAAAAGCATAAAGAGTATAGCCACCCATACCTGTTTTTTGGTAAAGAATGTCTTAAACGTAACCAAAAACTCTTTGAAGATAGATTTGGCCGTCACCTCTGCCACAGGTTTATCTGACGGTGGAGTTGGAAGAATAAAACGGTGATAAACGAAAAGTACCAAGAAGAGGGCTGCCAAAATCATAAATGTTATAGACCAGGCAAGGGGTATATTTCCTGATAGTCCCCTGAAGGAGGCGAAAGAGGCTTCAGTCAATTTACTATCAGCTTGAAAAAGCAGATAAGCCGGTTGATCCCAGTTGTCAGGAGTAAACTCTATCCTCTCACCCATAACGAGAGCAATACTCTTATCCCCTTTTTTAAGGGCTGTGCTAAGTACTATATTATCATCTCCTTCGAGTTTATTCGCAAGAGATACCGCCACTATCGAGAGTGCTCCCGCCGACTTGGTATCAGCAACCTCTAATTTTTCACCAAAATTACGGGCAATCCAATCCCCAAAAGGGGTAGAGACCTTCTCCTTCCACCATCCACTCTTCTCCTCACTCTGTTCTCTTTTTATCTCATCCTTAGGGATAAAACCATAGAGGGAGTTATGCTCATGCACCATCTTTTTAATCGAATCAGCCTTCTCAATAGGGATATTTTCGGTGCTAAACTTAACAGTATCAGATGACAACATAAAACAATCTGCATAGAGAAGCTCCTGAGTCTCAGGGAGTACTATCTCATTCGAATAAGCAGAATCTGCAAGAACAGTTATATTAATAGGCTCTTTACCCGTACTAAGTTCGAGTGACCCGGCAATAATTACAAGAATCCCCTGTCCAAAAATCGTTGCACAACGATAGAAGGTACTTCTAATCCCCACAAAGAGCGACTGGTCAGAGGGCTCAAGTGCAAGCATATAAAAACCATCAGCCGCTATATCGTGAGTGGCTGAAGCAAATCCTATTATCCAGAATATCGCTAAAGTGAGTTGCAGATACATCGAAGTGGGTATAGTAAATGCAATAGCGGCAAATCCTATCCCTAATGCTAACTGCATTATTACAGTCCACCATCGTTTGGTTTTAAGGATATCCACAAATGGGGACCAAAAAGGTTTAATCACCCAAGGGAGGTAGAGCCAACCCGTATAAAAGGCAATGTCGGCATTCGACATTCCAAGTTTTTTATAAAGAATAACCGTGATTACATTCACTGCTATATATGGCAAACCCTCTGCAAAATAGAGAGTGGGGATCCACGCCCATGGTGACCTCTTTTTGCCCTGCTTCTTTAGCTTATCCATTATACTTAGTATTTTTTCTTTAAATTCGCATCTATAAAGTAATGGAGCAAAATCTCATCATACTTATACCCCATTGAGCCCATCACGGCTGCCCCTATCTGACATAGTCCCACTCCGTGTCCCCATCCTGCTCCCAAAAGGGTAAAATTATTAGCATCCTTTCTGACAATAAATGCAGAACTATAGAGGTGGGACTCCGAAAGTGCTTTCCTAATTTCAAGCTCCTTCCCAATTATCATACTCTTCTTACTCCCCACAATCTTGATTTCATACAATCTTCCCGATGCCCCTCTTTTTAGAGGGACAACATCAATAATCTCCCCAAAATCAATCCCTGTACGTCTCCGCACTATATCAGAGAGCTCTTCGGTGGTATATTTCACCTCCCATCTATAAAAGTTTTTAGTCTCTTGATCATAACTGTTCAATGCCTGACCAAGAACTTTCTTATCGGTGGTATTGCAGAAAGAGTCCGGAGA
>CAZXOP010000101.1:0-6986 GCA_964642235.1 uncultured Muribaculaceae bacterium
GAAGGGGACACTCAAATCGAGGATGCAGCCGTGGAAGATGGAGACGACCACATATTTTTTTTCTACTGATTGGGTGATGATAGGTAGCGTGGTGTCGAATGTGGTGGCACCACCCATTGTTATAGCTGCTAATGGTCCCATTTTTTTAGCTACTATTGGAATAAAGAGAAGAGCCAAAACCTCCCTCATTATATTGCAGAGCAGAGCAAGGGTTCCGAGTTCCACTCCGCGCATCTCTGTTATGAAAATGCTTGAGAGAGAGTAGTATGCAAAGCCGGAACCGAGCGCAAGATAATCAGCAGCAGTGTAATGATTCATGATGAGCCAAAGGAGCAGACACCCAAGAAAGGTCCCTAACATTGTCATAACAGGGAGTAGAGCAAGCCTCCAGTTAAGGCTCCTTATTTGTTTGAGAAGGGTTTTATCGGAGCCGATACTTATTCCCACGCAAAACATAAGTGAGTAGAGAACGATTTTAGTAATCGGTGTCTCGGCTATTTCAATAGGAATGAGGCCGAAAGCTCCTAAAAGACAGCCCGCTGTGAAGAATAGAATTATAATAATGCTACTCCTCATTATCCGTAAGTTTTTGACGTTTAATATAAATCCAAAGGAGATAACCACAAAGGATACTCCCCGCCAAAGCTGAGAGTGTGATTAGAAATGCCCTTACTCCAAGTGTGCCTAAATTCCTGACAACCTCAGGATTACTCCCCACCTCTATACCGAGAATAAATAGTAGAATCCAAATAATAATCATAATCGCCTTTGGTAGAAATTTCAGATTGACCTTTCTGAGGAAAACCCCAAAAATAATCCCCCCTATAAGTACTCCAAAAACTATTAACATTATTATCTCCCTCTTATTAATTATTTAAACTTCCCATTTCTAAATACATCAGAAGTAGATGTGCTGCACTCCAACTAAAGTTAGGTGCCTCTATACTCTCACCTGTATGGGTGTTGTAATTTTCGTAGATAGGTTTACTCTCTTTTAGTCCTTCCAGTCGGTCAAATACATTTCTGGTAAAGGCATCAGCCTCTTTTACATACCCGTATTTTCTCAAACCCGAAATCCCAAAATAGACTTGGTCGAGCCAGATAGGCCCTCTCCAATATCCATTCGGAGTAAATTTAGGATTATCTGCCGCAATGGTCGGGAAAGGGATATATGTTGCAAACTTCTTTTCATCCAGGAACTTAGCAGCCACTTTGTCGGCTTGTTCTTGACTTGCTATCCCTGCCCAAAGCGGAATACAAGCCTCAGTCCCCTCCTCCATAACAAAGCTGCTATCCTTTAACCTGCGGTCAAAGAAAAACCCTCCCTCTTTATTGTAAAAATAGTTTGCAATGCTATCGCAATTAAACTCAAGTTCCACCTGCTGCAGCTCTGCAATGACCCTCTTTTCATAAGCAAGGAAGGAGTTAAGATCCACGGACTCCTGATCCATGCTCCAGGCACCCTCGGAGTTCATAAGCATCTTTGTATTGTCGTAACGAATGGCATTGTCCATACCACTCTCCCACGCTGCTGCCTCCATAGTACCATCCACGGATCCAAATTCGCAGATACCGTTCCCATTGTGGTCTCTATACTTATACCACCACTGATGGTATTTTATAAGGAGCGGAAGCATCTCTTTGACAAATGCGGAATCCCCTGTCTGCTTGAATATTTCAGAAATTGCCCACCCTGCCAATGGTGGTTTGCTGTCTCTCGTATTGTTCCATTTGGGGTTACTGAAAATACAATCTATAATCATCCCCTCAGGGGTCAAATAGTCAAACATTGCCCTTACTTGATTTTTGGCAATTTCAGGTGCAAAGTGGGAGAGGGCAACGGCATGTTTCCAAGAGTCCCAACCCCAGAATCCCATAAAATAACCAACTCCATGACTTGGAACCACCCCCTCGTGGTAGAGTGCCCCTCTCGCTCTTTTCCAATTGGAAATCAATGTTGTAACAGCTTTTACAGCAATGCGGTCATACTCCTTTGTCAAATCCTTTCTTAAAACCTTGCTAAGATAACCATCCCATCTAGCCTGATTCTCTTTTAACTCAGAGGCTGCGTTTTCAATACATTTTTTTGCCACTTCAATACTCTCCTCTATCGGTTTATTCTCTTCAAAAAAGTGAATAGCAATATAGAACTTCCTCTTATGCGGAGCAATCGCTCTATAACTTCTCCCTTCTAACTCTAACTTAACCCCTTCTCCAAATGAGACTACTAACCCCTCTTTTTCAAAGTACCTTATCACCAAACTATTATCGACTACCTCCACTGTAGCTTGTTCAAAATTAACAACCCCGAACAGCTTTATCTTTTGATTGCTGCTATTGGAAATTTCAAGCAGTAAATTGTCACTATCAGCAAATATAATTCTTTGTGTAATGGAGTTTATGCCATTACTAAAAACCATCTCTGCCTTCCCCGGGAGGTAACAAGAACTAATCTTACGAAGTACCCCTTTCTCTCCATTTTCATAAGCAGTCTGTATCAATGCCGCCGAGATCCATTTTCTTTTTTCTAAATGGAATGGGCCGCAGAACCCCAATAGGTTTGTGTCGGCTGCCGGCATTGTAACTCCATACCATGACCCTGCATCTGTAAACCAAGTTTTGCAACGCTCTTTAGAATAGGGAGTGTAATCGATATCGATAATATCCTTATAATTATCTCGTATTGGAGTCTCCTGTTTACACCCCGAAAGAAAAGTAAATAACAATAAAAGAAAAATCAGTCGTTTCATTTTTATATTTTATGAATTATTCTATAAATCCGAGTTTTTCCAAATTTCTTCTCTCTTTTTTCGTTGGTCTCCCTGTCCCGCGGTCGCGGCGGACAAAAACCGTTTCAAATGGGGCATTTAATTTATCAAGCTCCTCCTGAGGGGTAATATCTTCAACATATAGAGGGACATTTTTCGCCCCCTGACGGTTTTCCAATGCAGAAATAACCCTATACTGATAATGTATGTTCCCTTTCCTCACATCAATAACATCTCCCGACTTTATATCCTTTGAGGCTTTCGCTTCTGTCCCATTGACCATTACCTTCCCGCTTTTGCACGCATCAGCAGCTTCGGAACGAGTTTTATAGACTCTGATTGCCCAAAGATATTTATCTATTCTTGTTTCAGTGTTTCCCATTTTTATTAATGATTATGTCCACAATCACACTCTTGGTAATCGAGAGTCTCCTCATCAGAATCAATAATATATGCATCTTTTTCCTCTTCTCTTTTCCTCATATAGACTTCAAGTAGTTTCGTCCCTTCACCTGTAGGAGTAATTAGAAAATCATCGTAGGAGGCAGGTATTAAAACCCATTCCCCTTTTTTCAGGACGCTCCGGTTCTCTTTCTCCCTCTCCTGGTAGTTGGAATTTATCAAGGCTTCCCCCTCTATGCAGAAGTACAATATAAAACTCTCATAACGTTCAGTGTAAATATGCATTGGGTCCCTTAAGGACAATAAGTTGATGGTAAAATGCACATTGTCTGCTAAAAGACGACTGCTCGTTTGGGAGTGTGTGGTTTCCCTTTCGTCTGCAGTGGAAATAAAATACTTGGACTCGTCGTATTTATTGAAATTTATCGAGTCAAAGGCAAGTTCGAGGTGCATTTCACGTGCAGTAGCAGGGTTGTTTTCCCTTCCCCAGTCGTAAATTCGGTATGTGGCATCGGAGAGTTGTTGTACCTCCGCAATAACAAGTCCGTCCCCTGCAGAGTGAACAATCCCCGCTTCGATATAGAAAAAGTCCCCTTTTTTCGGGTGATAGAGGTTCAATACCTCTTCGAGGGTCCCCTCTTTGCACCTGCGGTAGAACTCTTCAGGGGAGACATCCCTATTGAACCCCATATAAACTTTTGCCTCCGGGGAACTCTCCAATACATACCAAGCCTCTGATTTACCGTAGGAGTTATGACGGTCAAATGCAGTCTCATCGTCAGGATGAACTTGGATTGAGAGGAGGTCATTGATATCGAGGAGTTTAATCAAAAGAGGAAACTCGTTCCCAAAATACTTGTAATGATCATCACCGACAATATCCCCCATATAGGTCTCAATTATATCGTAGATATTGTTTCTAGCAAGAAAGCCATTGGCTATTATCGAGCTATCCTCCTCAAACCCAGAGATTTCCCAGCTCTCTCCGATAAGAGGGGACTCCTCAAAAGGTTTGTTGTAGTTTTTAACAAGCGCATGCCCGCCCCAAACTTTCTCTTTGGGCAGAGGGTTAAATCTCAGCGGATATAGGTGTTTCTTTTCTTCTCCCATATTTACTTGGAATATATTTGTTTATTAAAAAGAATGACAATGTAAATACCCCTACTCCGACTGCTACTAATAACCAGTAAGTCTGCATATTAGGCAGTAATTCACTTAACGAAGAGCTCATAGGGATTTCCGGAAATGCGAATGCCAATATGGAGGAGACGGTATTGTTTAGAAAATGGAGGAAAATGGTAGCCCAGAGGGAACCTGTCTTATAGTAAATCCATCCGAAGAATACCCCCAAAAGGAATGCAGGAACTGCCTGCCAGGGATTAAGGTGCAGCACTGCGAAAATCAATGCTGACCACATAATAGCTTTTGCAGGGCTTATGCGTTGCAATAACCCTCTTAAAATCACCCCTCTGCATAAAAACTCTTCGAGAAGAGGAGCAAGAATTGACACAGATAACAGTGTAATTACCTTATTTCCTCCGATTAGATTTGACATTACCTTCTCAAACCATTCCGGAGTCCTCATTAAACTGGAGATAGGGTCTATTATTAAGTTTAGAGCTACAAGTGCAACAGAGATTAATATAAAAAAGAGAACCGGAGTTATTTTTCCGAAGTATGGATCGTTAAATTTTATTGGTTCCGTCTTAATCCCACTCTCCTCCATCCCCATTCTCACGAATTTAGACCTCATCCAGACAAATATCAAAGGAGGGATAAACATTAAGATGTAACCGAAAACTTTAGAAACGATTTCTGACATGACACCCTCCTTGGGCAGAAGATATATAAAAGGTAGGCATATAAGCTGTGAGGCTATCCCCCCCACAAAAACCAAAAAAACAAAAATCAACCAACTCTGTCCCAAAGTAGGGAGATAATAAGACATCTTCTTAAACATAGTTTCAAAATTTTCTCAAAAATAGTAATTTCTTTACTTGAACAGAAAAGATTGTCTATTTTTGTCCACGAATGTTTTTATTTTAACACAAAAAACCCATTTAAGAGATAGGAGTACTATATGTCAGAATCTCATAATATAGAATATAAAAGGAGTTGGCACGACGATTACCTCAAATGGGTATGCGGTTTTGCCAATGCGCAGGGTGGGAAAATCTATATCGGCATGGACGATGCCGCTATTGTTATTGGAGTGGAAGACCACAAAACACTGATGGAAGAGATTCCCAATAAAATCAAAAATAATTTGGGAATTACTGCCGAGGTGAATTTGCTATGTGAGGACAAGTTGTATTATATAGAAATCGTTGTACAGACCTATTCAGTTCCTATTTCTCTGCGTGGAAGGTATTATTATCGTAGTGGTAGTGTGAAACATGAACTTACAGGTGTAGCATTAAGCGATTTTTTATTAAAGAAAGCAGGACAAACTTGGGATAATATGCCCGAAGAGAGAGCCACAATAGCAGATATTGACGAAAATACAATCAAAAAATACCTACAAAAAGCTGAAACAGGTGGTCGTTTGCCTGATATTGATGGACTTACAACAGAGGAACTCTTGGAGAAGCTACGTTTATCAGAAAATGGTATTCTCAAAAGAGCTGCAATAGTGCTTTTCGGCAAGGATCCAGGCAAGTTTTACCCAAACACCTTTGTGAAAATAGGTAGATTTGAAGACGATGATTTTACCATTCGTTTCCAAGAAGTAGAGGAAGGCAATATTATTGGAGTCTTAGAGAAGGTTCTTCGTACCCTTGAGTACAAATTTCTCATCAAAAACATCTCTTTTGAAGGAATGAGCCGCATTGAAACTCTTGAATATCCAGTGCCTGCATTGCGAGAGATGTTGCTTAATGCTCTTGTTCATAGAAATTACATGGGTGCGCCCACTCAACTTCGTGTGTATGAAAATAAACTCCAACTTTGGAATCATGGTACGCTACCTGTTGGCATCACACTTGAAAAACTTACAAAATCGCACTCCTCATTTCCTCGTAATCCAATACTTGCAGAGGCGTGTTTCAAGGGTGGTTACATTGATTCTTGGGGTAGTGGTATCATGAAAATAATTAATTCTTGCAAAGCAGCAGGATTGCCTACGCCTAACTTAGAAGAAGAGATGGGTGGTTTTATGGTCAAACTTTTCAAAGATAGATTTTCAAAAGAACAACTTACAAAACTTGGACTTAACAACCGTCAAATGAAGGCAGTTGAATATGTAAGAACGAGAGGAAGAATCACCAATTCAGAGTATCAAGAAATAAATAATATCTCAAAACCGACAGCAACACGAGATTTACAAGAATTAACAGAAAATCTCAAGGTTTTCACAAACACAGGATTCGGTGCAGGAAGTTATTATGAATTAAACAAATAAAGGAATTGGCTCATAAATGGCTCAATTGGCTCACAATTGGCTCAATTAAAGAGGTGGAATGGGATTTCTTTTAACTTTTCATTAAAAAAATAATAGGACAACAATATTTAATTATATCTATCTTAAAAGATTGTCTATTTTTGTATTTCAAAACCGCTAACAATGTCGAAATTCAGGGAGAAATGGAATAATCTGAGGCAGAAAAGATACTTTAGGATCTTGACCAATAAGTACCTTTTCGTGACATCTCTATTTCTCGTCTTCATTATTTTCATAGACAATAATAATCTCATTCGTTGGGCAGGTAAATGTATTGATGTTATTTACCAGGAGAAAGCCATCAGGCAGTATAAGAAAGAGATTAAGGGATTAGATGATAAGATGAAGGAACTGACATCCAACAAAGACTCCCTTGA
>CAZXOP010000102.1:0-6946 GCA_964642235.1 uncultured Muribaculaceae bacterium
TCACGTCCAAACGGAGAGACTCCACCCCACCTCTTCTCTTTAGGTGCCGAAGAGTCGCAAATCTCATTGTTTCCGGTGTGGGTAAGTGTTATATAACGAACTCCGAGCCTATAAAAGAGCCTTAATAGAGAGAGGTCTTTCTGGATAGGAGAACCATTTTCCATCCCCAAGAAGATGGAACCTAGCCCCTTCCTCTTATTCTCCCTTGCCTGGGCTACCGAAAAAGCAAAAGCCACCTTATCTTTATTGCGCTCCACTGCATCATAACTCCTCGCAGTCAACTCCAGTGCCCTCCTTGTTGCCTCATCAGGCGTAAGCCTATTGGAAGTATATATTGCGAAGAAAAGAGCATCCACTCCCCCCTCCTTCATCCTGATAAAATCGACATGTCCCCTCTCCATCCTTCTCCCCAAATCGAGGTTCTCAAGGAGCATAGAAGGGGTATCGCAGTGCGAATCAAGCACAAAAGCCTCTGAATGTATTTTTTTTGTTCCCATATTTTTATTTAATTCGCCAAATATACGAAAAATAGATACAAATTTTTGCAACATTAAGAAAACTTCTTCGTCATATAATTGAACAAAAACAAAACAATGACCCAGTCAGAAATAACACTCTTCTACAATAAGTACAAAAAAAGGCTCTTCAACACTTCCCTGCGAATAGTTGGGAACCCAATGGAGGCAGAGGAGATAGTACATGATACCATTATAAAATATCTTCAGTTCGAAGGTGCAATGAAAATGCTTGTTCAACAAGAGGAGGCATGGCTTACAAAGACCTGTGTTCGTGGTTCTATTGATGCCGTCAGGAGACATAAGAGTGCACAATCCTTTATAGAACAATACAAAGAGGAGATGGGAGAGAAAGAGCTGGAAGCTCAAAATAGAGAGTTATGGGGAGCCTTGGGTGGCAATGATGGAGATGAGAATAGACTCATAGGAACCATCCGAGAGACACTTAAAGAGCTCTCGCAGGGGTATAGAACAGTACTTTCACTCCTTTTATTTGAGGGGTATGACTACGAAGAGGTCTCCGAAATACTCGGTTTACAACCCTCCTCTGTCCGTTCACAGTTCCTTCGTGGAAAAATCAAGTTAGCATCATTGGTTTTAGAAAAAGTAAAAACAGTCAAAAAAATATAAGTTATGGAGAAGTTGGAAAAAATAGTAAAAGAGAATAGAGAAGAGTTTGATAATGAAACCCTTCTTGATGGGGATTTGGAGCGTTTCAAAGCCAAACTTGCTGCCTCAGATATAGTAATAGAGGAATATAAACCAGAAAGAAGAATAAAGATTAATAGTTCCCTACCAAGACGTAAATCCTCTTTCTGGAAGGTAACTCTTATCCCACTTGCAGCAACACTAATAATATTATACGGAGTTAATCTCGTGATACGTTCTCTCAACCGGGATAACGACTTACGAAATATATATGTTGAGTACTGTAATGAACTAAACACTCTCTCTTCTGAAATTGATAATATCGCGTATGATAAAGAGGGGGCAAGCATAATTGTGAACAATATCACTTTTGAAGCCATTCCCCTTACCAATCAGCTTCCAAATGAGTTGAGTAACGACGAAAAAGCAAAAATAATCAGAGAGTATTATAATCAGCGCCTTGAGGGGGTAAAAAAGTTTAAGACCCTCTTAGCTGACTCCATGATAGATAGTAATTAATAAACAATCTTAAATATATTAAAATGAAAAGAGTATTTTTAACAATTGCAATGTTGGCATTCGCTATAATGCTACCTGCACAAAATGTAACTAAAAACATTAAAGTATCTAATTTTACGGGGATAGACGCCTCCTCTTTCTTTAAGGTAACTGTCATTAAATCAGATAAAACTGCATTAGAGGTTACCATAGATAAGGAATTAGAAAAATATCTTATAGCAGAGGTTAAGGATAATGAAATCGTCCTATCCCTTGACCAGAATAGGATGCCGAGGAAAATAAGGAACAACATAAGTGGTAAAACTAGAGAGTTAAAAGCTACTGTCTATATGCCTGTTCTAAAAAGTATCGACCTATCTGGAGCCACTTCACTTACCTCCAATGATACATTCCAAGTAACAGAATTTGACTGTGACGTTTCCGGAGCAAGTAAAATAAATAGTCTCTCTATTCAGGGGGTTAATGGAGAGTTTGATATTAGCGGAGCATCAAGTGTCTCATTTAACGCCACTTTTACAGATCTTGAGTTTGATATCTCCGGTGCATCTTCAGTTGGTGGCAACATAGATGCAAAAGGGGTAAAATTTGATATTAGTGGTGCATCAAATGTTAAGACTAAAGGGAGATATGGAAAAGTTTCGGTGGATTGTTCAGGGGCATCAATGTTAAAGATTCAAGGAGAGGCTGAAACTGCAAAGCTTGATGTCTCCGGTGCTGCCAAGATAGCTGCCGATGAGCTTAATACAAATTATGCTTATATCTCCACCTCAGGTGCCTCCTCAGTTACTGCTAATGTCCTTACAGGACTCGATGTAGAATTAACAGGCGCCTCTACCATTCATTATACTGCCCCTGCAAATGTAAATGCCAAAGTTATCGAAATGAGCCGCGGCTGCACCCTTAAAAAGAGATAGCATCTACCCCACTCATTTTCAAAAAACCACCCCGTATTCTTCGCTAACGAAAAATACGGGGTTGTTTTTAAAAGGTTTTAATTTACTTCATTCTCTGCCTTAGGGATTCGAATAGGATTACGGCGGTGGCTATGGAGACATTAAGTGAGCCGATTTCACCTGCCATGGGAATTTTAGCCCCTATATCGCAAAGCTCAAGGGTGGAGTCTGATACCCCTTTCCCTTCAGAACCCATAATGATGGCTGTGGGTTTTTTAAAATTAACCTCATAAATAGTGGTCTCTGCCTTTTCAGTAGCTGCAACTATCTGAAAACCACATTCTCTAAGATAAAAGATGGCCACTCTTAGATTCTGGACCCTACAGGAATTAACTCTGAGAAGGGCTCCGGCTGATGTTTTAATAGCATCCGCATTAATGGAGGCACCCCCCTTTGCCGGAAGAATAATTCCATCCACCCCTGCACACTCCGCTGTCCTGGCAATACCTCCGAAATTACGAACATCAGTAACCCCGTCAAGCATAATAAAAACAGGATTTGCCCTCTTAGACAGAGCTTTTTCCACCATCTCCTCGAGTGGTATAAAGTCAATTTTCGCTATATAGGCAATCACACCTTGGTGTATGCCACGAGTAATAGAGTTAAGTTTCTCAACAGGAACATATTGCACGGGAATTCCTGCCTCAAAGGCAAGAGAGTTTAACTCTCTAAAAAGTTCTCCCTCAAGTCCCTGTCTAAATAAGATTTTTTCAATCTCTTTTCCGGATCTAACTGCCTCAATTACAGGGCGCATTCCGAAAAGGTAATTTGGTCTGTTTTCTTCCATAGTATTATCTTTTAATCGTTTCCAAACTCTAACCACTCTTCCATTTTTATATCGTATTTTCGTTTCAATTCCAAATAATCTCGAGTCAATGACTCAATATCGGTTTGAGGAGTAGGGGCAGAGAGGTGCTCTTCGATTTTCTTCATCTCCTCCTCAAGCTTCGCAATAGATTTTTCAATCATCTCAAGCTGTTTCTCCCTTCTTCTGGTCTCCTTCTGCTCTTGGTATGAGATTTTTGCTTCTGTTTTCTGAATAACAATAGGGCTTGCCTCCTCCTTTTCCATCTGCTTCTGTTCACTCGAAGGGACCTTTTCAAGCTCCTGCAGACACCCTATCTTAACCCTTTCGAGGAAATCAGATATTCCCCCTAAATGCTCCTTCACCACTCCATCTCTGAACTCGTAAACCTTCGTAACAAGACCATCTAGAAAATCCCTATCATGGGAGACCAACACAAGTGTACCGTCATATCTCTGCAATGCCTGCTTCAGGACATCCTTAGAGCGAATATCCATGTGATTAGTAGGCTCATCGAGTGCCAAAAGGTTATAGGGGTGGAGTATAAGTTTAGCCATGGCAAGTCTTGAACGCTCTCCCCCACTTAACACGGCTACTTTTTTATCAATATCCTCCCCTTTAAAGAGGAATGCTCCTAAAATATCTCTAAGTCTAAAACGAATATCCCCTACAGCCACTTTATCCACAGTATCGAAAACAGTATCCTCTTTATTTAGTATATCTTCCTGGTTCTGTGCATAATATCCAAGTGAGACATTATATCCGAGTTCTGCGCTCCCCTTGAAAGGAGGTAGTTCCCCTGTGATGATTTTCATCATTGTACTCTTCCCTTCCCCATTCCTCCCGACAAATGCCACCTTGTCTCCCCTTTCAATAACAATATCGGCCTCTGTAAATACCTTTTTTTGAGGATATGCCGCTGTTAATCCCTTCGTATGGAAAACTACCTGTCCGGAGCGAGGAGCAGGCGGAAACCTCAAATTAAGGGCTGAATTATCCTCGACATCCACCTCTATCCTCTCAATCTTCTCCAACTGTTTAACACGCGACTGAACTTGATTTGATTTGGTCGGTTTATACCTGAACCTCTCAATAAACTCCTCGGTCTTCTCTATCATTCGCTGCTGGTTTTCATAAGCAGCCCTCTGCTGTTCAATCCTCTCTTTTCTTAGTCCCACATACTTGCTATATGAGACTTTATAATCATGAATCTTACCAAGAACTATCTCCACAGTTCTCGAAGTAACCCTATCTAAAAACCTTCTGTCGTGTGAGATAAGTAGGAGCGTTCCACCGAAAGACGTTAGATAATTCTCCAACCATTGGATCGACTCTATATCGAGATGGTTAGTAGGTTCATCGAGCATAAGAATATTGGGACGCCTTAGAAGGACCTTGGCAAGCTCGACACGCATATTCCACCCTTGAGAGAATGTCCCCCTTTTTCTACCCAGCTCATCTTTTTTGAATCCAAGTCCGATGAGTGCCCTCTCTGCCTGTAATAGTGGAGACTCTGAATCGATTATCCTTAATCTATCATTAATATCATTGAGTTCGACTATCAGTGAATGGTACTCCTCCGACTCGTAGTCTTCCCTTGTAGCAAGCTCTGAATTAATGACATCTATTCTCTCATTTAAAGTAAAGAGTTCGGAAAAGACTGTAAGTGTCTCTTCCAAAACAGTATTCTCTTTAGAATAATCCATAATTTGAGGGAGGTAGCCGATAGAGATATCCGAAGGTTTCATAATCCTTCCGCTTGAGGGGGCTTCCAATCCCAAAATCAATTTAAGGATAGTGGACTTCCCTGCCCCATTTTTACCGACAATAGCGATATGCTCCCCATCACTTATATGGAAATTAATAGAATCTAGGAGGGTAAAACCTCCGAAAGAGAGGGTTAAATCAGTTATAGAAATCATTCCTCATCCTCCACCACTCTATCCTTACAGACTAAAATAGAGACCTCATAAAGCATATAGAGAGGGAGAGCGACCACCATAAGTGTAAATCCATCCCCGGATGGGGTGATAATGGCAGCGAGTACAAGTAAGATTACAGCAGCATGTTTTCGATATTTCTTTAACATCTTCTTGGTAATCAACCCTATTCTCGACAATATAGCTGCCAGAGCAGGCATTTCGAAGACCAACCCCATAATCAAAATGAGTTTGATAAACATCGAGATATAGGAGAGTAGAGAGATCTGATTAGGCACAGCTTCGCTCACCTGATATGTGCCTAAGAATCTAATAGTCAATGGAAAAACAAAAATATAGCCAACTAATACCCCTGTATAAAAAAGGAGGGATGCAAACATAAATGCCGTTTTGGCAGATTTTCTCTCTTTATGATAAAGAGCAGGTTTGACAAAACCCCATAGTAGATAGAGGATATATGGCGTAGTAATCACAAGAGCCAAGTAAAACGAGATTTTTATATGTGTGAAAAACTGGGCAGCTAAATCAATATTTATCATATTGAGAGCAAAGTGCTCCAGTCTCTCCATCCCTATTAGGTCAAAAAAACTATTAAACCAACGGTAAAGAATAAAGTCATCCTTGGTAGGAGCAAGGATAATAGTGTCAAAAACAAAGCTTTTGGCAATAAAGATGGCCACCATGAATACAAGAATAACACCGAGAGAGCGAAAAATCACTTTCCGCAACTCATCCAAGTGCTCCCAAAAAGTCATCTCCCTGCCAGTCACTGCTATTTTTTCTTCTTAGACTTTGGTTCCTCGTTAAGGTTGTCATTAATTTCACGAATCTCCTTATCGAGTTCCACCTCCTCCTCTATCCCTTTAACTCCATCTTTAAAAGATTTAATCCCCTTACCTATTCCCTTCATTAGTTCAGGAATTTTTCTTCCTCCAAAGAATAGAAGGACAACAAGAGCAATAAGGATAATTTCAGTTACTCCAATAGTGCCAAAAATTAATACGGTTCCCATTTATTTGATTTTTAAAGGTTAATATTCTGATGAAAAGCATCCATAAAGAACTTGGGGGCGCGAGTTGGACGGTGAGTCTCTTTGTTTAAGAAACCGAGCACCACCTTCCCGAAACAGACCAGCTCATCGCGCTGATTATATATCTCATTTAAGATCTCAAGTCGCGCCTGTGGCTCTTTTTCGATTATAGTGACCACCCTTAGGATATCCCCCATAACGGCAGGGGTCTTATATTTACACTCCACAGAGACCACTGGGAGTTCAATCCCCATCTCTTCGATCTTCTCTATCGGGAGCCCTGCCTCGACAAGACATCTAGATCTTCCACACTCAAAATAGCGGATATAATTAGAATGATGGACTATTCCCATCATATCGGTCTCATAATACCTAACTTCTATCAGCGTTTCAGATTTTGCGTACATGTTTCAAAAGTATTATAAATATCGCTACTTGCCAAAATTTTCTAATGCTGCTCGCAAGTTCACAAGTTTAGTCTCTGCATCACTCTTCTTCTTCTTTTCGAGTTCCACCACCTCTGTAGGGGCATTTGC
>CAZXOP010000103.1:0-6910 GCA_964642235.1 uncultured Muribaculaceae bacterium
TGCAGGAAGTTCATTTTTAGTGACTTTAGCAATAGTTTTCCAAAATCTATTTTGTGGATGGGCATAATATTCCCCCGCTTCGAGTGATTTCTCACTTGGCAGAGTCCCTAAAATTAAGATCTCTATATTTTCATCCTCAATCGGCAAAAACGACTTTTTATCCATAACATTGAATTTCCACAAAGTTACATAAAACAATCAAAAAAATCCGACTATGAATAGTCGGTATTTTTTTTATCCCAGGAACACCTCAAAAGCAAGCTTTTGGTGTTCCGAGGGATAAAAAAAATACTCCTCGCGGAGTATTTTTTGATTTGTTTTGTGATTCGGTTGGGATTCGAACCCAAGACCCACAGCTTAGAAGGCTGTTGCTCTATCCAACTGAGCTACCGAACCTTTCTTTAAAGTGGGTGCAAAGATAAAAAATATTTTCAAGGTATGAAATATAACTTCACTTGATTGAAAAAAGTATCATAAATTATGCCTTAGTATATAGAACGATTCCACCGCTTTTAACATCCACTTCCACTGTACTCTCCTTAACAATACTCCCTTCAAGAAGGGCTGTAGCAAGGGTATTCACCAATTCACGCTGAAGAATCCTCTTTATAGGACGGGCACCATAGGCAGGGTCATACCCTTTAGATGCAATATACTCTTCAGCAGCGGGAGAAAATTCAAGGATTATACCGTTCTCCTTCATCTTATTTTTAATCAGCTCAAGCTGGATATGCATAATCTCACTTATATTTGATCGAGTAAGTGGCTTAAACTGAATCACTTCATCTATCCTATTATAGAACTCGGGTCTTACACTCTGCTTCAATGTCTCCTCTGAAGTAAGGTTTGATGTCATTATAAGAATAGTGTTCTTAAAATCCACCGTTCTCCCTTTATTATCAGTAAGTCTCCCGTCATCAAGCACTTGTAACAGTACATTAAAGACATCGGGATGTGCTTTTTCTATCTCATCAAGCAATATAACAGAATATGGTTTCCTTCGTACCGCCTCAGTGAGCTGTCCACCTTCATCATATCCGACATATCCCGGAGGTGCTCCCACCAATCTTGATACCGTATGACGCTCCTGATATTCACTCATATCGATACGTGTCATCATATTCTCATCATTGAATAGTGCCTCTGCAAGAGCCTTAGCCAATTCAGTTTTACCAACCCCTGTAGGACCTAAAAACATAAATGAGCCTATTGGGCGTTTCTCATTTTGAAGCCCTGCCCTACTCCTTCTCACAGCATTTGAAACAGCATTCACTGCCTCATCTTGCCCTACAACTCTCTTATGAAGAAGCTCTTCCATATTCAGGAGTTTGGTCTTCTCGCTCTCAAGCATCCTATTGACAGGGATACCTGTCCATTTAGAGACAATCTCGGCAATATCCTCTGCCTCGACAGACTCTTTAATCATAGGGTCCGGATTTTTAGCCATTTGAGCAGCAAGTTCATCTATCTCTTTTTGGAGAGCGGTAATTTTACCATAACGTATCTCGGCCACTTTTCCATAATCCCCCCTTCTTTCAGCATCCTCTGCCAAAAACTTAAAATGCTCTATCTCAGTTCTCTTCTTCTGAATGGCATCAAGTAACGATTTTTCATCATTCCATTTTTTATTAGCCACTTTCCTCTCAGCTTCAAGAGTAACGAGCATCTCTTTTATCTCATCCAACTTAACCGACTCCCCTTCTCTTTTAATTGCTGCTTTTTCTATCTCAAGCTGTCGAATCTTTCGGTTTAGTTCATCAATAGCCTCAGGGACAGAGTTCATCTCCATACGGAGTTTAGATGCTGCCTCGTCAATAAGGTCAATAGCTTTATCCGGAAGAAATCTATTGGTTATATACCTGCTCGACAATTCCACTGCCGCAATAATCGCATCATCATCAATTCTCACCTTGTGGTGATTCTCGTACTTCTCCTGCAACCCTCGCAATATCGAAATAGACTCGGCAGGGGAAGGTTCATCCACCATTACCATCTGGAATCTTCGTTCCAATGCCTTATCCTCTTCAAAATATTTGCGGTATTCGTCGAGAGTAGTGGAACCAATGGCTCTCAGTTCTCCACGTGCCAATGCCGGTTTCAAAATATTTGCAGCATCCATGGCACCCGAGGTACGTCCTGCACCCACGAGGGTATGAATCTCATCTATAAACAATATTATCTCCCCTTCGCTCTCGACCACTGCTTTAACCACACCCTTGAGCCTCTCTTCAAACTCCCCTTGATATTTGGCACCTGCAATCAGTGCCCCCATATCGAGGGAATAGACCTCCTTCGTTTTAAGATTCTCAGGAACGTCCTGATGGACAATACGCTGCGCAATACCCTCCGATATTGCGGTCTTCCCTACTCCGGGTTCACCCACTAAAATAGGGTTATTCTTGGTCCTTCGACTCAATATCTGAAGGACCCTTCTAATCTCCTCGTCCCTACCTATAACAGGGTCGAGTTTTCCGCCCTTTGCCTTCTCATTAAGGTTTACGGCATACCTGTTTAATAATTCCTTATTTTCGTTGTTCATATTTCTAATTCTTTATTTTCTAACATCTTAACTTCAAATAATCTGCCGAATGATATTTTATGTCATTTTGTCATATAGGAGTGTAATATTTTTTTTCCTATCTTTGTTAGATATGAATTTTATGAGCAAAACATCACAATCTCTCCCGATTTCGGAAACATTCTACTCTCTTCAAGGGGAGGGGAGAAATAGTGGCAAAGCTGCTTATTTTATCCGTTTAGCAGGGTGTGATGTGAAGTGTAGCTGGTGCGATTCGATGGCCTCATGGTCTGTTTCAGACTCTGATTTTATCCCTACAGAAACAGTAGTTAAACAAGCTGTTGATTCAGGAACTAAAACTGTTGTTATTACAGGAGGGGAACCCCTAAAATACCCTCTTGACGAATTATGCAGACTATTAAAAAATGAAGGGATGGAGATACTCCTTGAGACCTCCGGCACAGAGCCTCTTAGTGGCTCTTTTGACTGGATATGCCTCTCTCCCAAAAAGCACTCCCTTCCAAGAAAAGAGATATACACTCAGGCTTCAGAGCTTAAAGTCATAATAATCAGTCCGGAAGATTTTATTTGGGCAGAGAAAGAGAGGGAGAAAGTCTCACCAGAGTGTCTCTTATATCTACAGCCGGAATGGAGTAATCGTGAAAAAGCATTACCTTTAATAATAGAATATATAAAAATGCACCCTGAATGGAGATTATCACTGCAAATTCATAAATTTATAAATATCCAATAATTTTATAAACAACTAATTTTACTAATATGAGACTAAAATCGTTAATTCTATCCCTCGCAGCTCTTTGTCTGCTTGCTCCAACCTCCTTTGCTCAGAAAAAGAAGGAGACGAAGCCCGTTGAACCGGAAGGTTATAAGTTTGAAAATGTAGTGACAAATCCTATAACATCTGTTAAGAATCAGAATAGCACCAGCACTTGTTGGGCCTTCTCTACCATCTCTTATTTCGAATCGGAAATTTTAAAAGCAGGGTATAAAGGTGATCTTAACCTCTCTGAGATGTTTATAGTATCAAATGCTTATAGAGATAAAGCCCAGAAATATGTCAGACTCCATGGAAATCTTGGTTTCCACGGCGGATCTACCTTTGGGGATGTGCTTCATGTAATGAAAACTTACGGTATGGTACCTGATAGCAAGATGCCGGGACTTAACTATGGTGAAGAGAGACATATACATGGAGAACTCGATGCCCTTCTAAAAGGATATGTTGAGACCATCGTAAAGAACCCAAATAGAAAGCTCTCAACTGCATGGAAGAAAGGATTTGGTGGGATTTTAGATGCCTATCTTGGGGTAATTCCTGAAAAATTCAACTTCGAAGGGGTTGAATATACACCTAAGAGCTATATGGAGGCATTAAAAATTAATCTTAACGATTATGTGGAAATTACCTCTTTTACTCATATTCCACTCTATACCAAAACCATTCTCGAAGTTCCTGACAATTGGCGTTGGGAAGAGTGTTATAATGTAGCAATGGATGATATGATAGCTATATTCGACAATGCTATTAACAATGGTTATACCATCGCTTGGGCAGCAGATGTAAGCGAAAAAGGGTTTACTCGTGAAGGACTAGGGATTGTACCCGATGATGAGAAAATAGCAGCTCAGGGAGCAGGAAGCGACCAGTCACGTTGGGTTGGAAGTAATCCTAATGTGAAAGATGTTAAGAAACCGACCCCCGGTCCTGAAAAAGTTATCACAGCCGAGATGCGTCAAGAAGAGTTCGATAATTACAAAACTACCGATGACCACGGAATGCATGTTTATGGCATTGCTAAAGACCAAAACGGAACCAAATATTATATGGTAAAAAATTCTTGGGGAGAAACAGGCGATTATAAAGGTATGTGGTATATTTCTGAAGCGTTTGTAAAGTTAAAAACCACTAATTTTATGGTTAATAAAAATGCTATCCCTTCGGAGATAAGAACAAAACTTGGAATTTAATTTTTTAATATTTAATCAAATGAAACTAAGACATTATTTTCTTTCACTTGTTGCTTTAATGCTTTGCCTCGGGCTAAACGCACAGAGCCCATATAAGTTTACCACTGTAAAAGAGAACAAAGCAACTTCGGTTAAGAACCAGGCAAAAACAGGAACCTGCTGGTGCTTCGCCACTGTCTCCTTCCTCGAATCAGAACTCCTTCGCACCGGAAAGGGAGAATTTGACCTCTCTGAAATGTTTATTGTTAGAAATAACTATGTGGAACGTATCCAAGATAATTATCTTCGTCAAGGAAAAGGGAACATAGGACCCGGTAGTATTGCCCACATGGCCACAAAAGTTATTGATAAATACGGAATCGTTCCGGAATCTGTCTATTCAGGTATCAACTATGACTCTCCTACCCATAATCATGGTGAATTCACTGCCTATTTGGAATCAATAGCAGAGACATCAGTAAAGTTAAAGAAACGCTCTCCTGAATATTATAAGCTTCAGAATGCCATTATGGATCTCTATCTTGGCGAAGTTCCTCAGAAGTTTAATTATAACGGTAAGGAATACACCCCTCAGACATTCAGGGATTACCTCGGTCTTAATATGAGTGACTATGTGGAGTTTACCAGTTTCACTAACCACCCTTTCTATCAGCGCGTACCACTTGAAATTCCTGATAATTGGGATCATGAACTCCTCTATAACCTCCCATTAGATGAATTTATGTCAGTTATTGACAATGCCATTAATACCGGCTATACAGTAGCTTGGGATGGTGATATAGGGGACCCAGGATATATTTTCGCTAAATATATAGCTATTATCCCAGAGGATGCCACTCTTACCCGTGATCAGATTCTTCAGATGATGGATAAGGATGAGATAATTCCGGAAAAGACCATTACTCCTGAAATTCGCCAGGAGGGTTATGAGACTTTTGTTACTACTGACGATCACCTTGAGCATATAGTAGGTATAGCCAAAGATCAAAATGGAACCAAATATTACAATACAAAGAACTCTTGGGGGTATGGTCGTAGAGGAAATGAGACCGGACACCACTATTTGTCTGAATCATTTGTACGTAGCAAGACTATAAGTATTATGGTTCATAAAGATGCCGTTCCAAAAGAGATTAAAAAGAAAATTGGCTTAAAATAAATAAATACCGAAAGCCTTGAACCCTGTAAAGCAGATACCAAATGTCATTACGATGATGAACTTAGTATCGGGAGCCATCTCGATAGTATGTACATTTAATGGCGAATACGAATCATCGTTTTATTTTATGCTCCTGGCAGCATTATTCGATTTTCTCGATGGGTTTGCAGCACGTCTTCTAAAGGCTTACTCAGATATAGGAAAGGAGCTTGACTCGCTTGCTGATGTTATCAGTTTCGGGCTTGCTCCTTCCTTACTTTTATTCCAATATTTGACCTCGATAGATACAGTAGTGGAGTGGGTATCTTATATCCCCCTGATTATTGCCCCTTTTACTGCATATCGTTTAGCTAAATTTAACCTTGACAAACGTCAAACTTCCTCTTTTTTAGGACTCCCCTCCCCCGCCTCTGCCCTCTTTGTAGGTTCCCTTATTTTCTTCTCTACTCAAGCAGATATTTCATGGTTCCTAAATAATAATTTCACCATTCCCATTCTCTCCCTCCTCCTCTCCTATCTCTTAGTTAGTGAGATACCGATGTTCTCACTTAAACTTAAATCATTAAAATGGAGATATAATGAACGGCTATTCATTTTCCTTATAATGGTGGTAACCCTTGGAGTTCTGCTTATATTAATGGGACGACACTGGTCATCTGCCATTCTTTTAGCACTCTCCACTTATATTCTTTGGAATCTTGCCCTCTATCTGATAGGGCACTTTACTAAAAAAAGTAATTAGGAGAACTGTTTGAATAGTTTTTCCATCTTTGATTCTGAATCAGGGCCACTTACCCCGAAATAGAACTTTATCTTAGGCTCTGTTCCTGAGGGACGTACAGATACCACTGATCCATCTTTGGCAAAGAATCTGAGTACATTGGATTTGGCATAACCTGTCTCTTCCGGTTTATTGTAATCAATAATCTTAACCACCGGAGAACCTGCAAGCTCTTTTGGAGGGTTTGTGCGGTAATCCACCATCATTGCAGCAATCTGCTCTGCCCCATCTTTCCCTTTTTTGGTAAGTGAAAGAAGTTTCTCTTTATAGAGACCAAACTCTTTATAAATCTTTTGGAGTAATCCATATAGGGTCAAACCTTGATCAGCAGCCCAAGCAGCACACTCTGCCACCATCACACAGGAGATTACAGCATCCTTATCACGTACAAACTCCCCAACATTAAAACCATAACTCTCCTCCCCACCACAGATAAAGACCTTTTTCCCTTCATTAGCACGGA
>CAZXOP010000104.1:0-6788 GCA_964642235.1 uncultured Muribaculaceae bacterium
TGCAGGAAGTTCATTTTTAGTGACTTTAGCAATAGTTTTCCAAAATCTATTTTGTTGATGTGCATAATATTCCCCCGCTTCGAGCGATTTCGCACTTGGCAATGTCCCTAAAATTAAGATCTCAATATTTTCATCCTCAATCGGCTGAAACGATTTTTTATCCATAACATCTATTTTCCACAAAGTTATATAAAACCATCAAAAAATCCCGATTCGGTTGGGGTTTTGCTCGCCACTTAACCAAACGTAGTTTGGTGTCTCTGCAGAGACCGCTGCGGGTCGGGCTTACGGAACGAATGTAACCAAAAGTACCAGACTTCAAAAGTTGCCGAAAGTCATTAAGAACCAAAAAGCTAAACATAAAGTAAGCGGAAGGATGTCGTCATCAGACGACCGACACGGGTCGGGTTTGCGAAGCAAACGGAAAGACAGTAGTGTCGTGCCTCCCTCCCACACTGGGGGAGAATTAAAGAGGGGGGTGAGACTAATATTAATCTATAAAAGTAGAATATCATTCTACTTTTATAGATTCAACTGGGTTAGTGTTGGCGGCACGTAGGCTCTGCCATAGTACTGTGAGGATGGCGATAATCAGTGTAAATGCTCCGGCAGTCAGGAATATCCAAGGGGTTAAAGATATTCTATCGGTATAACTTGATAGCCAATCATTCATAATGTAGTATGCTATTGGGATAGAGATTACAAAAGAGATGGCAATTAATAGTGTGAATTTATTTAATAACATTATAAGTATTTCACGGCGTGTGCTCCCCATTATTTTTCTGATTCCAACTTCTTTTTTCCTTTGCTGGATAAAATATGTGGACATGGCTAAAAGTCCGAGAGATGAGATAATTATGGCTATAAGTGTGAAAATTATTACTATAGTAGAGAGATCTTTCTCTTTATCATACTCTTTTTTAACAACATCAGAGAGATAACTACATGAAAATTTATCTCTTCCTGTCACCTCTTTATAGACTTTTTCTAAAGTTTTAGTAATTTCTTTGTCGGCATTTTCCTCTAACTCCAATAAAATACTATTCATACCCCCCTGATATTCATTGTTATATATCTCTATAGTTGTGGGGACGGCAAAGACATCTGCTGATGCTGTTAAAGATGCTATCTTAAAATTCTTAACTACCCCTCCAAGTATTTTATTCTGATCTAAAATCTTAAATTCTCTATCGTTGTCTGAAAGTTCAAGAAGTTCATAGCAGGCTTCATTTAAATATGTGCAATTTCCGGAAGGATTATAATCTTTTATAACCTCTGCACCAAAAACTTTAAGAAAATCTTTATCCCCTCTCATCCCTGCAACCCAAACCTCTTTTCCATTCTTATTAATAGTAAAAAACATTCTACTTGATAGGGGAGAACCGGAGCATACTGTTACCCCTTTTACGGAGGGGATACGACTAAGTTCCTCTTTCAGAGCATTGTGCTCTCCCTTATCTAAAGGGGAGATGCTTACCATGTTTTTAACCTTATACCCTAATGGAAGGTTTATTAAATGGTTTAACTGCAAGATTATAGTTAATGAGGCAGTTATCATACATACTGTAATGATATTCTGGAAAGAGATAAATATCTTACTGAATACCATTTTGGATTTATATCTAAAATTCCCTTTTACTATATCAATGGGTTTATAACGAGCTAAGGTTATAGCAGGTATCACTCCGGATATAGCCCCAACGATAAGGATAAAAATAAGGTAAATCAGAGAGGTTAGTAGTGAAAAAGAGCTCATAACCGAGATGGTTCCTCCGAAAAGTTTAGCGGCAGTAGGTTCTATAATAAGAGAGAGAACAAATCCTATAATGAAAGCAATAAAGACCATAAAAACCGACTCGGAAATGAGTCTGAAAGAGATAGAACGCTCTGTGGCTCCTAATAGTTTTCTTGAAGCCATCTCTTTCGCCCTAAATCCTGTCTGTGCAACAGTGAGGTTTATATAATTAGTAACTGCAAATAGAAGAATCGCCGCACCGATAAAGAGAAGAATGGAGACCAGCCCTCTATTTCCCTTCTCTAATCCATCTTTTCCACTATTAAGAGGTGAAAATATAAGTTCTTTTAATGGTATTAATTTTACCTCTTTTTTCATCTCATTTTTATAAGAAAAGACACTCTCTTTAAAGAGAGAGAGGGCATTATTTTCTAATGCGGTAATATCGGTCTTACTTCCGGGATATGTCTTTATAAAGCTCTTTAGAGATCCATTACCACCTGATATAAACCAATCCATATTATAGTCCAGTCCGTTTAGTCTCTTATTGTTCTCTATTCTGAGAATCATCTCTGTCTTCTCCGGAATTACCGATCTTTCAATATCTTTTATAACCCCTGACACAGTGAAAGAGAGTTCTTCAGTGGTAGGCATTCCTTCATATGAGATAGTCATTCCCCCTTTTCCATCCTTTACAGTAAGCCGCATACCAAGAGGATTTTCATCTCCAAATACCTTTTTAGCAAGTGATTCAGTGATGACCACATTATCTTTTAATGAGAGTGCTCTCTCCGGTTCCCCTGCGATAAACTTAAATGAGAAGAGATCAAAAAAGGTGGAGTCAGTTGAGATGTTCCGGACTTCAAATATAGAAGAGAGGTCATCTGCTGCTACCCCCTCCCTCCTAACATTCATAAAATTTGAGGCAAAGCAACAGACTTTCTCTATCTCAGAGTATTTTTCTGCAAATCTATGAGAGGAGAGATAAGAGGAGGCTACTCCCCCCTCACTCCCCATAAGATAAATATTGTCAACATCTTTATGCCACTTATCAGCAGATAGCAGTCTATATGTGTAATCACCGATTGTTATTACAAAGGCTATGGCTATACTAAGTCCCAATAGATTAATGACCGTATAGAGCTTGTTCTTTTTAAGAAAAGTAAAATATGAGGATAATTTAAGTGACATAATATTGATTTTATTCTGATTTAATAGAGTGTGCAGGGTTACTTGAGGCTGTGCGGTAACTCTGCAATGTAATTACAAGCACCGCAATGGATAGAATAGTAAAAAGAGCCACTATAAATATCCATACCGGAATAGGGGACTGGTATGAAAATGTTTTAAGCCAACTCTTTATTATGATAATAGAGATAGGAATCGAGAGGATAAAGCACCCTATCACTATTTTTATATATCTTGCATTTAACATCTTTAGTATAGATGGGATAGAGGCACCCATAATACGGCGAATAGATATTTCTCTCTTTCTAAACTGTGTCTCAAAATAGATTAATCCCAATATCCCTAATATGGAGATAAATACCGAAAGGGCACAGAAGGCAGAGATTAATCTCCCGAGAGACTCCTCTTTTGCATAGAGTTTCCCTATTCTTTCATCCATAAAGGTGATATTAATATCCTCATCCTTAGTAGTCGAAGACATCTCCTTTATGGTCGATTTTATATAATCTATACTCTTTTTTATATCTGCCGAGGGGACTAATTTAATATAACTAAAAGATTGTGGTCTCCATGGATTAGAACCCATAATATAGAGCGCGAAGGGGTTTATACGGTATTGTAATGTCTGGAAGTTGAAATCTTTAACTATTCCTACTATATCGGCAGCCTCATTTACATGTCCCTGTATCTTGTCATCAAAACTGATTTCATACTCTTTTACAGCAGTCTCGTTGAAGATAAATGTCCCGTTTGCTTTAAGTTTATCATCGGGATTGAAGTCTCTCCCCTCAACTATTTTCATTCCGAAAAAGTCTATAAAGTTGGTCGCTACCGGGAAACAGTCGAAATAGATACTATGTCCACGTAAATTCCTTCCCCAACCCATTTTACTTGTGGAGATTATCATTCCGTCCGAAAATGTCACATCACTGATGGAGGGGTTCTCTTTTAGTTTTTCTGAAAAGAGATCCCCCTTTCTGGCTAAATCATTTTTAAGCCAGACAGTGAGGATATTGTCTGTGATATACCCCATATTATAACTCTTCATATATCGGGTTTGAACCATAATGAATAGAGCCACTATAATAAGGGTGAGGGAGATAAAGAACTGAAAAGCAATAAGGAGGGAACGGAGTCTTCTCCCCTTAGGTGAGAGTGAAAAAGACCCTTTTAGCACCAATGCAGGTGCAAAGGAGGTACTATATATTGCAGGGTAAAATCCTGCGGCTATCCCTGTTATTATAGCAGTAATCACGGAGATGATAATAAGCGGAATATGGGCAGTAAGGTCAATAGAGCAGGAGAGGAGTGAGGTAAATGAACTCCCTTTGAGGCTATAGACCAATATCAATCCTAATCCAAGAGAGATGAGAGAGAGTAGTACAGCTTTAAGTGTATATTCTAACCTTAATTTACCATTGGTGCTTCCCAGAATTTTCCTGGTATTTATATTTTTTATATTCAGAGGAATGGATGCCATTGAAAAATTTATAAAATTAATAATGGCAATCAGTATTATTAAAATAGAGATGGTAAGTAATGAGTATGTGGTGGAGAGATTCCCTTTGTCCACAGAGTCATATTTTACATCTTTTGAAAAATGAGTCTCATGAATAGGGGAGAGTCGTACTCTCTGTGATGTTTCGGGATTAAAAGCCTCTTTCATCTCATCGTCTCCCATCTGACTTACGACCTCTGTGTAGATGAGATTAAGTATGGTTTTACGAACTGTTTCCGCACTCTCCTTAGAGCGGAGTTTTAAGAAAAGGGGATATGACCACTCATTTGGAGAGTTTATATTCTCATCTGAGAGATTTGTTATGACTCCATTTTTTATAAAACTATTTTCCGGCAAATCTTTATAAATGGCTGCTATTGTATATTTATTCTGTTTACCATAAACTACTTTACCTATAGGAGACTCCTTTGGGAAGAGTTTCTCTGCGGAGGATTCAGAAATAATTACATGATTTGGTTCGTTAAACTTGGATGTATCCCCGGCTGTAATCTTAAGCCCTAAGAGTTCTAAAGCTTTAGCACTTATGTTCTCCCAGCGAAAATCAATAAATGAGGAGTTGGCATCATCGCTTATCCTTAGAGATATCTCATCACCTCCACCTCCAAACTCCCCACTCTGCTCGATTTCAGGTGAAGAATCAACTATTATCTTGGCGAGTGGACGAGAGACATTACACCAGAAACTGCTTTGAGCGGGGTCAATGGCTATCTCTAATCGATAAATCCTATCATGGTCTTTAAAAGATTTATTATACCCTAAATCGTAGTCCACCTGTATAAGTATTATTATAAAGGCAGCAAATGCTACTGTGAGTCCGAGTATGTTAAGAATGGTGCTTGGAAGGCTCTTTTTATTGAGTTTCATTGTGAGTTATATAGAAATTAATTAAAGTGCGTTTTTTACATCAGTTACTATCTTTCCGTCAAAGAGGTTAAGTACTCTGTGGGCATAACCTGAATCTCTCTGGGAGTGTGTTACCATTATGATGGTGGTCCCTTCGCGATTCAATTCTGTCAGAAGATCCATAACCTCTTTTCCGTTAGTGGAGTCAAGATTACCTGTCGGCTCGTCTGCAAGAATAAGTTTTGGGTTTGCAACCACCGCACGGGCTATTGCCACTCTCTGCTGCTGACCACCTGAGAGCTGCTGAGGAAAGTGCCCTGAACGATGGGAGATATTCATCCTTTTTAAGATGGCATTTACTCTCTCCTTTCTTTCAGAGGCTTTAACTTTCATATAGATGAGGGGGAGTTCAACATTCTCATAAACACTCAATTCATCTATAAGGTTAAAGCTTTGAAATACAAAGCCTATATTCCCTTTACGATAGAGGGTGCGGTCTTTCTCTTTTAATGAACCAACCTCTTTCCCCAGTAATTCATATCTTCCTGAGGTGGGGTTGTCGAGAAGCCCGAGGATGTTTAGAAGGGTCGATTTTCCGCACCCTGAGGGACCCATTATGGCTAAAAATTCCCCTTGTTTGATTTCAAATGAAACTTCGTTAAGTGCGATGGTTTCGATCTCTTCCGTACGGAATACTTTTGATAATTTTTCTACTTTTAACATTGGATTTATTTTTTATTGTTTATTAATATTTGTTTAATTCTATTATTTTTTAATCATTTTTAATGGACTCTATCGGGTTTGAGCGGGATATCTTTAATGTGCTTAAAATGGTGGTTACTATTATTATAGATAGTATTGCGGCACAGCTTATTATAAATATCGAGGGACTTAGTCTAATCTTTTCAGAGAATAATCCGAGTATGGTGTCCGATAAGAAGAGCGTAGAGAGAGACCCTAAAATCACGGCTGGCAAAGAGATTATAAGTGCATTTCTAAGGAAGAGTGTTACTATCTCTTTGGAGACCGCACCGTTAATTTTCCTTATGGCTATTTCGGATGACCTCCTGTTGGTTTCATCTATAGTATAAGCGATTAATCCTATTAGTGCTATAATCAATGTGATTAGACCTCCAATCATAACCGAATTACGGAATTTTTTCACATCTGAATAGAGCCCCCTCATCTCTTCTTTATAAGAGGAGAGTTCGATATCCTTATCCGGGAATGACTCTTTAAGGATTTTGGAGACCTCCTCTATGTTGCTGCTACTAAGTTTATGAAGCCCTATAAGTATATTGGTTATACCATCTGAATCAATCATATCCCAAAAGACAACGGAAGGTCGTTTGTCATTAGAGTATATAGGACCGAGTCTATAGTCTTCATATACGCCGACTATAGTAAATGCTGCATCTGGTGTCTGGCTATGTTCGGTTATCATTACCTCCTTTCCAACTGCTCCGTCACTCCACTCTGTAAACTCTCTCATCCTCTCCACGA
>CAZXOP010000105.1:0-2519 GCA_964642235.1 uncultured Muribaculaceae bacterium
AACTCTCAGAAAAACATATTGTCATAGTGGAATATGGGATAGAGTCGTGCTACGATAGCACCCTTCTGAGGATTAATCGGGGGCACACCTTCGCACAAGCAGAGGCTGCAGTTAAAGCCACTGCGGAGAGGGGAATAAGACAAGGAGCCCATTTTATCTTAGGTCTCCCCGGTGAAACCAGGGAGGAGATGTTGGAGATGACCTCGTTCATAAACCCCCTTCCACTTAACTCTCTTAAATTTCATCAGTTACAGATAGTTAAAGGGACCGCAATGGAGAGGGAGTTCTCCGAGAAACCAAATGATTTTATTCAATTCACACTTGAAGAGTATATAGATTTCTTCATTGACATTTTAGAGAGACTCCGCCCCGATTTCCATATAGAGAGATTTGCAGGGGAGGTTCCTCCCCGTTTCGTAAATAGTACCCCATGGGGACTTATTCGAAATGTGGAGTTACTAAGGCTTCTCGAAAAACGCCTTGAAGAGCGGAACACCCATCAGGGTGCGAGACTAAAAGGGGCATTATAAATTCACAGCCATAGTACCAAATGTTATTATAATATCAAAAAGTCATAACCATTTAATATTACGATAATAAAAAAACCCTTTATTTGTTTTCACGCTCTTTTTTTCTATATATTTGCAAGTTAAAAACAGGTCTATGAGTACACTCAATAACTTCAATATTCCGGAAGGACTAACATTCGATGATGTTTTGTTAATCCCCGCTCGCTCGGAAGTCATGCCGAGAGAAGTAGATACCGACACTAAATTTTCTAAGGAAATCTCTCTCCATTCCCCTGTCGTATCGGCAGCAATGGATACTGTTACAGAGGCAGAATTGGCTATAGCAATGGCAAGAGCAGGTGGTATAGGGGTGATTCATAAAAATATGTCTATCGAGAGACAGATGGATCATGTCAGGAGGGTTAAGAGGGCAGAAAATGGGATGATTTATGACCCCATTACCATTCATAAAGATGCCACAGTCGGGGACGCACTCCGTCTGATGTATGAAAACCATATCGGAGGAATACCTGTTGTCGATGCCAATGGCTTTTTAGCCGGTATCGTTACCAATCGCGACCTCCGCTTCCAGGATAACATGAAGACCCCGATAGCCGAGATTATGACCAAGGAGAATCTCGTTACCACTACCGGTGAGACTGACTGGAAAGAGGCTACAGAGCTCCTGAAAAAGTATAAAATAGAGAAACTATTGGTGGTCGATAATGACGGCAAGCTCCGTGGGTTGATTACCTACAAGGATATGATGAAAATCAAGGACAATCCCAAGGCAAGCAAGGATTCAAAAGGGCGTCTTTTGGTTGCTGCCGCAATGGGTGTTAATGGGGATGTCCTCGACAAGGTGGAAAAATTAGTCTCCGTTCATACTGATGCCATAGTGGTAGATACTGCACACGGGCACTCGGTTTTTGTTCTTGAAACAATAAAGAAGATCCGCAAAGCATTCCCTGAACTGCAGATAGTGGCAGGAAATATTGCTACCGCAGAGGCTGCAAAGGCACTCGCGGAGAGTGGGGTAGATGCTGTAAAGGTGGGAATAGGTCCCGGCTCCATCTGTACCACAAGAGTTATTGCAGGGGTGGGGGTTCCTCAGCTCTCTGCTATTATGTTTGCAGCAGAAGCATTAAAAGGGACAGGAATTCCAATTATTGCCGATGGTGGAATAAGATATTCGGGAGATATTGTCAAAGCACTTGCAGCCGGAGCCTCTTCTATTATGGCAGGCTCTCTCTTTGCAGGAGTCGAAGAGTCCCCCGGAGAGACCATTATCCTCAATGGAAGGAAGTTCAAATCCTACCGAGGGATGGGTTCATTGGAGGCAATGCAGCAGGGGTCTAAAGATAGATACTTCCAGGACATGGAAGATGATGTAAAGAAACTTGTTCCCGAAGGGATTGTTGCACAAGTTCCCTATAAAGGGACCCTCTCCGAGGTGGTTTACCAGATGCTCGGAGGGCTCCGTTCAGGGATGGGATATTGCGGAGCGAGAAATATAGAGGAGCTTCGCAATGCTAAGTTTATTAGGGTTACCGCAGCAGGGGTTATCGAGAATCACCCTCACGATGTTACCATAACAAGAGAATCTCCAAATTATAGTAGTCGATAATGAAACGAATAGTTCTTCTCTTTTCCGCACTTTTATTACTCTCTTCGTGTCATCTTATTGATAGGATTTTCAAAGGAGAAGTAGTTGCACGACTTGGGACTAAGGTGCTTCACGAGAGTGAGATAGCACAGTTAATCCCCAATGATGCCTCTGCGGAGGATAGTATAAGGATTGTTAACGCATATATTAATTCATGGGCTACCAAGCACCTCCTCCTCTCAATGGCAGAAAAGCAGCTCTCTAAAGAGCAGAAAGATGTTCAGAAAGAGTTGGATGATTATCGAAGGTCACTTCTTGTCTTTAGATATGAGAAGACATTTGTGGAGCAGAGGCTCGATACTCTGATAACAGACTCGGAGTGCAAAAAGTACTATGAGGAGAAC
>CAZXOP010000105.1:2619-6744 GCA_964642235.1 uncultured Muribaculaceae bacterium
AAAAAGATTAAAGACATTATCTTGAGCAAAAGAAAACAGGAGTTGATTTTAAATTTGGAACGAAATCTGCTTAATGATGCTTTAGATGATAATAAATTAGTAATCTATAATAAAAAGAAAAATGAATAAGCCTCTTTTAAAAACGCTTTTTATCATAACCTTTATCTTTGCAGGGTGCTCCCTTTATGCCCAAAAATATCAAAACGGACTTATTGATAAGACAGTTGCACTTGTAGGAAATGAGATGGTAATGCTCTCTCAGATAGAATCTGAGGTGCAGATGATGCAGTTTCAAGGGTATAGAGCAGATAAGAACCTTAGATGTGAGGTGTTCGAAAGGACTCTTGAGCATAAACTCTTTCTAACTCAAGCCCGACTTGATAGTCTGAAAGTCAATGAAGATATGGTTAGATCCCAACTTGACCAGAGGCTTAATGAGGTTCTCACACAGTTAGGGGGGGAGAAAGAGACCGAAAAGCATTTTGGAAAATCTCTATTCAAACTTCGCCAAGAGTGGACAGACAACTTTAGAGATCAGTCTCTTACTCAAGAGATGCAGAAAAATATTATTAGTTCTATTACAGAGCTTACCCCTCGTCAGATAGAGACTTTTTATAAGAATACCCCAAAAGATAGTCTCCCGATAGTCTCCACCCAGTATCAGATTCGTCAGATAGTTGTTTACCCTAAAAAGGCAGATGCCGAGATGGTTGTCAGAGAGAAACTACTTGAGTTCAGAGAGAGAATTTTAGCAGGTGAAAGTTTCTCCATGCTTGCAAGAATGTACTCCCAAGATCCGGGCAGTGCGATGAAAGGGGGAGAACTCGGTATGGCGTCAAAGTCGATATTTTGGCCGGTCTTTTCTGATGCGGCAGTCTCTCTGAAAGCAGGGCAGGTTTCACCTATTGTCGAAACCCCTGACGGATTCCATATAATCCAACTGATAGAGAAACAGGGTGAGATGTTTAATGCAAGACATATTCTCCTTAAACCCACTTACGGCACCAAAGATAAAGAGAGGGCATTTCACCGTTTAGATTCTCTTAAAACCATGATTGTAAAAGATAGCATCCCATTCGAAGCAGTGGCAATGTATAACTCTGAGGACCCCAATTCGAGAACCAATGGGGGACTTGTCGCTGATCATCGTACAGGCTCTGTGCTTTTTGAAAAAGATCAGTTGAAACCGGCTGATTACACCATTCTTAAAGATATGAAAGAGGGTCAGATTTCTGCCCCTTTCGAATCTGTTGATGATGAGGGAAGAAGTGGAAACTTAGTCTATAAAATTATAAAACTCGAAAAGATAATCCCTTCTCATGTGGCCAATTTCAAACAAGATTATAATCTCCTTTCGGAGCTTGCTAAAAACAAACAGTCTTTAGAGGCGATTAATAAGTTTATAAAAGAAAAACAGGCAATCACATATATAGTTATAGACCCTCTCTTTCAAAATTGCCACTTTGAGAGAGAAGGATGGATAAAATAATGAGACTTTCGGCTATTCTCTCTACTTTACTCCTTTTTTGTTCGCTTTCTTTATCAGCACAAGAGAGCGAGCGTGGTGATAGCCTTATCCGTTTAATATCTGCCTCTCGTGCAAGTATGGTTAAGAGAGATTCTCTTCATCTAAGAAAAGTCATAGGTCCTGCCACTTTTCTTCATAATGATACCTATCTTCTCTGCGACAGTGCTTTATGGAGTGTCGATCAAAACTATATCGATGCCATAGGAAACGTTAAAATCATACAGAACAATACCACGCTTTCCGGGGACAGACTCCACTATAAAATCAAAGAAAATATTGCTCAGTTTCGTGGAACTCTTGTAGAATTACGAGATAAGGAGGGTAATCTTTTAAGGACCAAAGTGCTTGATTTTAACACAAAAGATAGTGTGGGGACCTTCTTTGACGGGGGGAGCATGTTAGACAAAGATGGCAATGTGATGGAGAGCCTTACAGGTATGTATGAATCCAAGAAGAAACTCTTTACATTTTACGATAGAGTTGAGATGTATTCAGACTCTCTTTTTATAGTGACGGATACTCTAAGATATCAATCCAAAACAGAGATAGCGACTTTCGGCAGAAATACGCGTGGGTGGAAAGATGATGGTTTTATTCATGCTAATGGTGGGTGGTACGAAAAGAAGAGGGAGTATATGTATTTCTGTAATGATGTCTATATTCAGACAAAGGAGCAAGAGATCTGGTGTGATGAACTCTATTTCGAACGTAATACCAACAATGCCGAGCTTTATAAAAACATTCAGATGATCGATACCAAAAATGAGGTCGGCATTATGAGAGAGAAATTTGTCTATACGAGTAAACCAAAATTTGCAGAAGTTACCGAAAATCCTGTTTTTATCTCATTTGTTGAGGAGAACGGGGTCAAAGATACCATTTACTGTGTCGCAGATACGCTCCGTTACTATACTCAGAGGATGTGTGATATTGACTCTTCTGTGGTGGCACAGGCTAAGAAAAGGAGAGAGTTAATCGATATGGATCCGTATGAAGGGGCGAAAAAGAATATGGTTCCACCTACTATTGACACCTCCAATGAGGGGAATCAAAACAATAAGAATAAAAATCAAAACCAGAACCAGAATCAAGACCAAAACCAGAACTTAAATCAGAATCGGAATCAGAACATGATGGGACCCCCGTCAAGAAGTAGGAACACCGGTATTAAGAATATTCAGGGACGAGGGAGTGATTATGACTCTTTCATGGAGCGATACCATCAGGATACTATCCCTAAAAAACAATCGTTACAGAGTAAGGACTCTCTCGGAGTAAAAGGGGAGTCGTCTGCAAAAGATTCACTTGCTCTGGGAGATACGCTTGCCCCTATCCCTATCGACACCATCCCCCCTCCGCCCGATACATCACAGGTGGCTTTTGTAATAGCTTACCATAAAGTGAAAGTATTTAAGAGGGATTTACAGGTTCTGTGCGATTCCCTTATATATACCGGAATAGACTCTATTGCAAGATTATACAAAGAACCGGTTATTTGGAATGATATAAAAAATCAGTTCTTAGCCGACAGTATTCAGCTTGTAATAAAAGATAAGGCGATTAAAAAGGCAAATCTCCTCTCCAACGCCTTTGTCTCGAGCAAGGAGACGGAAATCTATTTCAATCAGGTAAAAAGCCCTGAGATGATAGCCTATTTTCAAGAGAGCAAACTCTCTCGATTTGATGCTATGGGGGGTGTCAATGTCAGGATGTGTCTTACAAATGATGACAAAGTTATAACCACGCTAAACAAGAAAGAGTCTAAGTTAATGTCTGCCCGACTAAAAAAAGGGAACATAGAGAAAATCTACTACTTGGAGGATCTCAAACAGGATGTCCTCCCCATCTATGACTTAAATGACGACGATCTTAAACTCAAAAACTTCGTCTGGAGGGGGGATGAACGCCCTGAAACACGTTTTGCACTTACCGAAAGAGTTATTATTCCTACTCGAAGGGATATACCGATAGATCCATTCTTCCCAATATTTAGAGAAACTGAAAGATTCTTTCCCAAAAAATTTGTAATTTTGCAAAATCTATTCATTTTTGGTAATAAACAGTAATTTATATGTCCGTTTTTAATATTGATACATTAAACCACACTTTTGAAGATGTGGTGACTCTCTTTAGTCCACAATGTAAGTTGCATCTCGGAGAGGAGGCCTCTTCCCGTATTCGCAAATGTAGGGAGTATCTCGATAATAGGATGCAGAATCAAGTTGAACCTATTTATGGCATTACCACCGGTTTTGGTTCTCTATGTAATGTGTCGGTTCGTCCTGACGAACTCTCACAGCTACAGAAAAATCTTGTAATGTCGCATGCTTGCGGAGTAGGAGAGGAAGTTTCATCGGAGATTGTCCGTCTTATGCTTGTCCTTAAAGTGAAATCTCTCTCTTACGGATTCTCAGGGGTCAGGGTGGAGACTGTCCAAAGGCTTGTGGATTATTTCAATGAAGGGGTTTATCCTGTTGTTTACCAGCAAGGTTCTCTTGGAGCCTCAGGTGACCTTGCACCTCTTGCAAATATGTGTCTTCCGTTATTGGGACTTGGGGAGGTTTATTATCAAGGAGAAAAACACTCTGCTGCAGAGG
>CAZXOP010000106.1:0-6637 GCA_964642235.1 uncultured Muribaculaceae bacterium
GTATATACGGCGATATTCCCTGAAACGGCGTACTGTCATTCCTTTCTTATCTAACTTCTTCTCTAAATTTTCCAGAAGTTTTTCTCCATAAGCAGCGCGGTCTTCCCCTCTCTGTTCAAACTCTACTATATAATAACCAATAAGCCAGTTGCGAATGGTTAACGCGACATTTATCGCATTGGCGGTAGATGCCTGCAAAACTGATTGAACGGACTCTATTTGCTTTACGAGAGAGTTAAATTTCATTCCACAAAACTAATAATTTTTTCTCAATATCAGGCTATCCCCCACCACTCTTTCCATATATTGTTGGAGTATGGATTTTAAGAGAAGCTCCATAGACTCCTCTTCATAGAACTCCCCTATTATATTTTTCTCAAGTAGAGGGTCTTTGGCGAGATTATATGCAGCAGTCGTCTTCTCTCCGTCAAACTGTATAAAATAATCTCCGTAAAAAAACTGAAAACCATTTAAGTAGTTTATGGCAAAGGTCTTTTCGGCAGGGGTAGAAAAGAGGTTCTGTCCGAAAGAGATAAAAGGTCTATCATACCCGAGATACCCTAAGATAGAGGGCATAATATCTATCTGCTGCGCAATACCACTCTTTACCCCTTTCAACTCCGAATCACCCCTTCTGTAAAAAACAACAGGTACCTTGAAAAGTCCTGAGGCAGTAGAATATTCAGGGTGAGAGGAGAGATTTGTATGGTCCCCCGTAATCACAAAAAGGGTATTATCAAACCAAGATTCATTCTCGATACCCTTAAAAAAGAGTCTTAAAGAGTAATCTGTATAGGCAATACATTTGTGCATCTGATTACTCCCCTCCGGAAACTTCCCTTTATATTTCGCAGGGACATTAAATGGGTGATGTGATGAGATGGTAAAAATAGCAGAGTTAAAAGGCTCCTTAAAGCTTTTGAGATTTTCTGCGAAGTAGAGTAAAAACCCCTCATCCCAAATCCCCCAAAACCCATCATAATCTTTATCATTCCCGTATGTGCTTCTATCATAAAAAGAGGTATAACCGGTCGATTTTGCATAAGCCTCAAACCCCATCGACCCTTTCTGGGCACCATGAAAAAAGGAGGAGTGATACCCTTTGGAGGATAACTCTTGGGCTAACCCCGTAACCTGATTTAATGCATAAGGGGTTATAAGAAAAGGGGTTACTAAAGAGGGGATACCGGAAATAACCGAGGGCATAGCATCTATACTTTTCCTTCCATTAGCATAAGAGTGTTCAAATACCAAAGCACTCTGCATAAGAGAGTCAAGGAAGGGGGTAAACCCTTTATAATCCTCCTTATCCCGATTAAGCCACCCGCTATACTCACTCCCAAAACTCTCTATAATAATAACCACCACATTATAAGGCTTAAATTCTCTCCCCTCTTCAGGAGTCTGCAGAGGGGAATAGAGAGCAGTCATCTCCTCCCTCTCCTTAAAATATTCAGGGAGATTAAAAGGGGTCTTCTCTATGGTCTTTATTATGGCAAAAGGGGTATTAAGGACAATATTTGCCTCGATTGGTTTCTCGATAAATTTATTGGCATTGCTTAACTCGATAGGTCGGGTACTCATCCCAAAGCCACCCCGCATCCCGATTACCGAGAGGTAGCCAAGAAGCAGAAAAGAGAGGGAGTTAACCAAATAATAATATTTCCCATTAGTTTCATGACGTGGGGTAACATAGAGTTTATAGAGGAGGAAGATAAGCACTATGGCCGCCAATGTAATATACCAATGTGAGAACATCTCATTAATTACAATAGAAGCAAGTTTCGAATCGCTCTCATTTCCAAACTCATGAAAAATCGTACAGTCTGTTATGCGGTTAGTAAACTTAAAATAGAGGGTGTTCCCCATACTCATTATCACAGCTAATCCATTTATAACCGTATAAAATATCCTTAAAAAGAGATGATATCCCCTCTTCTCTTTATAACGCAAAGGGAACAACATCATAAGAATATAGATGCCATTCATAAAACAGATGGCAGAGATATCGAACATTACCCCCCCTCTGAAGAGTTTAGCTATATCGGCAAATGATAACCCCGCGAAATAGGAGTTATTCTCCAATAAAAACACCACTCTAAAGAGAAAATAGAGTACAAAGAGGGTGAAAAAATTTATAAGCAACGCCACGAGAGTCGAGGTATTGCTATTCTTTAAAAGATTAGGTCTCATGATTTAGGAAATGGTTTATAGCCACTTGAGCAGATACGCAGCCAAAAACTGCCGGAAGATAAGAGATGGTACCCACTTGAGATTTTTTATTTCTCTCCTCATTCTCTTCTAAAGGGACAATAGCCTCCGTATCAGGCAACTCCTCCGAGAAGACCACCTTAAATCCTCGATTTATCCCCTCTTTTCGAAGTCGCTTTCGTAAAATATATGCTAACGGACAATTATATGATTTGGAAATATCTGCAATTCTAATTTTGGTGGCATCTAATTTGGCTCCGGCACCCATTGAGGAGACAAGTGGAATATTATGGGAGAGACAATACTTTATCAACTCCACTTTCGGCGAGAGGGTATCTATTGCATCTATAAGAAAGTCAATAGGTTTCCCTACCTCTCTCACAGCACGATCTAAAACCTCCCCCATATTATCGACAGTCAGGTACTCCTCTATTACTTTTAATTTAATATTGGCATTAATATCTTTAAGACGCTCAGCCATCAGAGGTGCCTTAGGTTTCCCGATTGTGGAGTCGAGGGCAAGGAGTTGTCGGTTTTTATTCGATTCACTCACAGAGTCGGCATCTAAAATAATCATACTGCCCACCCCTGCTCTTGCCACCATCTCTGCCGCATAAGCCCCCACACCACCAAGTCCGATAACAGCCACAAGAGCCCCTTGCAGCCTTCCGACCACCTCAGCACCAAGCAAAAGTTCAGTGCGCCCTACTGCCGTATTGTCCAAAGAGAGAGACATTATTGTTTTTTAGCCTCCTCCCAAATAACATTCATCTCATCGAGAGTCATCTCTTTTAGAGAGTGCCCCATTCTAATAGTATGCTCTTCGAGGTAAGTAAACCTCTCCTTAAACTTCTTGCAGGTGCTCTCAAGAGCAGTGTCGGGGTTTAAATCATAGAGACGGGCAGCATTGATAATGGAGAAAAGAAAATCCCCCAACTCCTCCTCAGCTCTTTTATAATTCTCAGGGTGCTCACTCATTATCTCCAACTCCTCCTTAAACTCCCCAAGTTCCTCCGAAACTTTGTCCCAAACTTGAGACTTCTCGTCCCAGTCGAACCCAACTGCACGTGCCTTGTCCTGCATCCTGTACGCTTTTAGGAGCGAAGGCAATGAGTTAGGAACTCCGGAAAGAACCCTCTTGTTCCCATCTTTCTCCTTTGTTTTTAACTGCTCCCAGTTCTGAATTACCTCCTCTGCCCCTTTAACCTCCGTCTCCGCAAAAACATGCGGATGCCTATAAATTAACTTATTGCAAAGCTTATCTATAACATCTACAATATCAAATTCCCTCTGCTCCTCCCCTATCTTCGCATAAAAGACAATATGTAAAAGGAGGTCTCCAAGCTCCTTAGAGATATTCTGCTGCTCCCCATTTAAGATGGCATCACTTAACTCATAACTCTCCTCGAGGGTTAGGGGACGGAGCGACTCCGTGGTCTGCTCCCTATCCCAAGGACACTTCTCCCTTAACTCATCCATAATATCGAGCAACCGCCCGAAGGAGTCCATTTTTTCTTGTTTACTTCTCATATTCTGTTTATAAAAACTTTATTGTAATCTCAGATGAGGTACTTAACCCCTCGCTTTCAGCGATGCTCCCCTGATTAATAGCCAACTCCAAATATCCGAGTGAATTGAAAATGGCCAACATTGCCCCTATCTCTCCGGAGTTATAAGAGCGGGATATATTATGAATAGAGGCGAAAGGTCCTTGAACAAGGATGGCGAAATCCCTGCTATTTCGATGTTGTTCAAATATAGCTTTAGAGATATTCGTAATGGCATTACCGAAAGAATCTATATAAACCACCCTCCCGATAATCGAAGATTCGGATATTACAGGTCTTAATATCACCTCCTCTTTCACAGTACTCTTCTCGGTCATTGATTCAAAGAGATTCTCTTCTATTATTTTTATTGCAGAGACAAATTGACCTGCAGCCATAAAATTAGAAAACGCAGGGGGATTTTTAAGGGTATAAGCGACAGTGGGGAGCTTCTCGAAAAGGTGTACAAACCTCCCATCATTTAACCCTACGAAAAAATGCCCCTCTGCAGGAATTATGACCATCTCTTCGTCTTGTAACGGCTCGGATGCCACCCCAAAAAGATGAATGCTCCCCTCGGGAAAATGCCTGAATGTACTTTTTAATATAAACATACCCTGCAACACATCCAAGGGGGGGATATCATTAGAGATATCGATTATGGTCGTAGAAGGGTTATAAGACAAAATCTTCCCTTTTAATGTGGCAAGATAATAATCAGACTTAGACCAATCGGATATTATGGTTACAAGACTCATCTATGTTAAAAATTCTTTTGCAAAGATAGATAATTTAAAGATTCTTTAGTAAGTTTGCCCCCTTAATTAAAACCTTATATTATAATGAGTAAAAATATACATTTTATAAGTGCAGACGAAGCAGTTAAGGTAGTTAAGTCTGGCGATCATATCCATTTTAGCAGTGTGGCTTCAGCCCCTAAAGTATTAATCGATGCATTATGCCGCAGAGGAGATGCCGGTGAACTTAAGGATGTTCGTATCCACCACCTCCATACCGAAGGTGATGCCCCATATACTGACCAGAAATATGCCGGAATTTTCTTCCACCAAGCTTTCTTCGTAGGAGGTAACGTCCGTAAAAATGTACAGGCAGGGTATGCAGATTATATCCCTGTACTCCTTAGCGAAACACAGAAACTCTATAGATGCGGAGCACTCCCTTGCCATGTGGCAATGATTCAAGTCTCCACCCCCGATAAACATGGATACGTTTCACTTGGAACCTCTGTTGATGCCACATTAGCTGCTATTGAGTGTGCTCGTGATGTTATCGCAGTGGTAAATAAAAATGTACCTCGCTCCCTCGGAGATGCATTGATCCCTATTTCAATGATTGACCACTTCGTGGAGTGCGACACTCTGCTCGAACCTGCTCATTTCACAGAACCTGATGCTATAGAGGAGGCAATAGGGAAAAATTGCGCAGCACTTATTGAAGATGGTGCCACTCTCCAAATGGGTATCGGAGCGATTCCAAATGCAGTTCTTGCACAGCTTGGGAACCATAAAAACCTCGGTATTCATACAGAGATGTTTGCAGACGGAGTTTTACCATTGGTGGAGAAAGGGGTTATAAATGGAGCTGAAAAAGTAATTGACAGGGGGAAAATGGTGGCCACATTCCTTATGGGCTCTCAGAAATGCTATGACTTTATCGATGATAACCCTCTCGTACTGATGCAGGATGTAGGTTATACCAATGACCCTTTCATTATAGCTAAGAATCCGAAAGTTACAGCCATTAACTCAGCCCTTCAGGTTGATTTGACAGGGCAGGTTGGCGCTGACTCACTTGGAACCACATTCTACTCAGGTGTGGGTGGTCAGGTGGACTTTATCTATGGAGCATCCCGCTCAGAGAGGGGAAAAGCCATTATAGCTATGCCTTCAGTAACCAATAAAGGGATAAGCAAAATATCCCCTACATTATCACTAGGAGGCGGGGTGGTTACCTCTCGAAACCATATCCACTGGTTCGTTACAGAGTACGGAGCCATAAATCTATATGGAAAATCACTACAGGAGCGTGCAAAACTAATAATCAGCGTAGCTCACCCTGACCATCGCGAAACCCTCGACCGCGCCGCATTCGAACGCTTCGGCCCACACTATCATATGTTTGGCATGTCTTTAAAATAATGTACTATTAAATAAAAAGTTGCATAATGATAGAATTATTACTATCTTTGTGCTGCCAAAAACAATAACAATATGGAAAAACTCAAAACACGAAAGATAATTGATATGTTGCGTGCTGATGGGTGGTATTTGGTTAGACAGAAAGGTAGTCATAGGCAATTCAAACACCCCTCTAAAAAGGGGATAGTTACTATAAATGGAAAGCTAAATGAAACGCAATCACAGTTCTTATTAAATAGTATATATAAACAAGCAGGGTGGAAATAGCCCACCTAATAATGTTATGGAAAAAATAAAAGTATTAGTAGATTGGTGTGATAATTTTGGAGCTGTAAGCCCTATATTGGATGGGTGTGTTGCCACTCATAAAACATTTGAAGGGGTACAGAAAGCCTATTTGTCAGCTTTGGAATTTCATTTAGAAGGTATGCAGACAAATGGAGAAGATATACCAGTTTCGCTTCAAGGGGAGTATGAATTAGAGTGGGAGCTGACTGTACAGGCACTTCTACATCGCTTCGATGGTGTAATAACCAGGGCATCATTAGCTCGGGCTACAGGTATTAATGAAAAACAGTTAGGACATTATATGAGTGGTCATCGTAATCCACGGAAGGACAAAAGAGAGCAAATTATAGCAGGATTACATAACATCGGGAAAGAGTTTATTTCTGTAATGTAGATTGTTTTTTCAGGAAAAAATAGTTGAAAATATTTGGA
>CAZXOP010000107.1:0-893 GCA_964642235.1 uncultured Muribaculaceae bacterium
TAAATCAGACAATGGGTCCAATGTTTGAGTTGTTCATGAAAAACTCTTTGCTTCTCTTAATGGATGATCCCGAAAATTTAGGAACGATTGGAGATGTTGCCAGTATCTTTCAAAATACGGAATTTAGAAAAGAGCTTTTAAGTAAATGTCAGGACCGGGATGTTGTAGATTTTTGGAATGAAACTGCTATAAGACTTTCGGGCGATTATTCTCTGGCGAACTTTACTCCGTACATTATCAGCAAGCTGAACCAGTTGCTTATTAATGAATATATCCGGCCAATTGTAGTTACAAAGAAGAGCAATATTAACTTCCGTAACATTATTGACAACGACAAAATATTGTTGGTATCACTGTCGAAAGGTAAAATCGGGAAAATAGGAGTAAATATATTAGGGACGATTATCCTTTCTAGAATAATAAATGCGGCCTTGTCTCGCCAGAATATTCCCGAAAATAAGAGAAAAGACTTCACTCTCTTTGTTGATGAGTTTCAGAATTTCATGTCTCAATCTGTGATGTATGCTATGTCCGAAGCAAGAAAATACCGCTTAAGCCTTGTCCTTGCAAATCAGACACTGGGGCAGCTGAATGACCGCATGAAGGAATCTATTTTGGGAAATGTCGGAAGCACTATCTTTTTCAGGCCGGGAATTAATGATGTCGATTATGTTATGCCTTACTTCTCTCCATACCTTACAAGAGAAAATGTATTAACTCTGCCAAACTATAAGTGCATCGGCCGTCTGCAAATTGAAAACTCCCTTTCGCTTCCATTCATTTTTGACACGATACCTCCCGAAAAAATGGAGGGGCTTCTAAGGCAGTAATTGATAAGCCCTTGTTTATTATTGTTTTCATTTATTCTGCGTTCTAGATTCCTGACTACACCA
>CAZXOP010000107.1:903-6581 GCA_964642235.1 uncultured Muribaculaceae bacterium
TTAAAGTTATAAAAATTGATTAAAATTTCAATAGTATTGACAACTAATTATTAATAAGTATAAATTTAATCCAAATAAGTTGGATTTGCTTTTTACAAGGCACAGTTAATTATTTTCACTTAATAACTACAGTTATTTTTATATCTTCATTTAAATTTGATATATACCACTCTTTTTGACCACTTAGGTTGCTGCCGGCTAAATAAAACAAATTCGAAAAAGGTTGTTGATTAAAAGGCAAATTATTATAAACATATGGCTGAGGTTGATATTTGAATAGATTGATTGATCCAATCTTGTATGTTACGCCATTCATCACAGATGTAAACCATGTGCCTGTATTAAACTTATAGGGTGAACCCGCAGAAGTATCGTCAGATAAAAGATTTGCTATTGCAAAGTTTCTAAGAATTTCACCAGCTTTCAATCCTTGACCCCCGTTAGCATTTACTGCACTAACTACAGAATTAAAATCAATATATTGATTTTGCATCATGTGTTTAATTACATTAACTCCGCCATAGTTTCTCATTAAATATGCGCCTAAAGCATACTGTGTAGAATAGCTCTTATCTTTATCATTTTCATCCCATTTAAATAGAGTAAAATAATTTGTATTATTATAATACTCCAGCCTGTTTAAATTTCTAGTTGGATTACCTTGATTGGGAATGTCATAATTAACTCCCCTCGGTCCACCATTATTTTTAGCCAAGTATGCAACCAAATCTTCTGTACACAATGCCAACATTTCAGTCAATTCTTTAACTTCTGGATTAAGATTATGTTTAATAACTTTCTCATGGTAATAAATCATATGTGATAATTCATGAGCCGTAATTAAAATTATATGCTGAGCTGGTAAATCAGTTATTTCCCAAGTATCTCCCGTATAATAGGATAAAAGGAGAGCATCTATAACAAGCATCAATTTTTCATTTGATTTTGAATATCTGGATTTCAGGTAGTTATTTTTCCACCAATAATATCCAGCAATCCCTCCTTGAACATTATTATTATCGTCAATATCAGTTAACCAAATATTAATTTCATTGTTGTATTTTATAAGACTTTTATCCTGAAAATTACTCCAGGGTTCTCCGGCAAAATTTCTGACCCAATCAAAAATATCATTGTTTTCTCCTTGCTTAGAGATGGCGTTTGCGTATTCATCAAGAATATTTTGTGTTAATTTCAACATTTTTTTACTAGATGGGCCCCAACAAGAATTATCTACCCATATATTAATAGTTAAATCCTGATTTTTTAGTATCTTCCTTAATGTTGATTGTTTTGCTGAATTAGTCGATGCATCATAAAAGGATTCCACTGAGCCAATTTGATAAGTATTTGCCTTAGTTCTAAGATACTTATTGTATTCCTCATCATTTAATCCAACAAAATCAAACTTATCTTGGTTTGAGGTTTCTAGGGAAATATCCCTGTCAAAAAGTTTTAGATCTCCCTTTGCAGGGAAATTAGTAGGAATTTCATATATGTTGGATTTCACAAAATTCTGTTTGACTGTTGGTAAAAGCTTTGTAGATGAAGAATTACTATTTGTAAATATAAAATAAACGTCTTTGTTTGTTAGGTTATTGAGTTTAAAAACAAAATCACCATTAACTTCAAGTTTTTGAACACTTGCTGAAGTACCTGTAATAACTTCGCCAATATTTTCAATGGTATACGATTCTGTAATTACCGAACTCTCTATCCAGCCGGCCTTATATGCTCTGGCTTTAATTGTCATACTCTTGTCTACAGTAATCTCTGATTTGTATAAACTTGAGGATTCATTTGGATTGGTTCCGTCAGTAGTATAACGAATCTCTGCCTCTTTTACAGAACAGGAGATAGAGACCTTTTGTGCTTCAAAGTACTTGCCACCTGCTGGCTGAATTGTAGGCTGAGGTACAATATTTTTTGTTTTAAAAGTAACGGAGTTACCATATCCGGTACCAACGGAGTTCTTTGCATATGATCTAACATAGTAAACTGTCCCTGGCTGCAGCCCCCCCATGGTGCATGTGAAGCTTGTATCAATACCAAAGTAAGGAGTATTATAATGTGAAGTGGTAGGATTGTCGCTTGTATTCCAGCAAATACCCTTTTCCAGTATAAATGCTCCCCCGGTACTTATAATATTACCTCCCGATATTGCAGTGTTTGAACTAACTGATGAGATCTCTTTCGTGGTCAATTTTGGGATTGCTTTTTGTGTTGTAAAGGAGACTTCATGACCATAAGCTGTTCCAATTTTATTTGTCGCATAAGCTCTAATGTAATATTTCTCTCCAGGATTCAAGTCTGACAGTGAGCTTATAAAATGACCAACGCCTGCCCCGTCATTAGTTTTGTTACCATTCACGGTTGGATTGTTTTTTTGGCTCCAACATACTCCTCGTGACAGAACAGGTTCTCCTCCGTCGCTGGTAATGGTTCCTCCGCTTATGGCAGAATTTGAAGTGATATGTGTTGTTTCAGATGTTGTAATCTTTGGGATATCTGACTTTGTTTTGAATGTAATCAGATTTCCATAGCCAGTTCCGGTAAAATTAGTCGCAAAAGCCCTAATGTAATATGTTGTACCCGGTGATAGTTGGTAAATTTCACAAGTATAATTATCAGAAATGTCTGTAGATGCTATTACATAGTCATCTTTAGTTGGATTTTCTTCCTTACTCCAGCATACTCCTCTTACTAAAATAGCTGTACCTCCTCTATCTGTTATACTTGCAGAGCAGATGGCCGAATTAGTTGTTACGCCGTACACACTATTTGTCAACAAAGATGGAACAGGATCGGTCTCGAACGAAATCTGATTCCCATATGCTATTCCTGCATAGTTCTTAGCATACGCTCTTGCATAATATTTCTTACCAGGTAGTAGTCCATAAACTGTGCAGCTGAACATCCCCTCCCCTTTACCATTCGAAAAGTTGGAGTCTTCTACAGTGGGATTTTGATTCTGGCTCAAGCATACTCCTCTCTCTATTACCTCTGATCCGCCATCATCATCTACATTACCGGTAATGACAGGATTATTAGCTACCATAATAATATTAGTAGTTCTGACTATCGGCACAGAAGAGGCTATGCATCTTACGGAAAAACCATTCCTGGCATGTGAAAGTATATAATAAGTGAGGTTGGTTCTTGTACCTAACAGGACATAGTAAGGGCTGCTTAATGAGGATTGACTCCCCAAAAAAACTCCGAATTTATACAACCCGTCAAACTGGCCATCCCAATATCTGACTCCTCCCGGAAGTGCAGTAAAGCCGGATTCATTTATTCCTGATGCTATCCAATGTCCATTACCTGCCTCTTTCAGCTTTGCCTCAGCACTATTATTGCCTCCAAGATATTCTATTAAAACTTTCCACTCTTTATCTGTAGGAATATGCCATCCTTGTGGACAAAGTTTACCGGATGAGGCACTTGCCCAGTTGTAAAGTGCTCCGTATGTAATTTTGGATCTTTCTTCATTATTGTACAGAGAGTAAGCTGGAGAGCTAGTTGACGACCAGCCTTGATTTGAAATTTCATTAGTTAATGTTGTGCCGTCATTCAATTTGGTAACTTTTAGATTTTCCGCCATCCAGGTCTGAGTGCCTATCTTAATAGTTTTATACTCGTTTCCATCAATATCCTGAATCTTCTCATAATTTAGTTTAGAATTGAATAGTATTTCAGCATCTGCAGTAGTAAATATTTTATAGTCACCGTAACCTGTTCCCTTGCTATTTGTTGCATAAGCTCTAACATAATATGTGGTTTGAGGGAGAAGCCCGTTAATTAAGGAAATAAATGTGCCAGTTCCTGCCCCATCGGTTGTTTTTGAATTGGTAATGCTTGGATTCTGGTTTGTGCTCCAGCAAATTCCTCTAACAGAAATCTCTGCTCCACCATCTTTTATAATTTCCCCCCCTCCGGAAGCTGATGTCGATTTGACATTTGCAATATCTAAAGTTTTTACCTGAGGAATTTCAGGAGATGTATTTATAGTAAGTTCAGAGCTGTATGCTATACCATGATTATTAACAGCATATGCTTTTATAAAATATTTCGTTCCTGGAATTAATTTAGCAATATTTACATAAAACTCACCAACTCCAGCTCCGGAAGAAATTTTAGAATTAGCAATTGAAGGATTTGAGTTTTCGCTCCAGCATACACCCCTTTCGGTCACTGCTGATGCACCCTCTCCGGTAATCCTTCCTCCGCATTTGAAAGAAGATGACGAAATATCACTCGGCTCAATAATACTGATTACTGGTAATGCACCAAGTGTTGTAATCTCGATTTGATTACCATATGCAGTACCTATTTTGTTCGTCGCATAAGATCTTATATAATACTTTGTGTCAGGCTGAAGATTTGAAATTGTAGTTATATAATCCCCTGTGCCTGCACCATCATTTGTCCTGCTTTCATTTGTGGTTGGATTGGAGTTGATACTCCAACAAACTCCTCTGGCAAAAACCGGTGCTCCCCCATCGTCAGTAACACTTCCTCCGGTTGATATTGCTGTTGCGCCGACACTGGTTACCTCATTTGTTCTTACAACAGGAGACTTTAATATTGGTTCTGTTTCGCATCTAATGGAAGAGATTAGTATTAGAAAAAGAATTCCTATTGTCCAGAATTTATAAAGACGATCCATATGTGAAACAGATTAATCTTAAAGGACTGATGTATTGGTTTTAAAGTTAAGAAAAATATTATGGATTTTTTTAATATTTCAAGATTTTATCAATTTGCTATATTTAAAATAAATTTCATTTTATGCTCATTCGTGCTACATCTAAACTTTTGACCATTTCCAGAATTAGTGCTGAAAGGTGCGATTCGCTACCGGCTGAGGGGTTTCCGGGCGAGTGGTACGCAAATCTGCTGTCGACGGGGCGGCGAGGCGGGTCTGCAATACATTTTTTACACAATCCCACAATGGTGTCGGTGTTTGTACCGGGAAAATCACTGCGGACGGCAATCGGCGAACTGCCGGGGAGGCTGGAGGGGTTGCTGGTCAGGAATGGTTTCGCACATCTGTTTCCTGCTTTTCAGGCCGATACGGATTGTACTATTTATGCCACTTCAAGCCGAAGTCTTCTTGCTGTGATGTCTCAGATGGGGATTAGTATTGAGAGCGAATTCTGGTACTTGCGCGACTCTGTTGGCTGGGACCCTGACTGGGATCCCGCCGATTCAGATTTTGTTTCTCTTGAAAACCGATATCTTGACTATCTCATTGGTGGCCAAACAGCTAAACAACGCGGGCAAATGTATGTTAGCGCCAGAGAGCTGCTTGAGCACCTTGCCGTGCCCGGGCACCTTGCCGGGCACCTTGCCACAGTTTTTGGCAAGTGATTGTAATTCTGGCTCTTCCTGAGAGCATTTTTTGATAATCTCAATGCTTCTCAAAAAATGGTTGCAGCAAATAATTCTTAATCTGCTATTTGCCAAAAACTACGGCAAGGTGCTGGAAGCGGAGCTGCTCAAGTTACTTCCCGCAGCTGGAGCCCAGGTTATTTCCCGCTCATTTCACAAGCTGTTTACGGGCTTGTAGCGCGCGGGAATAACCCGGGCTGCGAGAATAACTTCTGCCGGACGGCTAAAAACTGCGAAGCACCACTTAAACCGGCCGGGAACCGGCCGTATAAACTGCGAAGCAC
>CAZXOP010000108.1:0-6523 GCA_964642235.1 uncultured Muribaculaceae bacterium
TGTAAAAAAGTAGCCTTTAATTTTACTGCATATAACTCATCTAAAGCGAAGATAGGGGAAGAGAAGGGGGTAATTCTCTCTCAAGGAGAGTTTTATAAAATGACCACTTCAGGGGTGGAGGTTTATTGTGACGCAGCTTCCATCAGAGTATTAAATATTGCAGATCAAGAGGTGGTAATTCTTCCAAATGACCCCTCTAAGAACGATATAGCCAATAACCCTTTTGCGATATTGGCAGATGTCTCTAAAAATAACTCTTTCCCCTCTAAACCCAAAGTGAAACAGAGTGGGGAAAAAACGATTTATTCTATTGAGTTAAAACCTCTTAATAAGAAAAAATCCTCTTATCTGTCAGTGGAGGTGTCGATAGATGGCTCTACATTTCTCCCTACCTCTCTGAGATATATTTCACAAAATGGGGATACTTATATCGCAGATGTAACCTCATTTACAGGGGTTGATGCTAAAACAGCCGATTTTTTCATCCTCGATGTGGATAAATTGGGGGATGTAGTGGTTACAGATTTACGCTAATCAGATAATATGTGTATTCTTAAATACCTCTATGATAGAGGGGTATGTATTGTCGAGGAAGCCAGGCAGGCTTGACTTGGATATCCATGTGGCTTTGGAGATATTCTCTTCTGTTTGGGGCGAGAGTTCAGTCGGTTGGTTATATAACATTCTGTACCAATAGGTATGCTTAAGAATAAATTTATTCCCAAATCTATATGTGTGATCGGTGATACAGATAAGTCGTCTAATCTCTAAATCCTTTATCCCGCACTCCTCCTCTACTTCGCGAAGTGCCGATAGTCTGATATCTTCTCCCGGCTCCTGTTTCCCTTTTGGGAGATCCCAAAGACCATTGCGGAAAATAAGTAGGAAATCCCCTCTTTTGTTCATTACAAGTCCCCCTCCGGCATTAATTTGTGCGAATTGTGAGCAGATTTGACGATAGACTGCCTCTTCTTGGTCTGTGGGGATATAGAGTTTGGAAATCTCTTTAGATTTTTCAAAAAGTAGGATAAGGCTTTGAAAATCAGGCTCAGCGCCAGGTTTATAAATGACTGAGTTAGGGTCATTTAATGACTGGTCTGTCGGGGAGCAGATTACTAATGTCCGTTTGTCGAAGTATATCCGATGCATAATGGCACAAAAGTAGTAAAAATTAAGAGTTGTGAGGAGGTGTAATCAAATTTTAATGGAGTTATTATCTCTTCGATGCAGGGGTGTTTGTTATTTTTATTATTTTTGTAAAAATATTGACATTATGATTTCAGTTGAAAAAGCAGTTGCAAGAGATCTTTTAGAGATCGAAGCAGTAAAATTAAATCCTGAAAATCCCTTTACGTGGGCATCCGGCTGGAAATCTCCCATTTATTGTGATAATAGAAAAATTCTCTCTTACCCGGGAATGAGATATTCTGTGTGTAAGCACCTTATAGAATTAATCCGTGAGGACTATAAAGATGTGGAGGTAATAGCAGGTGTGGCTACAGGAGCCATCGCTTATGGTGCCATTATTGCCCATTTAATGGACAAACCATTTGTCTATGTTCGTCCGAAACCAAAGGAGCATGGGCTTGAAAACCAGGTGGAAGGATTTCTCCCTTCAGGTGCTAAAGTGGTGGTGGTAGAGGATTTAATCTCCACAGGTCAGAGCAGCCTATCGGCTGTGCAGGCACTTCAAAAAGCAGGGGCAATGGTTCTTGGGATGGTTGCTATCTTTTCATATAATTTCGCTGTGGCGAGGCGTTCTTTTGAAAATGCCAATGTTCAGTTGCATACCCTTACTAACTATGATACACTTATAGATGAAGCACTTACTTGTGATTATATTAAAGAGGAGCAAGTGGAGTTTCTAAAAAAATGGAGATTTGCCCCCGATCGTTGGGAGGGGATTAAACAATAACAATTATGGATGCAACCACTGTAAGAGGAAAGGATTTACCGGTTAAACAGACTCCTTATACTCTATTTAATATGTTCTCTGATTTGAGCCGTTTTGCGTATGCTATACCTGAAGATTATAAGGATAAAGTGAAAGTGGGCGAGGATAGTATCGTGATGAATATCAAAGGGTTTAAGTTGGGTATAAAGCTTGATAAGAAGGTCCCATACTCCTTGGTTTCCTTTAAGGATGACGGACACTCCCCTTTTCCCTTTTATTTCAGTTTTCATTTAGAACCTATAGGACTCGATAGCACTCTTATGCATATAGAACTAAGTGCGGTGCTTAATCCCCTTATGAAGATGATGATAGGGGGGAGGTTACAGGAGTTTGTAGATAATTTTACTGACCAGATAGCTAAGGCTATGCAGGGAGAGATGCCTGATATTCCGAAAGTTAAACCAGAGGACTTAAATTAAATAATATGTTTCGGCATGAATTCATAGATAGTCTTAAAGAGTCTATTGGAACTATTCGTGCTGAATCTCTAATTGCGGCTCTCGATACAGAGCCGACAGTCTCTATTCGTATTAATCCGTTAAAGATTACTGCTCCCCCTTATTCAGATACCACTGCGGTTAAGATGTCGCAGTATGGCTATTTTTTACCCAAAAGACCCTCATTTACCTCTGACCCCCTATTTCATGCAGGTGCCTATTATGTGCAGGAGGCCTCCTCTATGGCTCTGGAAGAGGTGTTGTCTCTCTATTGTTCTCAACGGGTATCTGAGACTGTACAGGCAAAAGAGAGGGGAGTAAAGGTGCTCGATTTATGTGCTGCTCCGGGTGGAAAGAGTACCCATTTGCTTTCACTCTTAAATGGACTTCCTAACTCTTTTCTTGTGTCCAATGAGGTAATTCGTTCTCGTGCCACCATTTTGGCAGAGAATATTACAAAGTGGGGGAGTGCCAATGTGGTGGTTACCAATAATGACCCTGCCGATTTTAAGGTTTTGCCTGACTATTTTGATTTGGTTTTGGTCGATGCTCCCTGTTCGGGTGAGGGGATGTTCCGAAAGGAGGTTAAAGCTCGTGAGGAGTGGTCAAAAGAGAATGTTCTCCTCTCTGCTGCGCGCCAAAGGAGAATTGTGGGGGATATTTGGGGTTCATTAAAGGAGGGAGGGCTTCTTATTTATTCCACTTGTACTTTTAATAGGATGGAGAATGAGGAGAATGTGGAGTGGATTGCCTCGGAGTTTGGTGCACGTATAATCTCTACCCGAAGGTTTTATCCGGGGGAGGAGGGTGCCGGAGAGGGGTTTTTTATTGCATTGTTAGAAAAACCTTTGTCGGGCAGTCGTGAGTCAAACCGCGTTTCCGATAAAAAGGGAAAGGTTCAGTTTCAGAACCACCCCTGTCCTACTTTTGTGAAGGAGGGAAATATTGTTTTTAGCAAGGGAGAGTTGGTGAAAGTCTATCCGAAGGGTGTTTATGAGGAGATGCTCTTTGTGGAGTCGAAGTTGAGGAGCATCCATTCGGGGGTGGTGGTGGCAAGGAGGATTCTCCCGAAGGGGATGGGAGTGGGGAGCGAGAAGGGGATGAAGAACGAGAGAGAGGTTTTGGTGCCGGAGGGGGATCTTGCTCTATCAGAAGTATTGGAACGGAGTGCGTTTTATTGTATTGAACTAAGTAAAGAGGAGGCTTTACGCTACCTTTCAAAAGAACCACTGACGTTTCCTACAGCACCGCAAGGGTATATTTTATTGACGTATAAAGAGATTCCTCTCGGATTTGTGAAAAATTTGGGGAGTCGTTCAAATAATTTGTGGAACTCTAATTGGAGAATTAAAAAATATGAGAAAGATTAAATTGTTTTTGGTCGCACTATTTGCGATTATCCCTTTTTTAAGTCAGGGACAGAATGTTAACAAGGTGGCTATGCCCCCTAAAATGACTCAGAACCGTCTGGAAATTCAAATTCCTGATGTAGCAGGTTACAAGGTGGTTAAATGTGATTTTCATATCCATACCGTCTTTTCTGATGGGCTTGTTTGGCCTACTTGGCGTGTAACAGAGGCTTGGGAGGATGGACTGGATGCTATCTCTATAACTGACCATATTGAGTATAGGCCATTTAAGGAGTATTTTAATAGTAATTTAAATACCTCTTATGAAGTGGCAAAGGGTGAGGCAGATAGGTTAGGGCTTATATTGATACGTGGAACTGAGATTACTCGTGAGCAGGGGCCTCTCGGGCATTACAATGCGCTTTTTATTAAAGATGCCGATATTATCCATAATGATGACCCTGAAAAAGCGATTGCTAATGCTGCTGCTCAGGGGGCATTTATCCTCTTTAATCACCCGGGCTGGAAGATGGATACTCTGATTGTCTCCCCTTTTCAGCAGAGGCTTTTAGATAAGGGGCTTATACATGGGATTGAGATCTTTAATCATAGGGAATTTTATCCTAGAGCGATAAGTTGGTGTGCCGATTTTGGTCTTACCAAGTTTGCAAACTCGGACATTCATGGTGTTATCTCTGAGGAGTATGACCCTATCGGAGCGGCTGAACCTTATACAAATCATCGCCCGATGACATTGGTTTTGGCGACTGAAAAGAGTCAGGACGCCATTAAGGAGGCACTTTTTGCCAAGAGGACAATAGCCTGTTTTAATAGTAATTTTGCCGGAAGCGAGGAGCACCTGATGGCTCTCTATAATGCCTGTGTCTCTACTAAACAGATAAGTGAGAATGATAATAACTATGTTTGGAGCTTTGTGAATAACTCCTCCCTTCGTTTTAATATTAAGGTTAATAAAGGGGGCATTCAGACCATTGAGCCATTTAGTTCCATTCTTGTAAATATTTCCAAGAAAAAATCCCCCACTATCACCATCACCAATATGTGGTACCGCGAGGACAAACACCCGAGCTTTGTTTTTAGTAAGTAGGTATAGGTTTTTGGTGGTGTACACATTTGTGAATATCTCTGTGCAAATTTATGGGTCCTACAAATATGTTCATATCCCAGTCAAATAAAGACGAGCATTGTTGCCTATCGCGTTAGTCTATGTCAGCTTTTGCACAATTAGAGCTCTGTAGGGCGCTTTTTCTGCAAAAGATAGCAAGCGGAAAATATCTATTATGCCTTCTGTGGCCTTGTAAGCGGGTTTAGCCAAAAACCCCATGTCAGCTTTTGCACTGATATGGCACTGTAGAGCGCTTTTTCTGCAAAAGCTAGCATACCTTCAGACGGTAAATAACTTTTTGCTCAATAAAAAGCAAAAAAGTTATTATCGTCTGGGGGGCATTAATTTTTTTCTGTGATTTAGCTCACATATACTATTTGACTTTTGGATGTTTGCCCCTTGAATCCTGACCTCAACAGCCGACCTTGCTCAGAGGTGCTTCTGTGAGGGGGGTATGTGTTGAGGTCGGGAATGAATCGGCCTCCGGAGTAGTTTCTCTAATGACCTCAACAGCTGACCTTGCCCAGAGGGGCTTCTGTGAGGGGGGTATGTGTTGAGGTCAATATTACGCTAAGCACCTCTTTATAGCTTTTTCGTTTATATAATATTTAGTCGAAAGATCTAATGCTATTCTTTTTTTCTCGCTGCTTGATAATTGATAAATAGACTCCTTTCCCAATCTTTTTACCAATACTTTGTCAATTAATTTACACACTTCAATATCATTTTTTCCCGGGTCATATTGTCGTCCTGTTTCATTCTTTATCATTTCGTTAATCTCTGTTTCATCAGATTCACTCTCTATAACATTAAGAGTTATCGGAGGCTCGTTTTCACCATCTATTTTTTGTTCTTTTATCCAATCTTCTCCGGTCAATCTGTTCATATAGAACAAGAATGAACGGGGAGTTGAGTATAAAAGTTCGACTTGCTTTACTTCGATGAAAGAATCTCTTATAAAAGTTCCGTTTGAGTCCATGATAAAATGGTCAGGAAATTCAGCAAAACGGGGAAGGAACTTTTTTATTTCAATTCGTGAAGTCATTAAATTTTGACATTCTTTTTTCCCCAAGCTCTTTTTGAAAATACAATTAACAGAAGAATGTTCGTATCCAAAAGCAGAGTCAGACTGCCCATGATGTAGTCCATTTCTATAAATGTAGCTTATCCCCGTTAAAATATGTTTAATCCCTCTTAATTCAAAACAAAAGAAATTAGGATTTCCTAATGCCCCTGTCCTTTTATACTTCTCATTAAAGAATCTATTATATGAGACTCTAAAAGACTTTACGAAAGCAGATACAGCTTCTGTTTGGACTGCCAGATGAATATGATTTGACATTAAAGCGTCAGCCAAAATAGATGTCCCAGTTTTGAACAATGATAAAGCTAAAAGATTTACCCCGGCATTATAATCTTCCTCGTCGCGAAACATAACTTCGTTAGGCGATGAAATACAGATATGAAATAATCTTTTCATAATTATAAAGTTATATGTTTGATAAAATACACGATTCTCCCTCACAATTCCATCCTCGGGAAATCCGAATGTTCAAAATTATAATAAATATTAAATAGAAACAACTCTTTAGGAAATAAATTTGACCTCAACAGCTGACCTTGCCCAGAGGTGCTTCTGTGAGGGGGGTATGTGTTG
>CAZXOP010000109.1:0-4207 GCA_964642235.1 uncultured Muribaculaceae bacterium
GTTTTATTCGGCTCAAAATATTGCACATTTGGTGCAATCAGGCATTTTTTTCTCTCCTTTTAATAAACTCAGAGGGGGTATAACCCTCTACGCCTTCAAAATACCTATAGAAACTTGCTCTCGATGTGAATCCGGACTCTAAAGCTAAAGTGGTAATTGGGACTTTGGGATTATTAATTGCAAGGTTCTTAAAATGGACTATGCGGAATGTGTTAAGATAATCGTTAAGGTTTGAGAACCCTTTATTTTTATAATCGGTGATAATAAAAGAGGCATCTATTTTAGTTTTTTCGGCTAATTCTGTTACTGTAATATATTTCTCGAGATATAAGTGGCTGTTTTTTATTATTTTCGACAACTCATCTTTAGATGGAATATCTATGACTGGTTTGGTAGAGTATAAGGAATGGTACTCTCTTAACGCATCCGGATTTTTCATTAAAACAACAGAGTAGATGGTCATAAATATTAAACAGATTAAAACAAGTGGGAACCCAAGGATAGGATTTACAAAAGCATGAAGTGTATAAAGGATAGGGGATGGTAACATAAGAGAGAGATAAAGTTTAATCCATATCGTATTCTTTATCTCTTTTTTAATTAATGCTCTAATAATAGGGACAAAAAGTATATAGGAACAACTTAATATTGATACTAAAAAAAGAAAAAGCTTTACCTGAATATCTTTCGCATGAATATTATTGATAATATCTAAAGAAGAGTAAATTTGAGTGTAAACTCCTGAAAAATAGTGATAACAGATGGCAATAATAATACAAATCATTAGAATATGGGGAAAGAAATATTTTTGAAAATTGGTTATTTTTCCAAGAAATATTCTTATAGATAACATACTGGCTAAAAGCGCTACAACATGCCACTCCAAAGTGAGCCTAATACTCAAAGCCATAGTATTTGGGTTAAAGAAAAAACCTGTGTTGGATAGGGCCAAATAGACTTCTAATGATATAATAAGTGCAATAATAATCATATAGACTCCTCCCCAACGTGTATAAGAGTCAGATTGTTTGTCGAGGAGGAAGATTAACCCTCTAATTAGAAGGAAAGCACCTATGAGGGAAGCTACAGATAATGAGATAGTGAACCAAAACTGTGACATTATTCCTTTTTATTAAGTTTAGTAAGATATTCTGTTGGAGTTATCCCTTCAACTGATTGGAAAAAATTATAAAAAGTAGATTTTGATTGAAAACCGGCTGCCTCATAAAGATTCACTATTTTTTCCTTTGGATTCTTTGCAGCTAACTCTTTAAAGTGCTTTAATCTCGTCATATTGACATACTCATTAAAGCCAACATACCCGTAAAAAATTATTATAGATCCAAGCAACTCCTTTTTCACCCCTAGCTTATAAGCAGTATCCTGAAGGTTAATTTTAGGATTTGTAAGCTCTAATTCCATTATCTTTTCAAGCCTCTGCCAAATTAAAATGACTTCTTTATCTTTTTGTGGATTATTGTCTAAGGTCGGTAGAGTATCGTTTTTTAGGTTACTTCTAACTAATGGGGCATCAGTCATTATTGTATATCGTTTAAGGAGCATGAGAGATACAGTAAGTAGCAATAATAGAAAATAGGGTGGGAAAATTATTAATGTATATGGTATTCTTAGAGAGTATCCCCAAAAGAGAATAATACAGATTATAATGAATGCAGAAATAATATAGTAATTTTTACTGGGTTTCCTGATCAACTTTTCGGGATTACACATCAGCGGATAGAATAGATTAAAAATTGGGATTACTCCACAAAGTGCTAATAAAATAAACCTAACAAGCACATCCCGGTGATTAAAATTCGAAATGACTAAATCTATATTACCGGAAAATGAATGAAGAGTTAAAATAGGAGTTATGTTAATTTGCTTAAATACTATAAATATAATTAAACTAAGAAGTAATGGAGTGGTGAGTATGATAGTTTTAACCTTAAATGATAATTTATGGATGGAAATTGTTGGGAGAGATGTCATGAAAATAGCACCAGGTAAAAATAACATTATATAATCAACATCTAATAGATAGGGGGTGATCCTCACATCCGGGTCATTTATTAAAGTAATATAAGAGAATGCCAGGGATAAAATAAGTATGGAGGCTATACTTGAGAATATACCGAAGGCTACCCTAACATAATTCCCTTTTGCATAAATTATATGTGTCAACCCTAAAAAAAAGAGCAGGCAGCAGGCTAATAAAGCAAAGAGAACTATGATTTTAGTTGCCATGATTATTTTTTGAAATCTATTATAGTTTTACAATAACTTTAATAATGGACAAACATTGAGACAGGATTTTGCGTTTGAGACAATAAATGGGACATAATTTCCTAATAAAAAGTTTAATTTAGGACACATCTCTTAAAAACAAACCATATCTTTGCACCAAGTTTGCGACACTTAAAAAAGACTATTATTTAAAGACAAACAACGGATGAGTGATCATACCGTTGTTGTTCTTTTTAAACAGTCGATCTTTCCGCAAATTTAATCTTTTTTTCCAATACCAAGATAATAAATTAACGAAGCAAGTGCAGATAATGCGGCAACTAAATATGTGCGTGCTGCCCAATTTAGTGCCTCCTTGGCTCCGGCAAGTTCTTCCTGTCGAAGAGTTCCTGAGGATTCAAGCCATACAAGAGCGCGTCGAGAGGCATTGTACTCTACTGGAAGGGTAATTACAGAGAAAATAAGTATCATAGCGAACAATGCTATCCCTACCCAGAAAAATAATGGTGTAGTTTTGATTAAAACAATTCCAAGGATAATTATTAGTTGTGCCCACATCGATGAAAATTGGACTATTGGAACAAGTGCAGAACGAAGTCTTAAAGGGGCGTACCCTTCGGCGTCCTGAACTGCATGTCCACATTCGTGTGCTGCAACTGCAGCTGCCGAAACACTATTAGTCCCATATACGGACTCGCTAAGATTCACTCTTTTCTTGGATGGGTCGTAATGGTCTGTTAAAGAACCGGGTGTGCTAACTACTGATACATCCCTAATCCCATTATCTCTTAGCATCTTTTCTGCTATCTGATGTCCTGTCATCCCTCCCGGGGCGAGAACGCGAGAATATTTCTTAAAAACCGCTTGTAGTCGCCATTGAACTCCCATACCGATTACTGCAATGATAATAATTAGTAAAAATTCCATAATTATTTATTTTTATAGTTGAAATCGTTTTACTGCAAATATTATTCCGTCAATTTGCTATCTTTGTCGATATTTCTATTAATAGTATTCTTATGAAACAGTTTAAAAAGTTATTTCTCACCCTCATTATTATCACTTCAGCACTTTTTCTTCTCTCTTCTTGCGAAGGTATCGGTGGGGGTCCTAAACCTTCAGAATTTGATGTGACTCTTTTACCCGGTACATGGAAATCAGGTACGGTTTTTGAAAAATATACCTCTGACGGTAAGGGAGCTACTTGGGATACCTCTGAAGATGTATCTGAGGATGAGGCACAGATATTTACTTGGGAACTAAAGGTGGATAATCTTACGCAGATTCATATAATGCAGTTAGGGGCTAAGGTACCGCGTGTATATAAAGTGTTAGAACTCTCAGCTACCGTGTTAAAATATAAAGATGAAGCCTCCGCTAAGGTATATACTTTCGGGAAAGTTAAATAAGAGATGAAAAAGGGATTAAAAATAGTTGGGATAACTCTATTATCTCTATTAGGTGTAATATTGGTATCAGCCGCCATTCTTATATGGGTGGTTTTTACTCCTCAAAGATTGACATCAATAGTTAGGGGTGAGGCTGACCGTTTTATAACTTGTGAAACAGTTATAGAGAGGGTAGAACTTACCCTTTTCTCTACTTTTCCAAAGTTTTCTATCGAAATAGATAATTTATCCCTTATAAACCCTATGGAAGGGGCTCCATCGGATACTGTTGCGTTTATATCCGATTTTGCGGCCACTATAAATATAAGGGCATTAATAAAGGAAAAGACCATTATAGTAGATAAGGTTTATCTTAATGGAGGGTTTGCAAATATCTATTCCAATGCTTCAGGTGAGGTAAACTATAATGTATTTAAGCTTTCAAGTTCGAGTAGTTCTGCTTTCAAACTCCCAATCCTCGATGTTAGCGGTGTCTCTATCGAAGCTCTTAACCTTTTATATAAAGATGAAAAAAAGGATATTCTGGCTCGTATAGATAAATTAAATACCAA
>CAZXOP010000109.1:4307-6463 GCA_964642235.1 uncultured Muribaculaceae bacterium
TTTGAGACAGGGGAGTGGGTGGTAGGAAAGATTATTGAGATAGCACCTAAATTCCTTCTCGAGTCAATTAAAGATATTACCACTGACGGGGTTTTGAAAATGAAAGGGAATGCTGTTGGTGTTTTGAACGATACTCTCAAGCCATTGGTCAATGTCGATATTCTTTATAAAGAGGCGACTGCTTCGCATAGAAATTTACCATATAAATTACATGATCTTAATTTTGATATTAAGGCTTTTCTTGACTTGAATAAGAAAACCCCCTCATTTGCGAATATCTCCTCACTCTCTGCTAAGACCGGAAAAACCAAGTTTTCTATCTCCGGTAAAGCCAATGACATTTTAGGGAATATTCAATATGATGTTTTGGTAAAGGGGAAAATAAATCTTCCAGAACTAAAACCTATGTTGCCGGACTCTCTCCCTGTCTCATTAAAAGGGGAGGCTAATGCCTCTATAAAGGCTATTTTCGATATGGCTCAGTTTAAGAAGAAGGCTTTTGATGAGATGAATATAAATGGGAGTATCTCATTTTCTGACCTTGATGTGGTCTATCAGGATACAACATCTGTATATGCTCCTAATCTTAATATGAAGTTTGGGGTAGCTGATAAGAGGGTAAAGGCCACATTTGATATCGCTTCTCTTGACTGTATGATGGGGAAAACCTTATATGCAGAGCTTTTAAATGCCGATATAAAAGTAGATGCTTGGGATCTGCTCAACAAATCCAAAATACCTAACGTGAAATGCGATTTTGCTCTTACGGGATTGTCTGCGTTGAAAGATACTATAAATATGGCGGTTTATAATCCGAAAGGGTCTGTAACTATATCTCCTTCGGCAAAAGGGGCTAAAATACCTAAGGTTCTGCTTAATTATTATAGTGAGTCGCTCTATGCTTCTATGGGTGAGGCTTTCTCCTTAGATACCAAGTCCATAAAAGTAGATGCTGATGCGAATTATGATAAATCGCTAAAAGGATTTTTTGCACAGTTTGACCCAAAACTCAATGTTGATTTCCGTTCAGGTTACCTCACTAAATCCGATATGGCTTTAGGGGTGGAGATACCGAATATTGTTTTTGATTTTGAACCTGAATGTCTCGATATTAAGAGTAGTCGAATTATCCTCGGAGAGTCGGATTTTAACCTCTCAGGTAAGGTTACCAATATACCTGAGTATCTTGATAAGACAGGGTTATTGACAGCCGACTTAAAATTTGTCTCTGCAAATACCAATATAGATCAGATGATGGAGCTCTTTAGTGGTTTTGGATCTGAAGAGAAGAAAACAGGGAGTGTAAAGACAAAAGATGCTTCGGAAGTTAATGAGGATAATCCGTTTATGGTCCCCCTTGGGATAGATTTCAGACTTAATACTTCGATTAAGTCGGCAAAGGCTTTTAATAACAATATCGAAAAGGTGCGTGGCAATGTCACTGTTAAGGATGGAGTTATAGTATTGGAACAGGTCGGTTTTACTTCTGAGGCGGCTCGAATGCAGCTTACTGCCATGTATAAATCGGCACGTAAAAACCACCTCTTCTTAGGGCTTGATTTCCATCTTCTCGATATACAGATAGATAAGTTGATTAAGATGATACCGGATATAGATACTATCGTCCCTATGCTTAAATCTTTCCAAGGAAAAGCTCAGTTCCATTTGGCTGCTGAGACTTACCTGAAATCGAATTATGAGTTGAAAATGTCCACTTTGCGTGGAGCAGCAGCTCTTGAAGGGAAAGATTTGGTGGTTTTGAATAGTGATACTTTCTCTAAGATATCAAATCTGCTAATGTTCGATAAAAAGAGTAAAAATGTTATTGATACTCTCTCTGTGGAGATGGGGGTCTATAAAAACGAGGTGGATATTTACCCTTTCTTTATAAAGATGGATCAATATAAGGCAATCATATCAGGGAGACATAATCTCGATATGACTTTTGATTATCATATAGATTGCTGGATTCCTACCAGGTTAGGGCTTGACGTTAAAGGAAAGCCGGGGGATATGAAATACAAACTTGCCCCGACCAAATATGCAAATCTCTTTATCCCCGAAAAGCGGAACATTACTCAACAGCAAGTCATAGAACTCAAGAAGATCATTGGCGACTCCCTCAAAGCCAATGTCAAGGAGGTAGAGTAGGGAAG
>CAZXOP010000110.1:0-6439 GCA_964642235.1 uncultured Muribaculaceae bacterium
ACGGCTATTTTTAAACATTCCACCTTTGCCTGTTTTACGTTTAAGTCTTTAATTAGACTAAAATAGTTTATTATTTTTTTTGCATCTTCTTTAAAACTATCTATTTTACCATTTACTCCAGCAATATTTATTTCGTTATACTTTCCTCTCTCCTTATAGTAGTTAATCAAAGGCTTAGTCTTTTGGTGGTATGTACTAATACGGTTTTCGATGATTTCACGGTTAGTGTCATCTTTCCTCCCTTCGATTTCTGCTCTGCGAAATATTCTATCGAATATTAATGAGTCATCTAAATGGATGGAGATAACAGAGTTAATGCTCTGATTCATCTCTTCGAGAATCTTATCGAGTGAAGCAGCTTGCTCTATTGTACGTGGAAAACCATCTAAAAGAAACCCTTTAACACTCTGGTTATCAAGAATCTTGTTTTTAATCATACCGATAACCACTTCGTCAGGAACGAGGTCGCCTCGGTTAATAATTTCAGCAGCTTTTTTCCCAAGTTCAGTCTCGTTTTTGATCTCAGCTCTTAGTAAATCGCCTGTTGAGAGGTGCATAAAATTATATTTATCCACCAAAAGTTTAGCTTGTGTCCCTTTCCCTGCGCCGGGAGGTCCAAAAAGAATATAATATTTCATAACTATCTAATTTAGAACGTAAATATCTTTATAATTTCTTCCTAATTCATTGTAGTCCAAACCAAAACCAACGATAAAGTCATTAGGAATCTCCATAGCGGCATAATCTATCTTTACCTCCTTGTCGTAGGACTTTGGTTTTAGCAGGAGTGTGCATACTTTAATGCTTGCTGCCCCGGCTTCAGTGAGAATCTTATGGAGTTCCACTATGGTTACCCCTGTATCCACGATATCCTCAATAATAATGACATCTCTCCCTTTTATCTTCTCCGAGTCTATCCCTATTAATCTCTTTACCTCACCCGTGGTGCAGGTCCCTTCGTAAGAGGAGAGTTTTACAAACGAAATCTCTGCCGTAAAATCAATCTCTTTCATCAAAGAGGCTGTAAACATAAAAGAGCCATTGAGAACAGAGAGGAAAATGGGGGGCTCACTCCCTTTGTAGTCATTGTTAATCCTCTTTGCCACCTCAGCAATAGAGGCCTCTATTTTATCATTAGTGATAAAAGTTTTAAAATATTTATCATGAAGTTTAATAAGCCCCATAGTAGATGAAATTTTATTTTGAAAGTGCGAAAATAGTGATTATTTTTGTTTATTACTAAAAATAGAAATATGAATCCAAAAGTATCTATAATTATGGGGAGCACTTCAGATATGCCTGTGATGAAAGCAGCTGCTGAATTTCTTGATGAGATGTCTATCCCTTTTGAGATTAACGCCTTGTCTGCTCACAGAGTTCCTGAGCAAGTAGCAGAATTTGCGAAGAATGCCCATAAAAGAGGGGTGAAAGTGGTGATCGCCGGTGCCGGTGGAGCAGCTCATCTTCCCGGTGTTATAGCTGCATTTACTCCGCTTCCGGTTATAGGAGTTCCCATTAAATCCTCTAACTCGATTGATGGTTGGGATTCTATTCTCTCCATCATTCAGATGCCTGCCGGGATACCTGTTGCTACTGTGGCGTTAGATGGTGCGAAGAACGCTGCTATCCTTGCAGCAGAAATTTTAGCAGTCGGAGATGACGAATTGCTAGAACAAATCATTGCTTTTAAAGATGACCTTGCTCGGAAGATAGAGAAGGCAAATAAAGAACTTAAGGAGGTTCACTTTAAGTACAAAACCAATTAAAAAAAACAAAATGAGATGTGGGGGAGATTTGAGGGGGAGAAAAAAAGAGGGAGAGTCGTTTTAGCGGTTCTCATCATTTCTATGGTTACGGTTGAACTTTTTTCACAAGTATTGCCGGAATCTATTTTAGCTGCTATTGAGCAGCAGACGGAGATAGGTGGAGGAGATATGGAGGGGCTGCTCGATTATTATCAGCAACTTCTAATCAGACCATTAGAGATAAACTCTGCGACATTAGAAGAGTTAGAAAGATTATCTATACTTTCACCTTTTCAGATAGTTAGTCTTTTAGAATATCGAAAAGAGTATGGTAAAATAGTCTCAGCAGCTGAACTCTCTCTTGTAGATGGTTTTAATTCTTTAATAGTAAAGGAGTTATCTCCATTCATCTCCTTTTCAGACAAACTAAACTCCGGAGATGATAGTGGGAGGAGATTTAGACAGGAGCTTAACTTAAAATCAGGGAGACCATTCTCTCTCTATGCAAGGTATCGTCTGGAATATAGAGATAAGTTACAGATGGGTATCACTATGGAAAATGATGTGGAGGAGAAGTTTAGTCTCCGAAAGGATTATATTCTTACTGACTTTACCTCCGTTCACCTTCAAATAAAGGAGGTGGCTCTACTTAAAAGGGGAGACCTTAAATTAAAAAACTTGGTAGTAGGGGACTATTCAGCCCGTTTTGGTCAGGGGCTCTCTCTTTGGAATGCCTTTTCCCTATCGATGCCCTCCTCGCCATCCTCAATACTAAAAAGAGGCTCAGGTCTCTTTCCATATAGATCCACAGATGAATTTAGCTTCCTCAGAGGGGTGGGGGCTACCTTTTCCCTCTCTAAAAAATGGGATTTCTCTCTTATACTCTCTAAAAACAAAAAAGATGCTAAGGTAAATGGTCTCTACTTCTACTCATTACCTGAGACAGGGCTACATAACACCCCCTCATCCCTCGATTCTCGTAAAAAACTAAATGAAAATCTGCTGGGTGGTAATATCAGTTTTTCATGGGATAGAGCTCGGATAGGGGTTACCGCAGTTATCTATCAGTTCGACAAAATCGATGCAAGAAGGGTAAGTGAGTACAATAAGTTTCAGAGGTTTGATGGTTTGTGGGGAAATTTCTCTTTTGATGGGTTGCTTGTGCTACACGGGTGCAGACTTTTTTGGGAGGCAGCCTCTGATGCAGGGGGAGCATTTGCAGGATTGGCAGGGGCTATTATCCCATTTTCTAATAACCTGGAGGGGTCGCTTCTCTATCGAAACTACTCAAAGAGCTACATTGCCCTTCACTCTTCTGCTTATAGTTCCACTAACTCTAACTCCAATGAAAATGGGCTTCTTCTTTCGCTTAGCTGGAAGCCAAATTACAGGGGAACTCTTTTCCTCTATTCCGATATTGTGCATCACCCTTGGTGGAGGTATAGAATAAACTCCTCTTCCACCGAAATTAAAACAAAGGTTCAGTTTGATTACTCTCTCGGAGATCTGCATACCCTCTCTTCTGTGATTAAATATTCGTGGCGTAATTATAACTCGCCCCATAGAGGGGGATTCAGAGTGGGATATAGAGTCGAGACAACATCCGGATTTAAGGGGGGCGTGAGGATGGAATTAACATATAAATGGGATAAAAGCCTCCCTATCGGGTCTCTCCTCTTTGGAGAAATAGGGTATAAAGCCCCTTCTAAGAGTTGGGAGGGGGTATTTAGGGCTACTTATTATAATATCGATGATTGGGAGAATCGAATTTACTGTTATGAGAGGGATGTTCCGCACTCCTTCCCCTTCCAGTCATTTTATAAAAAAGGCGTGGAATTTTATATTTTTTTCCACGCCAAAATTTATAAAAAGCTAAATCTATATCTTAAAGTTGCGCCTGAAAGATTTAGAGTGCAGCTTAATTTGCAGCTTTGATTTTTAGTTTCTGACCGGGGAATATTTTAGATTTGGTGTTCATTCCGTTCAGCTCTAATATATCATTCACACTGACACCTTCAAATTTCTTGGAAATATCCCAAAGATTATCCCCCTTCTTTACAGTGTAGTATGTAAAGCCTCCTGAAGTAGATGTTTTAGTACTACTATTGGTGGTGGTTACATTGCTTGATGTGCTTGCGGTAGAGGAAGATGAATTGGATTTAGAAACAGAAGAGGACTTGGGTCCACTACCTGCTGTATAAATAGTCAGTTTCTGTCCGATACGTAAGGTGTTTTTAACATTGTTCCACTTCTGTATCTCTGATACTTTAACATTGTATTTAATAGCTAAATGACTTAGAGTCTCTCCTTTTTTAACTTTATGGGTAATGCTTGTAGGGGCAGCAGCCTCTGTAATGGTCTTCATAGCACTATCGTTAAAGTAGATAGAGTCATTAAACTTATAGATCTCTTTTTCGTTCTCGATAAATTTCCCTGTATAGTTATAGGGAAGCTTTAGAATATACTCTTTCTCCACTCCGGGTATTATATTGTGTATATACTGAGGGTTAAGGTTTTTAAGCTCTTCAACGGTAATCCCTGTATATTTGGAAACTTGTTCGAAATGAAGCATTTTATTGACCTTTATGGTATCAACGTGTGGAGGCATTTGAACGAGAACCGGAGTCATTTTATGCTCCTTGTAGTAGTTTAATGTGTAGAGGGCTGCCACGAAGGAGGGGACATAACCTCTTGTCTCTCTGGGGAGATAAGGGTAAATGGTCCAGAAATCTTTTGCACCTCCGGAACGTCTAATTGCCTTACTAACGTTTCCTGCTCCGCAATTATAAGAGGCTATGGCAAGTGCCCAATCCCCGAAAATCAGATAGGAGTCTCGAAGGTATTTTGCTGCCGCATGTGCTGCCGCCACTGGGTCAAGTCTCTCATCCACATAAGAGTTAATGGTAAGGTCATATCTTTTGGCAGTTCCGTACATAAATTGCCACATCCCTTTAGCTTTTGCTCTTGAAACAGCCACAGGATTTAACCATGATTCGATTATCGCCATTGCCTTTAACTCGATAGGTAATCCGTAATTGCTTAATATCTCCTCGAAGATAGGGAGGTAAAAGTTTGATAATCCGAGAAATACCTCACATCTTCCGGGGATTCTCTCTGTATAGTAAATGATGTGATTTCTTACTATATTATTATATGGAATGGAGACAAAAGAGTTCATCTTTTTAAGTCTCTCTAAATATGTAGAGTCGGGGATATTGGAGGTAAGTACCGTACTATCCAAATCTACTTTATAATCATCAACTAATGAAAGGTTTCTTTGATGGTACCATATACTTAGTAGCGAATCTGAAGAGACGGGCATATCGAGCATTGATTCTCCGAATGAAGAGACAATGCTGTCATTGTCAGAGACTTCTGATATATCTATTCCGGCATAACCGAGCTCATGTTTTAATGAGTCAACTATTTTTTGGAGAGAGTCGCGTTGGTGCATAAGACTCTTTTTACTTTCGCTATTTCCAAATATCCACCAACCAGAGTCTTTTTTTTGTTTCTCCTGAGAGAAAGAAGTTGCGGCAAAAACCGTTAATAGAATAGCAGAGATAATGATTCGTTTCATGTGATCAAAATGTTAAATTGAGTTTTAGTCCCAATGATGTATTGGGAGCAAGTGCGTAATTAGTATAGTTATTATTATTTGGCGAAATTATTAAAGGGGGGATAATAGAGGGGGAGATATTTAGAGTCAAGTCGTCGCTGACATCGAAATCGCTCATTATGGCAAATACGTTTGCATCTATTATTTGCAATACATACCCTGCAACTGTGGCGAGAATAGAGTAGTCACGGAATCTTCGGAATGAGTCTCGGTAGTATTTAAGATTATCGGCACTCATGCTCCCTTCGTAGTCACTTCCTGGGGTAGTTGCTTGGTTATAAAGGTCTTTATAGCGTTTATACTGTGTTCCATTGTATGTCCAAGCATATCCGCAACCAACCAAGATGCCATAAAAAATAGGAATCTTCCAATAGTCTCCGTTATAGGCTTGCCCGAGTCCCGGCAGCATTGCTGAATAGAGTGTGGCCTTTCCAGGGTCTGGAGAACGCTCTGATTTGTAGGATATTACCCCGTCCATAACAGATCCCCAGTAGCAAAGTGCAGCACCAAGATAGAAGAAATCTCTATTATTGGCATCGGAAATTAGTCCTGATTTTTTGTATTTTTCATTATATGACCACCCACCATAAATCATTCCCCCGATACTTCCATAAATGATGGGGAGTTTCCAATAGTCTTTGTTGTAAATCTGCGCAGAGCCCGGAAGGAGCAATGAACCTCCCCAAGAGTAGATTATGGACATGGTGTCTTTATGGGCAAGGGAGTTAAAATATTTTTTAAGCGAGATATTGTTTACTGCGGGGGCAAGTGAGTCACCATTTTGCTGCTGTTCGGTATTACGATTATGGAGATTCCTATCGGTGGCAAACTGGGCGTTGGCTACCAAGCAATTTAAAAATAATAGTAATACAAATAATAAATGATACCGCACTCTCTATTTCCCCTATAAATTAAAGCGTTCCAATGCTTTAAGGAAGTCTTCAACTTCCCCGTCATTTGCGAACTGGATGGTTATACTTCCACTTCCTTTTTCAGATCGTTTTAAGCTAATATTGTTGTTGAAATATTGTCCTACTATCTCTAATAAACGATAATAGGTTTCAGGGAATTCTAT
>CAZXOP010000111.1:0-6423 GCA_964642235.1 uncultured Muribaculaceae bacterium
CCAAATGATTCAAATAACCGACAACCCCCTCTTAGATAAGAGTAAGTGTGTTTAATCGAAGCTTTAGTATTTAGTATTGATTTTAAATACTACCTCATTTGAATAATTACTATTCAATTTAATATTTCGTTGAAAATTACCCCAACTCAAATCCACATAATCTATTTCATTATTTGCATATAGCTGAATTGAATCTTCTATTTTTGCTATTCTACAGATAATATCTCCATTACCTATAACAGAAAAAAACGGCTCTCTATCAATAATCAAATCATATCTTAGTATATTCTCTTTTGTAGCTTTTGCGATATTGGTTAGTTGGTTATATGGAGACTCATTGGCTGTACCGTTGTAATAGAAGCTTTTAGTATCTTTATTCCAATCCTTATTAGGTTCTTGCCTATAAATATTAGGTCTTTTAGAGTATAGAGCAACAGTTCCTGATTCGGCTGAAAGGTGGTTCTCAGGGTAGTAACTCCAGTATGGTTCCCTCCTCCAAGAGACCTTGTCAAAAAAGTCACCAAAAGAGAAAACAATCCCCATTTCACGAATAAACTCTTGGGGAATGGAGGATGTCATATAATTAATTTTCATCTCCCCGCTTGAGAAGAGTTCTATTTTATACTCTACGGAGGAAATATCTTCATATTTGCCTTTAATAATAATGTTAACAGAGTAATCCGATTTATTAAATTCAAAACTATCTAATAGCCAATTTTTACCATAATTGTTTATATCATGATATGAATAGATAACAGCTTTACCTTTGGTTCGCAGGTTAATAGTCGGCCCAAATAGAGCGCGGCTTCCAAATGAGTTTTGAACCTTGTTAATAAGTCCACTCTTTTTATCAAAAAACACCTTTGTTTCATTCTCACAAACTACCACCAGTTCTGTTTCAGTCTCTTCAATTTTAATATCAGAGCTACTCGTGTTAGTGTGTTTAGCAACACTACTCGATTTTTGTTTAATATTATATATATCAATAAGCTGATTCTTATTATCATAGAACTCCAATAAGATAGTCTCCCTGACATCCCACTTGGTTATTGGTAGTTCAATTTCTCCTTTTGAATGAGGTTCAATATCGGGTGGCGTAAGAGTTTTCTTTGCCCCTTTGTACCTCATCTTAATATTAATTTCATTTATATTGGTGTGGTCAAAGCGGTTATGTATAGGTATTATAATCGACTTGTTTTCATAGGAGTGTTCAAATTCTGTTTGGAGTAGTTTAACAGGCGAATATGCTTTTTTCGTATTCCAAAATTCAGGTTTTTTTCGTCTCCATATATCTATAATACCCCACTCTCCATACCCCACAGTATTCCCCACATACGCAGCGGGAATCACATTTTTGTCGATTTTACCCCATGATTCATTAAACCCGGGGAGGGTATCAGAGAGCATAAATGTTTCGTCCAACATACACCATATAGCTCCACCGAGTCCCCCATCAGAATCAAATACCTTTGTCCACATAGTATCGAGGCTTATTCCCCAGAAATCTCTTATGTTAGGGTCTTCCATTACGGTAAAATTGTTATAACATGCCACATGAGCCCACTCATCAAATATCACAGGCATTTCGTCATAACTGAACTCCTTTGTTATTTTTCCTATTTGATTCATATTCCCTAATATATCCGGATAATGCATGCTTAATATATCATAACACTTGATGCTGTCCGGAACATTACCGGGATAGCTAAAAATTACAGGACGAGTATCGTCGTACTCTTTTACCAAATAGTAAGATTTCTTAAAATTATCTCCGAATGAATTTTCATTTCCAATAGACCAGATAATTACAGAAGGATGATTTTTATGATTATAAATCATCTCCTGAAGCTGTGAAAGATACCTCTCTGTGTAAGAAGTGTCGCTCTCTGAAGCCCCCGGATAGTACTCTTCTGTTCTATGAGAACCGACAAAGCAGGCTGCTATTTCATCTTCTACATAAATGCCGTATTCATCACAAAGAGATAAAAAATTATCAGTTGGAGGATAGTGTGAAGTGCGGATGAAGTTCATATTTGCCTCTTTCGCCAAAATAACATCTTTAAGCTCATAGTCAGGCGTAGATACCCGTCCAAGTCGAGGGTGTATATCATGTCGATTTGCCCCCCTCAATTTTACATTTTTCCCGTTTACAAGTAACTTATTTCCACATATACTCACTTCACGGAAACCGATTTTATAAATTTTACGCCATAATAATTTATCGTTTTCAAAAAAAGAGACCTCAAGACGATAGAGATTTGGATGCTCTGCATCCCATTTTAGTGGCTTGGCAATATTGTTTTCTATTTTGAACTCCTGATTATTGTTAAGAAGCACAGAGTTTGAGCTAAGTGGAATATTCTTATTACGATTATCGAATAGGGATAAGCTTAGTTTGGCTTTTGGGGAGGGCTTCTTTATTTTTCCGGATATAGTCAAAACAGCATCCTGAAAATTGTCATCTAAATCTGTTTTAATTACTACCTCTTCTGGGTAGTTTTCCGGCAAAGCTACTAATGAAACATCTCGCAGGATACCTCCAATTTGATGTTTGGCATAGCCACTACCATACGAAATTTCATCGGATTTGTCGGTAACTTCCATGGTAAGAATATGGCTCTCTCCCGGCTCTACAAGAGAGGTTATATCGCATATCCATTTGGTAAATCCACCTGAATGGTCACGAACATACTTACCATCAACCCAAACCCTTGCATAACTATACACACCATCGAATTGTAGCAGTATCCTTTTATTTCTAAAATCGAGTGGAATGTCGATAGTTCTTTTGTAAACAAAAGGTTCATTGTGTTTAATTAGAATATTTTGCATCATACATTCACCCGGTACCTCTATATCCTTCCACTCTGAATCAAGAGTTGTCGAAATCTTCCAAGTTCCATTAAGCGAAATGACCGGCTTTGAAACGCCTTCAACATAAATATCGCTTACTCTGCTCTGCTTGCATCCCACAAACAACATTACGGAGATGATAATAATTATTCGTTTCATATTTATAAAATATAAAGTTAGTCCTCGTTTCCGTACAAATTTAGTAATAATAGTTTAACTTCATGCACTCTTACGATACTGCTCCCCTCTTGGAGAAGAGTAAGTGTGATTAAAGTTAAACTGTAGTATTACTTATTTCTCTTTTTCATCCACCATAAGAAAAGGGTGGCTGTTGCGAGGGTGCAAGCTGCGCCGATGGGGTATCCTATATTGGTGGAGAGGGAGAGCATTTCGGGAGCAACTACGATATAAGTTGAAATAACCATTGTCATAAATAGAGATGGGAGAAGGGTTATCCAGTAATTCTTTTTCTCTTTGGCGAGATATACGGTTATGGTCCATAGTGTTGCTGTGGCTAATGTCTGGTTTGACCAAGCGAAATATCGCCAAATAATATCGAAATTAATTTGTAGTAATACCAGTGCAGCAACGAACAAAGGTACCGATATGGCGATGCGATGGCTGATTTTTTTCTGGCTGTAATTTATAAAGTCGGCGACTATTAGTCTTGCCGAGCGAAAAGCAGTGTCTCCGGAGGTAATTGGCGCAGCCACTACTCCGATAATTGCCAAAAGTCCACCGAAACGTCCTAACCAAGTGTGAGCGATTTTATCTACCACCACAGCTGCATTATTGTCATTAGCAGCTAAAAACTCTTGTAACCCACCTACGGAGCCGAAAAAACTCATCGCTGCAGCAGCCCAGATCATTGCCACTACCGCTTCAACAATCATTGCTCCATAGAACACACGTCTCCCCTCTCTTTCGTTTTTCAAGCATCGCGCCATCAAAGGGGATTGAGTGGCATGGAATCCCGATATTGCACCGCACGCAATGGAGATGAAGAGCATTGGGAAAACGGGGAATTTTTCGGAGTTGGGGTTCATGTTATGCAAATTAGCTGGAATCGCTTCGGGTATTGAAACACCATTCCAAATCATTGCTCCGCAAATACCGACCGCCATAAATAACATTGCAAAACCGAAGAAAGGATAAATCTTACCGATGATTTTATCGATGGGCAATAAAGTAGCAAGTATGTAATAAATAAAGATAATGACACACCAAAATGTAACGTCTAAATATGCAGGGGTCATATTTGCTAATAGTTTGGCAGGACCGGCAACAAACACAGCACCAACTAATACCATTAATAATACCGTAAAGAGACGCATGAACTGCTTAAACCCGACACCCATATATTTTCCTATTACTTCGGGGAGGCTCATCCCATTGTCCCGCAATGACATCATCCCTGAGAGGTAGTCATGCACTGCACCCCCCAAGATACTTCCAAATACAATCCACAGAAAAGCCACCGGACCATAAACTGCCCCCATAATGGCCCCGAAAATAGGACCTAAGCCAGCAATGTTTAAAAACTGTATCAAGAAAATACGACCCCACCCCATCGGCACGTAATCAACCCCGTCTGTACTTGTATATGCAGGCGTTTGCCTATTGGGTTGAACAATAAAAACCCGTTCAATAAATTTCCCGTAAAAGAAATATCCGGCAATAAGCAGTGCAATAGAGAGGATAAAAGTAATCATCGCGTTAGTTTACTTGATTTGGCTACAAAAATAATGATGTTTTAGGAAATGTATTTTACAAAATACAAAATTTGGTGCTTTTTAGGCTATTTATTTCCTTACAAATATAATAATTATTATAGATTAAAAGTGCAAGCATTTTTTGTAGATATATTGGATAACATTATATTTGTACTCACCATGTTCACCCTGACGAAGTGCTAACCACTGAGAGTTACCATTTCCCCCAATAAATCCGACCATGTTAGCATCAGATCCTCGTTATACGCATTCTACGTGCCAACAAACTGTGTGGAGCTTTGCACCAAAACCGCTCTATAGGCATTCTGTGTGCAAACCTCCTCATCAAAAAAGCCGAATTTGTCAAAACCCTGCGTAGGTTTGCACCAAATCCTCGCTACATGCATTCTAATTGCAAACCTCCTCAGACGCGTCTGAGGGTTTGCGAGCTTTTGCAGAAAAAGCACTCTACAGAACTATGGCTACGCAAAAGCTGACATACTGTAGATATATATATATTAATACAAAAAACCAAATAGCCACAGTGGAATTTCATTGCGAAAACCGATTGTCAATCCATCAAGAGCGAGAAAAGAATTTTTTAGATCCTTTATCTGTTTTGTGGTTTTGCTTTTACCCCCTATTTCAAAAAAATATTTTCCATTAACGCAAAAATCTGTTTGACGCGTATATGTAACTATGTGATTCTGCTGAAGTTGATTAAAGAAAAAAGTTTCACGCAAATTTCCTATTTCAGGATTTTCAGCTGAAAGAGCATAGCTATAATTGGTGTTTTGCAAGTAAATTTTTTCTGGTTTAACCATTTGTCTAATGCCGGTCGCCTTCTCTCTAAGCAACAAAACAGTGTGTGATTTTTCTAAAAGTTGCAAGTAGTTCATAAGACTTACACGGGTTACATCCACCATTTGGCTTAATTGCGAAATATTAGGGGTAAAGGGAACCATCTCCGAGAGTATATAAAATAGTTTTTTCACTCTATTTATTGAATAAAAATCAACACTCTCTACATTTGGCAAATCACTCTCCATTACGGTATTAAATGTTTGAACTACTCTCTCACCGTAACCCAAAATATCTTCTTTATAATAAGGGTAGTATCCATATTGAAGATACTTCTGGAAGGCGGGCAGAGGGGTAATTTCTTTGTTTAATTGTTGAGCAATAGAAATATGGTTTTCTAGAATAAAATCGAGCGAAAAATGTGATTGTGATTTGGAGAGCAATCCTTCAAAAATGAGAAACTCGCGAAACGACAACCCAAACAACTTATAATGCCTTACACGACGACTTAAATCGGCATCTGCTTTGAAAATTTGCAACATAGATGAACCCGTAAAAACGAGTTTTAGTTTAGGAAAATCGTCGTAAATATTTTTTATTTCTTGTGACCAATTGGGATATTTATGGACTTCATCAAGATAAAGTTCTTTTCCACCAAGCGAATAAAAATTATCAGCAAGAGAATATAAATTATGAGTGCTGAAATATATATTATCCAAACTTACGAACAACACATCTTCAGGAGCATTACCATAAAGCTCTTTAATATGCTGCAGTAGCATAGTGGTTTTACCGGTTCCACGAGCTCCTGTAATAGCAATCAAACGATTACTCCAATCAATTTGACTTTTAAGGTAGCGTTCAAAAATCAAATCGGTCTCTTCCAATTTGCGATAAAATGCTGAAAATAGTTGTTTCATATCCCTGAAATTTTTCACAAAGATACAAATTGTATTTTACAAAATACAAAATTTAATGCTTTTTGTATTCTATAAAATACAATCTACTTCTGCCTCATATAGATCTGGATGGGGCACCCGTTGAAATCGAAATGGCT
>CAZXOP010000112.1:0-6420 GCA_964642235.1 uncultured Muribaculaceae bacterium
CCTATAACAATCTGGTTATAAGTGCTTTGTTTTTATTTCTTAGTACCCGGAGCCGGGGTCGAACCGGCACAGCCTTGCGGCCACTGGTGTTTGAGACCAGCGCGTCTACCGATTCCGCCATCCGGGCAATGAGTGGTAAACTTTAAGGGTGGCAAAGGTAGTAAATTTTTTATTACATTTGCAGTCACTTGTTAGAAAATCTAATATGGAGAGTGTAAGAATCAATACTTCTACTGGTGCCTCCAGTATTGTCTATGTCAGAAATAATTTTGATGATTTATTCTCTATACTAAAAGGGAAGGGTGAGGTGGTACTGATTATTGATAAAAATGTCAATGCCCTCTACGGGGAGCTTTTCCCATATAAGAAGATTATTATCGAGGCTTCAGAAAAGAACAAATCACTTACCACTGTTTCTAATATTATCAGCAAACTAATCTCAATGGAGATTGGTAGAGACACTTTTCTATTGGGTGTCGGCGGGGGGATAACCTCAGATATTACAGGATTTGTGGCTTCTATATATAAAAGAGGGGTTAATTTTGCTTATGTGGCGACATCTCTCCTATCACAAGTGGATGCTGCTATCGGAGGGAAAACGGGAGTTAATTATGAGGGGTATAAGAACATAGTCGGGACCATAATACAGCCGGAATTTACATTTGTTAATGTCTCTGTTTTAAGCACATTGCCGGAGAGGGAGTTTTCTGCAGGTCTCTCTGAAATGCTTAAATCTTTTATTATAGCCGATAAAACCAGCTACTCCGGCTGTATAGAGTTTTTTAAAAGGAGCGGCGTTTCGGCAAGATTAGTAGAGGATAAAGAGAAGAGTGAAGAGCTTGGGAGATTTATATTAAGCAGTATAAAAATTAAGAGATGGATCGTGGAGAGAGATGAATTAGAACATGGAGAGAGGAGACTTCTTAATTTGGGGCACACTTTCGGACACGCCATAGAAAAGTGCCTCGAAAATGAGCAGAATATTCTCCACGGAGAGGCGGTAAGTATGGGAATTATTATTGCTGCCAAAATCTCCGAAAACTTAAATCTTCTCCCAAAAGAGACCTTAAAACAACTCACAAACGACTTTATCTCCTTAGGACTCCCGGTGGAGCATAATATTAAAATGGATAAACTTTTAGATGCAATTAAAAATGATAAGAAGCGTGAGGGAGATTTTATTAACTTTGTACTTATTCAGAATATTGGTCAGGCTTTTGTAAGACCTTTATCGTTGAAAGAATTGGAAGATATAGTATATGATTTGTATTAGTATTGGTGAACTCTACATAAATGATTGTCTCAGAGCAGTCAGACTTTGTGAGAAAATCGCAAAGACCTTTCAGAAAAACGGAGGGGTCGGAGTTGTTGTGGAGATACGTCTCGACTTGTGCAAACTTTCAGAAGATAATGTAAGAACCCTCTTCTCTTCCACCAAGCTCCCCTTGATAGCCACCTGTCGCAGAAAAACCGCCAAATTACTCATAACTGCTTTAGAGGCAGGAGCATCTTATGTAGATATCGATTTCCACTCCTCCCCAGAACGTCTTAAGGAAGTAACCGACTATGCGAGAAAGAAAAAGGCAAAACTTATCTTTTCCCACCATGATTATTACGGAACTCCATCGTTGAAGGAGTTAATGAGAAGTTATAATATGGCTGTCGAAGCGGGTGCGGATATTGTAAAAATCTCCACCTCAGCAGCAAGAATAGAGGATGCAGAGAGGGTATTGTCCCTTTACGACGAAGTTAAAAAACTCCCTAAGAAGAGTCAAAAACCACTTGTTGCGATAGCAATGGGGGAGATTGGAACTTATACGAGGCTTGAAATTCTAAATAGAGAGGCCCCTTTTAGTTATTGTGCTCTAAATGATCAAAACAAAACCGCAGAAGGACAATTAACCTACCGCGAGATGTTTGAATACTACCCCAAGGCACTTATTAAAAACGAGATAGAGATTCCATCCTCTAAAAGTGTAGCTCAGAGAGCAATCCTCGCTGCTGGGCTTGCAAAAGGTGAGAGCGTTTTACACAACTATTCTCGTTGCAGGGACAATGATGTCGCCATTGGGGTTGCTAAACAAGTTGGATGCAAAGTCTCTATTAATGGAGATCTGGTTGCAATAAGGGGAGATGGTTTCCCTTTTCCAAATCTGAGTGAAGTCACTAAAAACCCCCTTCTTACTACCATAAAGTCCAATGATACCCTCTCTCTTTTCGTAGGAGAATCGGGGCTTCTCTCCAGATTATGCATCCCTCTTGCAGCACAAATGGGGAAAAAGGTAACAATCACCGGAGAAGGAACTCTAATGCGGAGAGAGATGTATGGCTGCAAAGAGGCTCTTGAGCTCTTTGGAGCGAATTGTCTTTTAACTGCTGAAGAGACCCTGCCGGCTGTGGTAGATGGTCCTCTAATAGGAAAAAAAATTACCATATCGGGTAAAAAAGGCTCACAACTCATCTCCGGACTACTTATGTCGCTCCCCTTATGTAAGAAGAACAGTACGCTTATAATCGAAAACGCCACAAGTATCCCATATATCTATCTGACAATCAGCGTTCTTGAAAAATTTGGCATAAAGATAGACTATAAAGAGGAGGATGGAAACCTTATTTTCAATATAGAAGGGAAACAGGAATATATCCCAACAGAACTTACGATAGAGGGGGACTGGAGCTCTGCTGCTAATTTTATTGTGGCTGCAGCTATATTCGGAAATATCTCCATTAAGGGGCTAAATTTCGAGTCGTATCAGGCTGATATGGCAATATTGGATGTAATAGAGAGGTGCGGAGCGAAAGTTACCAAAGAGAAAGGGATACTAACTATTTCAAGATTTTCGCTTACCTCCTTTAATTTTGACGCCACACACTCACCTGATATTTTCCCTATCCTTACCGTGCTTGCAGCATTCTGTGAGGGGACAAGCTCTATTTCGGGAATAGACAGACTAAGCCATAAAGAGAGTAATCGCACAGAGGCTATATGTCAAGAATTTAGCAAGATGGGGTTAAATATTAATCTTGAGGGGAACACGATGATTATTGAGGGTAAATCGCTCTCTCGCAGGATGTTGGAGAAAGATTTATTAAAAGGGGGAACTTACCAATCTTTTAGTGATCATAGAATCGTAATGGCTTTAAGAATAGCCTCTTTAGGGTGTTCAGGACGTGTCTCTATCGATGGTAATAAATGCGTGGACAAATCCTTTCCTAAGTTCGAGGAGTTTTTCTCATCAGTTACAGAGCATTAAGACAATGAATATTTTTGGAAATAAATTCAAAATTACCCTTTTCGGGGCATCTCATGCTCCCGTGGTGGGGGTTCTGATTGAGGGGGTGCCGACCGGGATTCCATTGTCTGTCAATGACTTTGAAGAAGACCTGAAAAGACGCAAATCCGGAATCCTGGGTACCACTCCGCGTATAGAGGAGGATATCCCTGAAATTCTTTCCGGAGTTACCGGAATCTGCACTGACGGCACTCCGTTGGTTATTGTCTTTAAGAACAATAATGTGGCCTCTGCTGATTATGAGAAGTTTCTGGAGACTCCACGCCCGGGGCACGCTGATTTTACTGCCTCGATAAAATACAATTACTTCAATGATATCCGCGGAGGTGGGGCGTTCTCCGGAAGAATGACGCTCCCTTTGGTGGCAGCAGGGGTGGTTGCGAAGAAGATTATCTCCCCTATGGAAGTTTCTGCCCACCTTTCGGAGGCAGGAGGGGTAACTTTCAGTAAATCAGGAACCTCTCCCCTTGAAAACGAAGAGTTCCGCAAACTTCTGGAGAAGACCATTGCCGAAGGGGATTCTATAGGAGGAGTAGTAGAGTGCATTTGCAACAATGTTCCTATAGGACTCGGAGCTCCATTTTTTGACTCCCTAGAATCTCAAATTTCGCACCTCGCCTTTTCAGTTCCCGGTATTCGTGGAATAGAGTTCGGAGATGGTTTTGCGGCAGCAAGGATGAAGGGTTCCGAGCACAATGATTGTTTTATAGACAAAGAGGGGCACACCCTTACAAATGGTGCGGGAGGTATTAACGGAGGGATCTCCAATGGGAACCCTATTGTTTTTCGTGTGGCTGCCAAGCCCACTTCAAGTATCTCTAAACCTCAGAAAACCTTTAACTTCGTCACAGAAGAGATGGAGATACTGACCATTGAGGGGAGGCATGATGCCTGTTTTGCCCTAAGGCTCCCGGTGGTCATCGAAGCGGTCGCCGCCTCTGTGCTTTGTGATGCAATTCTCAGGTAGCTTTTACTTTATTATCGAAGCAGCAACAACAGTCGCTACCAATGAGCGAAGTCTCGCCACATTTTTATTGTCCTTTGGATGAACCCTGTTAGTAAGCAGAATAACCGCACATTTGGTATCCATATCTATTACGATGGAAGTTCCTGTATATCCCGTATGGCATACCGCCTTATGGGATACGAAGAGGTCACCTTTGGTACCGGCTCCGGTTTTATAGTTATCCCAACCGAGTGCCCTCTCCACAGAGGGGTCATTCTCTTTAGGGTTAGTAATCATGGTTTCGATGGTTAGTGGGGATAAAATCCTCCTTCCGTTTATCTCCCCTCCGTTCATAATGGCAGCAGCAATAACAGCAAGGTCTTCAGCATTTGAAAAGACCCCTGCATTACCTGAGTTTCCTTGATTAATCACTCTTGCAATAGGGTCGTGCACCTCCCCTAATATCGGCAAACCATCAGCTTGCACCTCCGTGGGAGCCACAAGTGAGAGGAAATCGGGGGCAACCGCTGCAAGTGCCTTCTCCCTCTTCCCTTTTTCGGTAGGGAGGTAGCCGGTATGTCTTAATCCCAAGGCTCCAAAGATATTTTTCTGTGCATATTCATCCAGAGGCATTCCCGTTACATTCTGCAATATATGTTGAAGGGTTACGAAATTAAGACAGCTATAAGTATATCCTGAGGTAGGTTTATATAACAAAGGGAGCTCCTGACCTATATGTTTAATAAGGGAGTCGGGGGTCGCCTCCCCATACTTTTTAAGATATGTGGGCATAGTGACGTATGCCTGAATACCTGAGGCGTGGGAGAGTAAATCGACTATTCTTATTTGGGTCTCTTTTTTAGTTTCGGGGTCTATCCATGGCTTAAATCCGGGTATGTAATAAGAGACGTGGTCTGTCAATCTGATTTTCCCCTGCTCCACAAGCTGCATTATGGAGAGAGTAGTTCCGACACATTTACTTATGGATGCTAAGTCGAAAATGGTATTTGTGGTCATCGGAACAGTATCAGGCACCACCTGTCTATTCCCATAACTCTTTAAGTATGCTATCTTTCCATCTTTTACCACAGCCAATACAGCTCCAGGAATCTCATGATCTTTAATAGATTTATTGATGAGAGAATCGACATGAATCAGACGTGAGGAGCTAAGCCCTACCTTTTCGGGGGCTACCTTTGGCAAGGCCACACTTTTCTGTGCTAAAACTAATGTTGCACTGCTAAAACCTACTGCGACAAGTAGGAGAGCGATAAAATACCTAAAATTTCTTCTCATAATGTTTATAGATTAACAAATCCCCTCAAAGTTAAATATTTTTGGGACACACTAAAAAAAAGAGGCTTAAAAAGCCTCTCTTCTTTTTGGGATTGCGTGGATTGCGAGTGAGTCCGCAACGCAATGACATTTTAGTTATTTCTATTGCTACGGGGGCGACCTCCTTCGGAGCGTCCTCCTTCAGGACGACCACCTTCGGAACGATTTCCACCACGGCGTTTATCACCACCGCGACCTCTGCGGTCACGATCTCCACCACGACGATTGTCACCGCTATGACCGCCTCCCTGAGGAGCGTTAGCTGAAACACCTGCGTTAGGTGATAAGTCGCGTTTGCCATAAACTTCGCCATTACAGATCCACACTTTAATTCCGAGAACTCCCACCTTAGTGTGAGCTTCAGCCAAAGCATAGTCTATATCTGCACGGAAAGTGTGTAGAGGGGTTCTTCCTTCTTTATAAAGCTCTCTTCTTGCCATTTCAGCACCACCAAGACGACCGCTGACAAGTACTTTAATACCCTCTGCGCCCATTCTCATTGTGGTAGCGATTGCCATTTTGATAGCTCTACGGTAAGAAACACGTCCTTCTACTTGACGAGCAATATTATTAGCTACGATAGTAGCATCCACTTCAGGTCTTTTAACTTCAAAGATATTGATTTGAACCTCCTTATTAGAGATCTTCTTCAATTCCTCTTTTAGTTTATCTACCTCTTGTCCCCCTTTCCCGATGATAACACCTGGACGGGCTGTATGGATAGTAACGGTAATAAGTTTAAGAGTTCTCTCTATAACTATCTTCGAAAGATTAACTTTAGAGATACGTGCATTTAGATATTCACGAATCTTAGCATCTTCGAGGATTTTACCTGCATAATCTTTT
>CAZXOP010000113.1:0-6411 GCA_964642235.1 uncultured Muribaculaceae bacterium
ATATTGACTTATCCTCCTGCTCCATATATGCGAATAGCATATGATAAGTGGCTGTGGCTGATGTTGTAAGATATTGAAGATAATCTGTTGCATCATGCCACCCACCTGTGACATCTATCTTCTCTCCGCTTCGTGTGGGGTGTCCGACTATAAAACCATCGTGTTGGTGACATAAAGCATTAGTGTATGGATTATCTCCACACCTCTGTTGACGCATATATACCAACATATAATCTGCAAGTCCGTCATAGGCTGATGGGGAGATTTTAAAATCGACACTGCGGGCTCCGTTACTTACTATATAATATCCACCCGATGCTTTAATCGAAGAGAAATCAAGCCTGTAAACCCTCTTCATACTCCACTTTGAAGCATTAGTCGAGACCCCTTTCCCCTTAAACACCAATTCATCATTTTTGGCATTATAGACTTGAAAGTCACCATCAGCTTCATCCAAAGAGATTAAGACAGCTACCTTAATATCCTCAGGCAGGTAGCCGACTTGATTAACTCTCACCCATGTCTGGGCAGGTATAGAAAGGGATAGAAAAAACAAACAAATAGAAAATAATGCTCTGTTCATGATAAATTTTTGAAAAGGTAAAAGTAATAATTTATTTCTTTTCCGTAGCCGTATATCCCAACTTTTCTATCGCTTTGGCGAGTTTCTCCACATTGGTTTTGTCGGTACGATACTTAATCCAAATAGTTTGGGTTTTCAATTCGACTTTCATATCTTCTATCCCTTTTTCAAAAGGGAGTTTTGCCTCCACTTTCTTAACGCAGTTTGGACAGTCTATGCTTGTAACAAAGGTAACCTCTGCCACCTTTTTATCATTGTTTTTATCATTCTGAGCCGAAAGGGTGAATGAAAAGAGGGAAAATAGTGCGATTGCCGCGATGGTAATGTAATGTTTCATGATTGTATTGTTTTAATTATTATTTCCATAAAGTAAATCTCATCCCTGCATATACCTTTATTCCCATAAGTGGACCCCAAATTACTGAGGCATTAAAATCACTTGAAAAAGGTCTGTCAGCAGCGATAATTGGGTTTGGTTGTCTATAGTTTGTCAGGTTTTCTCCCCCCACATATACATCGAAATCTCTGAATTTGCGTGTAACTTGTGCAAAGAAAATAGGGTAAACCGGAGAGTATTCATTGCCACTCCCCACGAAGTTTGGAAGCCTCGACTTCCCATTAAGCTGAGCTGTAAAGTCAAAAGTCCAGACATTCATTCGAGTAGCATATTGTAAATTCAAAACCCCTTTAAAACGACTTGTAAGGGGCCTCTCGACTAACCCTTGTCCCTCAAGTGTCACCTTTGCATCAGTATATCTGAAGGTAGTGAGAACTGTGAATCTTTCAATAGGTTCCACAGAGAAATCAAACTGAAAAGTATTGGTAAAGGATTTTCCATCAAGGTTATAAAGCCATACTTTCGACCAGTCTCTCTCCTGATCCACCAATATTTGATTAATAAAATCTGTTCTAAAATAATCAAAACTCACGTATGCGTTCTCCTTCTTTACCCCTAAAGGGAGATAGGCAGTAGCATTCCCACCAAATGTCCAAGCGTCCTCTATTTTAAGGTCTGTATCTATAAAGATTCTCCTCCCTGTGGAGAGCATACCGAGATTATCAGCTATTAGATTCGGAGAGCGGAAACCTCTCCCACCTGAAAATCTCATAACTAAATCATCAGTAAATGAGTATTTCAAATTTGTACGGGGAGCAAACAACCATCCGTAAAGATTATTGTAATCAAGTGATAAATCGACCACACCGGTAAACTTCTCCCCATAAGTATATGTATATTCTCCATAAAAACCCAACTGATTCTCTCTCCGAGAGAGGTCTTTAGGGAGGGTGACATCAATAAGTTTCTCGTCAAAATCATCAAACTGGTTTCTTATACCAAATGACATCCTGTGAGTATCATTAGGTATATATTGGAATATAGCATTAGCAAAGAGAGAGTTCTGTTTTCCATTATAAAGTTTAAGCCCATAATTTGAATCCATTTTATGGAAGTTATAATCTACGATTAAAGCGATATTCATAGAATTATCTGCATTAAGAGGTACCCCCACTTTTCCAAAAGCATTAACCCCTTTATTTCTAATGGTAGAACCCCAATGTAGCATGGAGCTTGGTCCTATCTCTTTATAATTCATCTCTCCCCCATCTCTCTCATCACTCAATGCCCTAAAACCAAACCTAACTTGCAGACCGCTCTTGGCATAATAGAGCCAACGATTTGCAAGGTTAAACTGAAGTGTGGTAGGCTCATCTCTGAATCCATCTCTGTTTCCATCATGTTTTAATGGGTCTGTGGAGATATGCCCAAGAGCCACAGTACTCCACTTATCATTTAACTGTATCGAAGAGGCAACATTGAACTCCGTGCGAAGCATATTGCTCATCATAAAATTAATAAAGAGGGGATTTTCGGCAGTAGGTTTACGATGTTCCATATTAATCTGCCCTGTAATAGCTTCCAAGCCATTAATTACAGAAGAGGGTCCTTTGGCGATTTGAATACTCTCAAGCCATTGCCCAGGAATATATGTAAGTCCAAAAGGAGATGCTAACCCTCTCATTACCGGACGGTTCTCATCTAACATCTGAGTATAGTTGCCTGAAAGCCCAAGAAGTCTTATCTGTCTTGCGCCTGTAATAGCATCGGAGTACCCGACTGTAACGGAGGCAGAATTTTCAAAACTTTCTGCCAAATTACAGCAAGCCATTTTGCAGAGCCCTGCTGCAGTAATTACCTCGGTTTTCATTGATGAGAGTTTGGAGAGATAATTTCCACTCTGTTTCCCAAGAACCACTGCTTTCTCCAACTCATTGATTCCTCGGAGGAAAAATTCAACATAAGTAGCATCAGTTGCTAATTGAACTGTATCTCGAGTGTAACCTATTGCGGTAGCAACAAGTGTGTTTTGCACCTTATCGAAGGAGGTAAAAAGGAACCTCCCTTTCTCGTCGCAGTCCATATAAGTCCCCGACTGTAGCCAATAAACGGTGGCAAAAGGGAGAGGTTCTTTAGTCCCATCTTGTTTCAAATTATATACTACCCCTTTGAGGGTGTGGGACTTCTGCGCATAAGTATTGGCAGTGGTATATATAAAAAGGAAGAATAATAAAAAAACGTATTTCTTCATGATGTTTGTAAATTAAAGTTAGACAATAATGTTTTAAGTGAACAATATCGTCATGCTACAAACGCCACTGAGAGAATAAAGGGAGATAAGAATCAAAATGAATTAAAGGGGGAAGAGGGATGTCGCAAGAGTTCCCTAAGGAGGGGGCTGCGCTCCCAAAATTAATAGTCTCCGGTACTATAAATTCCGCTAAAGCCACATAAGAAGGGGCAGAGATGAAAAGAGGCGTTTCAGAATCTTGCACATCGTCAATCACTATTACCTCTGTAGAGCAACACCCATCATCATGTTGTGTACAATGATGACACTCTGTACTACTACAGCATTTATTATTATGGCTATGAGAGTGGATAGTCTCACAAGAGACATCACCTAAAAGTAAGAAAAAATCGCGAGTATTATTACAAGTGCAAGTATGTACTCCAAAGCCCACATAGGAAAGGAGATAAAGGATTATTACAGGCGCAATAAAAATATATGAAATAATTCTTTTCATCGGATTTTTGTATTGGCAAAGATAGAGAATGTCATTATATTTGCAAAAAATATCAGCACTTAAAAAGTTAATTATCATGAAACAATTTTTCAAAACTTTATTGGCTTCATTCGTAGGAGCGCTACTCGCTTTGGGTATCATATCTCTCTTCTTTTTCTCTATGATCTCATCGCTTGCCTCTTTCGCTGAGAGTACTACTCCTGTTGTCCCATCTAAAGCCATTTTGAAACTCGATTTTCAGAAGGGTATTTCGGAACAGGATACAGACCAACCTTTCGATTTAAGCTCGCTTAATCCATATATGTCAAAAGCCTCTTCCACTATTGGGATTCTTAAATTCGTACAGGCAATAGATAAAGCGGCAGAAGACCCTGCCATTAAGTTTATCTATATGAACACCTCCGGTCTCATGAGCACTACTTCACAGCTTGAAGAGGTTCGAGATGCACTTTTAAGGTTCCGTAATAGCGGAAAAGCAATTATATCTTATAGTGACCTGCTAACTCAAGGGGGATATTACCTCTCCTCTGTCTCTGACAAAGTATTTGTAGAGGAGGAGACCATGAATGAAATCCTTGGAATATCGCTTAATGTGGTCTTTCTAAAAGATGCCCTTGACCGCCTCGGAGTGGAGCTTCAGCTGATAAGACATGGAAAATATAAATCCGCAGGGGAGCAGTTTATTGCAAATTCAATGTCAGATGCCAATAGAGAGCAGAATAAAGCAATGATTGACTCTATGTGGGAGACTATGGCCACCGCTATTTGCGAATCGCGTGGGATCGACCTTAAAGAGTTTAATAGAAAAGTAAACGACCTCGAACTCGCCACTTCCGAAGAGTTATTAGCTGCCCATTTGATTGATAGTATTTTAACTAAAACCCAACTCTCCGACTATCTCTGCACCCTTTTCGATGTAAAGAAAGAGGATAATCTCAAATTCGTAACCATAGATGATTATGCTAAAGCAGTCGTTAAGCCTAATATGAAAGCTAAAGAGAAAATAGCTGTAATCTATGCAGATGGAGAAATCACACTCGGAAAAGGGGAAGGTGTCTCATCAGATAAATATCGTGATATCATCTCCAAAGTCAGGAAAGATAGCACCATAAAAGCTGTTGTCCTTAGAGTAAACTCTCCCGGTGGGAGTGCACAGGCTGCTGAGATTATCCGCAAAGAACTTATCCTTTTAAAAGAGGCAAAACCCCTAATAGTTTCATTTGGTGAATATGCCGCTTCAGGTGGATATTGGATCTCCGCAGGTGCTGATAAGATTTTCACTGATGCCACCACCCTGACAGGGTCTATCGGAGTATTCAGCCTTATCCCCTCTTTTGGCAAAACAGCCAGGACTAAACTACATGTTAACCCCGTTCCCGTCTCCACACATAACCATTCAGATATGTATTCATTCCTAAGACCATTGGATAAGAAAGAGGTAGAAGTAATGCAGAGACAGGTTGAGGTGGTTTATACCTCATTTGTTGAAATCGTTTCAAATGGAAGAAATATCTCTAAAGAGGGGGTTGATAATATTGCACAAGGGAGAGTCTGGACAGGAAAAGATGCACTGACTATTAATCTTGCAGACTCTAAAGGGGGACTTTATGATGCACTCAGTTATGCTGTCTCTATATCAGGACTTGAAAACTACAGGCTTGTAGAATACCCTGCTGTTAAAACCTCTATGGAGAAAGTCATGGAGACCTTTAATAAAACCCAGGCTACCATTAAGAGCGTCAGCACCCCCGATGCCATGGTTGACTATATCTACGACAGACTCCGTACCGAAAAAGGAATCTACGCCCGCCTCCCTTATATCTATTATTTTAATTAGGGGCGGGTATTTAGGTCAGAGTCGGCAGTTGCCTTTGGCGATCCTCCCCACTGTGTGGGTCCCCTCCCTTTTCGGGAGCCAATGTCGCCTCCAGGCAACTGCCGACTCTGGTAAATGAGATTGCGGGGATTGCGGAACGAGTCCGCAACGCAATGACACCCTCAAAATATATATAGATTTGAGTAAATTATTTCGAGGGGCAAAACTCCCTCCAATCACGTCCGTTAGTAACCCATTCGAGATTAAAGCGGGCATAGAGCCCTTCTGTTGTCAAAAAAATCAACCCTTCACTTGGGGTACCTGGACGTCCTGCCGCTAAATGAGAGTACCCTCCCCTTCGACTAACAAGTCGTTTGACAGGCCATGTTTTACCCCCATCAAAACTTGCCCAAACTGTAATATTTATCCTCCCCTCAGTACTATGTATTGCAGTAGGGCCATCTGGGTTGTCTGTCATACTAAATATTAATATATCTTGCCCTTCGACTTCCAACCTTACAAGCCCCCCCTTATTCCCATAAACCTTCGGAGGACCATCAGGTAGTACAGGATCGATGTGTTGCCCCTCCCAAGTCTCTCCCCCATCATAACTATAAGCAATATCTCTATTCCCGGGACGATTATGATTACGTGAATTATAATAGATGGTACCGTCACTTAGTTCCACCAATGCCGCCTCCCCTGTTCCTGCAGCAGGATAGGGCTTACTTGTAAACCAAGTTTTCCCACCATCGTCTGAATATATTGCACTACTATAGTGAAGTGGTAATAAATTGTCATCAGAAGCATTGTAATCTATAAGGACACGTGCCGGTGCCAATAATCGCCCCTTATGTTTTCCATATCTGAGTGTGATACCCTCCTCACATCCACTTATTATTGGGTGCCACCCATTTATATCAGGATG
>CAZXOP010000114.1:0-6357 GCA_964642235.1 uncultured Muribaculaceae bacterium
ACAGACACCTGTAGCAGTGATTGGCTTGCACATGTCGTCACGTTTTTGACCATTTTCCAGAAAAACCGCTCCACATCTGCAGGCCAAACCCATCCAGAAGCACCTGTAACCACGATCACCCTGCAGATGTCGTCATCCCATGTCAGCCTTTGCTTTCGCACCATCGTATAATGCACTTTTCATGCAAAAGCTAACATGCCCAAAAACACAAAACCCCTTCCAATCACTTCTCAAGCAAGGTCAGTCAAAATACCGATGTCAGCTTTTGCGATCAGATAGCCCTGTAGTGCCTCTTTTCCGCAAAAACTCGCAGACCCTCAGACGCGTCTGAGGACTCACCATGTTCGGAATAGGGGGAGGTGTAAGGCAAATGAAAATGATATGAAAAGCTATAATAGGCTATATTACAGCTAGTTATATCGTTTTAGCGGGGAAGGGTTTGCATTACACCTCAAGAGGAATAAGGATACTCCTGGATGGGATTTGTAAATTTAACACACCGAGGTGTAAGGCAAGTGAAAATGATAAAAAAGACTATAATAGGCTATATGACAGCTAGTTATATCGTTTTAACGAGTGAGAGCGTGCCTTACACCTCCGAGGGGAAAGGGAGAGGAATCACCGATAGAGTGGGCTGGGAAGGGGGGAGGGTGCGAGGGAGGTATGAACCAGCCAATTTGGGAATAATACGATTAACACGCTTGAACACAGTTAGTTAATGGTACTATTCAGTTTTTGCCAGGGTCACACCTAAGGGGTAAAAGTGCGTTTTCACCCTATTTAGGGATGAGGTGTGACCTTAGGAGTTTAAGGATTTAGCCAACAAGTGCTTGTATTACAGAGCATTACAGACATGTGTGGATAAAACGGTGGGGCACACCTCCCCTGTGGCAAAGTACGCCCCCCCTAAACCGGGCTTATTTAAATAAAAAATGACTAAAAACTTTTACAAGTCTTTAGTCATTTTATTGCTCTTTACCTGTGGGGGTTAGAAGCGAGGTCCACGATCGCCACCACGGTCTCCGCCATTGCGGTCACCGCCACGATCACCACGACCACTATGTCCGCCTCTGTCATTAAAACGACCTCCACGGTCACCACCTCTCCTGTCACCGCCACGACCTCCACGGTCTCCGCGATCACCTTCTGGACGAGGCTTGCGTTCTCTCTCTACCCAACCTTCAGGTTTCTCCATTAAAGCACGTTTAGAGAGTCTCATTTTACCACTCTTAGGGTCCACCTCAAGAAGTTTAACATCGAGCATATCCCCTACATTCACTACATCCTCAACTTTCTCAACTTTCTGATAATCTAACTCAGAGATATGAAGAAGTCCCTCTTTGCCCGGGAGAATCTCCACAAAAGCTCCGAAGTCAAGAATAGAAACAACTTTTCCATGATATGTTGCACCCACTTCAGGAACAGCAGTAATCCCTTTGATACGAGCCAAAGCTGCCTCCATTGCATCGCGATCCTGTCCAAAGATATCGATAACACCTGTCTCATTAACCTCTGTAATCGTAATGGTAGTTCCTGTGGTCTTCTGTATCTCCTGGATAACTTTTCCACCTGTACCGATAACAGCACCGATAAATTCTCCGGGGATAACTATCTGAATAATACGAGGAACATGAGGTTTGTAATCTTCACGTGGTTCAGAAATGGTCTTCATCATTTCACCCATAATGTGCATACGTCCCTGACGAGCCTGCTCCAATGCCTGTTCAAGAACCTCATAGGAGAGTCCGTCAACTTTTATATCCATCTGAGTAGCAGTAATACCATCAGGTGTTCCTGTAACTTTAAAGTCCATATCACCAAGGTGGTCTTCATCACCAAGGATGTCGGAAAGCACTGCATACTTTTTACTTGCAGAGTCTGAAATAAGCCCCATTGCTATACCTGAAACAGGTTTTTTAAGCTTAATCCCGGCATCCATAAGGGCGAGAGTTCCCGCACAAACTGTTGCCATAGAGGAAGAACCATTGGACTCAAGAATATCGGAGACAACTCTTACTGCATAAGGATTTGCCTCTCCTGTAGGTACCATCGGTTTCAAGGCACGAAATGCCAAGTTTCCATGACCTATCTCCCTACGACCTGTACCTCTCTGAGGTTTAGCTTCTCCGGTGGAGAAAGGAGGGAAGTTATAATGGAGAACGAACTGTTGGGTATCCTGAATAAGTACCTCATCCATCTCTTTCATATCCATCTTGGTACCAAGAGTTACTGTGGTAAGTGACTGAGTCTCTCCACGAGTAAATATAGCAGAACCGTGTGTTCCGGGGAGATAGTCTATCTCACTCCAGATAGGACGAATTTCATTGGTTTTCCTTCCGTCAAGACGAACACCCTCATCGAGAATCATCCTACGCATTGCCTCTTTCTCCACACTGTGGAAATAACGGGCAAGCATAATCTTCTTCTCTTCCTGCTCCTCTTCGGTAAATCTTTCAAGGAACTCCTTATAAAGTGCTTCGAAAGCATCTAAACGATCATGTTTAGCAGAACTTGACTTGGCTATTGCATAACATTTGTCATAGCAGAAATCATGAAGAGCTTTACGAATCTCCTCATCGTTAACCTCATGACAATACTCTCTCTTAACTGTTTTACCAACAGCTTCGGTGAGTTCTATCTGAGCACGACAATGTTTTTTAATCTCTTCGTGTGCAAATTTGATAGCATCAAGCATATCTTTCTCGCTAACCTCATGCATCTCCCCTTCCACCATCATGATGTTGTCAAGAGTAGCAGCTACGATAATATCCATATCTGCCTCTTTCAACTCGCTGAAAGTGGGATTAATAACGAACTCTCCGTTAATTCTCGCCACTCTAACTTCTGAAATAGGACCTCCGAAAGGGATATCACTTACTGCCAAAGCCGCTGAAGCTGCAAGCCCTGCAAGTGCATCAGGCATAGTCTCTTTGTCTGCGGAAATCAATAGAACGTTAACGAAAACTTCTGCATGGAAATCTTCGGGGAATAGAGGGCGAAGTGCCCTATCAATTAGGCGTGCAACTAAAATTTCATAATCAGAGGCACGACCTTCTCTTTTCATAAAACCGCCGGGATAACGCCCTGCGGCAGCAAACTTTTCTTTGTACTCAACAGAAAGGGGCATAAAGTCCACATCCTCTTTTGCCTCCTTTGCGCATGTTACAGTAGCAAGCAACATAGTGTCGCCCATTTTAACAACCACGGAGCCATCAGCCTGTTTAGCCAATTTTCCGGTTTCGATCTCAATGATCCTTCCATCACCCAATGCGATGGTCTTCTTTACAATATTCATATTATTTTTATCAAAAAGAGGCTGCCACCGTGACAGCCTCTGTATCTTATTTACGAAGGTTAAGTGCCTTCACTATTTGCCTGTATCTCTCAATGTCTGTGGCCTTTAAGTAATCCAACAGACGGCGCCTCTTTCCAACCATTCTAAGTAGAGACCTCTGGGTAACATGGTCTTTCTTATTTGCTTTAAGATGGTCAGTGAGGTGAGCGATACGGTAGGAAAATAGTGCAATCTGACTCTCCGGAGAGCCGGTGTCGCTATTAGACTTCCCGTATTGTCCGAAAATCTCTTGCTTCTGTTCTGCAGTGAGATATTCTGCCATGGTTATTAATGTGTTACTAAAAATTTTGTCCCAAAATCGGGAGTGCAAAGATAGGTAAATAAAAAGATTGTGCAAATATTTTTAACTTTGTGCCGTGGAAAAAATGATAGATCACCCCCTGCTTGGGGAAGTTAAACTGCTAAAAAGGAAGGGAAGTTCTTCGATAAGGCTCTCCGTGCACCCTAAACGCGGTATTTTAGTTACAATGCCTTGGTATTGTCCTTACTCCCGTGGGGAAAGTTTCCTCGAATCCAAAGTACAATGGGTTATTGATACTAAACTCAAGCAGATGCGCAAGCAAGAAAAAATCCTCAATAGTGGTAAGACAATACCCCCCATTAAGGAGAAAAAGGAACTTGAGGCACTCCGTGGTGCTGCCCGCAAAAAATTCATCCCCCGTCTCGAAGAACTTGCCCTGCAGCACGGTTTTGTGAAAGAACAATCCCTCTTTTCCACCCTCTTCGGAAGAGAGAGCGTTCACCCTTTATATGAAGGGGTTTCCATTAAAAACAACTCCTCGAACTGGGGAAGTTGCTCCGCAAAAAAGAACATTAACCTGAATATCAGACTCCTCTTCCTCCCGGAGCATCTGCAAGACTTCGTAATGCTGCACGAGCTCTGCCACCTGCGGCACCCTAACCATGGTCCGGCATTCCACAGATTACTTAACTCCCTCTGCAATGGACAGGAGAAGATCCTTTCGCGAGAGTTAAAAGAGTGGAGATTGATTTAATATTTAATCATCGATAATATCATAATCATTGTTTATGGAAAAGAGAAACAGATTAATAAGAATCGGAGCTATAGTATTGGTAATGCTATCTCTCCCCTTTATCTCATTTGGTCAAAATAATGCGAAGAAGGAGTTTAATCTCATTCCGCAACCAAGAGTAGTCAAGGTGCTGAGTGATAATTGGTTTAATCTCTCCAAGATCTCTCGCAAAGAGAATAAAGAGATTCCTGACGAAGGGTATAAAATAAAAATTACCAAAAAGGGAATAGAGGTGGAGGCTTCAAGTGAGAGAGGGTTTATCTGGGCAGATGTAACCATCAAGCAGTTAAAGGGAGAAGGGAATAAACTCCCTAATGTAATAATAGAAGATTACCCCGAATTTCCGATAAGGGGATTTATGTATGATGCAGGGAGAAACTTCGTAGAGGTGGCAGACATTAAACACTATATAGATTTAATCTCTCTATATAAAGTAAATGTATTCCATTGGCATATTACCGACAAACCTGCATGGAGAATCGAGTGTCGGGTATTTCCTCAGCTTAACGACCCTAAGTATCAGAGAATAGGGAGAGATGCCGGAAGGTTTTACACTTATGATGAGATTAGAGATGTAATAAGATACGCTAAGAAAAAAGGGGTAATGATTATCCCTGAGATAGATATGCCGGGGCATAGTGACTATTTCAATGCCGCTTTTGGCTTTGGGATGGACTCACCGGAGGGGATGGCTGTTTTAGAGAAATGTTTAGCGGAGTACTTTGAGGAGATCCCTTTGGAGGATGTCCCCTACCTTCATATTGGCTCAGATGAAGTCCATATAAAAGACCCTAAGGGGTTTATGAGTTGGGCTGAAAACCTCGTCCATAAAGCAGGGAGGAAAACCATTGCTTGGGATCCGGGGCTTCCGGGGGGTAAAGAGACCATATATCAGATATGGAGAGATGGAGAGGTAGATCCCTTTAACTTAGATAAAGATAAGAAATTCTTAGACTCATTTATGGGGTATCTTAATTATTATGACCCCTTTATCCTCTCAGATAGGCTCTTTTATCATACCCCTTGTGCCACAGGAAAATCAGACGAACATGCACTTGGAGGGATACTCTGTCTTTGGAACGATGTAAGGGTGATAGACAAATCTAAAATATTGCCACACAATGGGATGTTAAGTGGATTGCTCCCCTTTGCCGAGAGGTTTTGGAATGGAGGGACAATAGAAAAAGAGGACCCTGCGGTAGCAGGAACTCCCCTTCTGGCTGCATTTCAAAAGAAGATGAGTTTCCACCGAGATGTTTTCCTGAAAAATGAGGATATGCGGTGGGCAGCCACCTCAAACACACCTTGGGAACTCTCATTGTCTTTGAAAAAGAAGAGCGACGGGCCCCAAATGGAGACTCCTACGGGAGAAGGGACCTCCGTGATTACCACCCAATACGGAGATGTTATTGACCTTGACGCACTCCCTTTTGTGCGAGATGCCAATAGGAAAGATACCATAATTTGCATTGCACAGAGCACTATTTATGCTAATTCCGATACGACCATCAGGGCATTAGTGGGATTTGATGTCTCTGCTCGTTCCAATAGATTTTCAGATGGAATACCTCTCCAAGGGGAGTGGGGCAATGGTGGAGAATTAAGGGTCAATGGTGAAAAAGTGGCACCTCCGGTATGGGAACAGCCTGGGATGTACCGTTTCCATTACCATACTTGGGCACGCCCGGAAGAGGAGTTACCATTTACTGACGAACAGTTCTACTGGATGAGAAAACCTACCGAAATCTCACTGAAAAAAGGACCGAACCTAATAGAAATCAGAGTTATCCGGCACTTTGCAGGACAAAGATTCATGTTCGCACTCATCCCCCTCCCCGCAAATTCCAAATTCTAACCCCGATTACACCCCATTTGTAATTGAGAGTATATTATAGATTTGTTACCATTCCAACCGATTTATTTTTTCATTTAACTGTTTTAATTTGTTTATCATTCTGAGCAACGGCA
>CAZXOP010000115.1:0-2301 GCA_964642235.1 uncultured Muribaculaceae bacterium
GCTCCTAATTTTGAACTTATATTAAGTAAATTAAATATCGGTCAGAGTCAAAAAGAGAAGAAAAAGAGAAGAACTCTCCTCTTTTCTCATCTACAAAGAGTCGCAGCGGTGTTATTTATCCCTCTTGCCATCGGTTTCGCCTATTACTACTTCACTAATTCACCGGCAGAAGAGGTGAGCGAAATAGCCCAGGCCAATGTTGAAATTCTCCCCATGGATTTAACCACACCTCAGGTCCAGGAGTATTACTCCCCTGCCGGGACCAGGTCTAAAATAGTATTAAAAGATAGCACGGTAGTTTGGTTAAATTCAGCAAGCAAACTATTGATATCAGAGAGTTACGGAGATAAACAGAGAGGTGTAAAACTTTCCGGACAGGCATTTTTCGATGTTAAAACGAATAAAGAGATCCCATTTATTGTCGATTTAGGAAATGATTTAAGAATGACTGTAACAGGTACCAAATTCTCAGTTAAGGCTTATGAAGAGATGAAGCAAGTGGAGTCTGTACTTATTAGCGGGATAGTCAAAATCAGCAATAAAGAGAACACATATCAGATGCACCCCTCCGAAAAAGTGGTACTAGAGAGGAGCAGTAATTTTATTTCTGTCGAATCTGTTGATGATGAGAGTTATCGCTCTTGGAAAGATGGTATCTTAGTCTTTAAGGGGAGCAAGATGACAGATGTCGTTTCTACTTTAGAAAAATGGTTTAATGTCACTATTTCAATAGAGAATAGCGAACTCTACTCCTATGTCTTTACAGCCAAATTAGATAACTGCTCCCTCGAGCAGGTTTTGGATTATATATCCCTCTCTTCTCCGATAAAATATACCGTAAAAGAGAGAGCGGTTAAACTTATGAAAATTAACTAATTACTATATTTATGAAACCAAACGAAGGTTATTTTTATTTATTAAGGAGACTCTTCATTTTCCTCTGTTTAATGGTGGTCTCGCTGGGTACATTAAGTGCTCAGGTTAAGAAAATTTCTATAAATGAGGCTAATAAGCCACTTAAATTCATTATAGAAGAAATAGAGAAATCGAGCGGGTATAATTTCCTCTACAATAATCAATTAGTCGATGTAGAAAAAATCTGTTCGATACATTGCGATAACGAAGCTGTAACCACTGTCTTGGACAAACTATTTGAGGGGACGGATATTGTTTATAAGATAGTTGACAAGCAGGTTATTATTTCTCACAAGGAGGTAGCTCAAAAAGCAACTACTACTACCGCCTCTCCTCAAAAAGGGCAGAAAGTAAAAGTTACAGGTAGGGTAGTTGACAAGAACGGAGAACCCATGTATGGGGCACACGTACTTTTAGAAGGAACCACTATTGGTGCTTTTGTCGATGAAACCGGAAAATATACCTTAGAGTTTGACCGTAAAGGTGGAGAGTGCCTTCTCTTTATGCTAATAGGGATGAAAGAGGTGAAAGTACAATGTAACAATGAAGGGGTAATAAATGTTACTCTTATGGAAGACAATGTATTGTTGGATGATGTGGTGGTTATCGGTTACGGAAGCAAGACAAGAAAATCGCTAACAAGTTCTGTCTCCTCTGTTAAAAAGGAGGCAATGGAATCCCTTTCACCCACAGCACTCTCTGTGGATTATATGTTAGGAGGGACCATGAAGGGAGTTTCGTCTGTTCAAGGGACAGGGGAACTCGGAAAAGGGGCAAATATCAACATTCGAGGGATAACCTCCCCTCTCCCCAATATGTTCTCCACAAGACCAAACAATGCTCCACTATATGTAATAGACGGAGTTCCAATCTTCGTGGAAAACAATACCATTAATCCTCTTATAAACCTCTCTCCGAATGACATTGAGAGTATTGACGTCCTAAAAGATGCCTCTGCTACTGCTATTTATGGTTCAAGAGGGGCAAACGGGATCATTATTATTCAAACCAAAAACGGGAAGAGAGGAGAAAAAATCTCCATCGAGGCAGGCTACTCTTACTCTTTTGCAAACCCTATTAAAGTCTGTGCAGCACTAAATGCCAAGGATTATAAAGCCATGCAGGACGAACTAATTAGGGAGTCTGTAAAGGCATTTAATGCAGGAGATACAGATACCTGGGATGATACTGTTTTGGCACATTTTGCAAATATTGTCTCTGAATATGACTCTTGGGGATATGTTACCAAGATGGAATACAAAGGGTTAAAAGAGTCTGCTTTTGGAAAAGCTGATACTAATTGGGAGAGAGAAATATTAAAAAAGAATGCCGGAACACACCGTTACTTCACCACATTGAGGGGAGGTTCTGAGACCACTAACTACT
>CAZXOP010000115.1:2401-6230 GCA_964642235.1 uncultured Muribaculaceae bacterium
GGAACACACCGTTACTTCACCACATTGAGGGGAGGTTCTGAGACCACTAACTACTCCTTCTCCTTTAATGCTCAGAATCAAGACGGAATCTATATTAAAGACCGCTTAAATCATTACGGTTCTCGAATCTCTTTAGACTCAGACATAAACAAATATATTAAAATGGGGGGAGCACTTAATTACTCATATTCAAAGAGAAACAGCCCCTCAGTTGACGGAACCAATATGCGCTTTGGAGGTGCAGCATGGCAGACACGCCCTGACCTCCCTGTATATGATGAAAATGGGGAGTTTTCCAGAATAAACGGAATTGCTCAGACAGGAGGTGGATTTGATATGTTCAGACCATCACCTGTGGCACAGAGAGAGGTTAAATCTCTTTTTGAAAACAATCAGATACTTGGGAATGCATACTTGGATATAAACATCGTAAAGGGGCTTAAATTCCACTCTGACTTTAATTTAGCTTCTTATTTTTATAGTAATGACTATTTTCTCCCCATTGTTGCTCAAGGGATATACTCTATAATGGAGACCAAGTCAGAACTAATAAAAAATCATTCAAAAATGACCTCCCTCTCCGCAAACTTTAGATTTGATTATAATTTATTGGTTGACAATCACTCTTTTGCTGCCATGGTGGGTTATGGAGGTGACAGATACGTTATAAGGGGCTTCAAAAACACTTATGAGCGTTTCCCTAATGACAACTTCCTTAATAATATGGGTTCTGCCCTAACAGAGACAGGGAGAACAGAATCTGTCTCCAAGAGTGCGTTAAATTCACTTTATGGTAGAATCTCTTATGACTATGCTTCTCGTTACCTTTTAGAGGCGAGTTTAAGAGGGGATGCCTCTTCTAAATTCGGACCCAAAAATAGAATCGGATACTTCCCTGCCCTCTCCTTAGGGTGGAACATTAGAAACGAGGAGTTTATGAAGGAGTTTACATCAATGGATCTTCTAAAATTCCGTGCAAGTGCAGGTAGCACCGGTTCTACAAACGTTGAGGATTTCTCATATCTACAGTTTTATGAGAGAGCTTCCAACGGAGTATATAATAACAAGTTTGCAATTACACTGATGGATGTCCTTCCAAACCAATCAATAAAATGGGAAATGACCACCGAATATAATACAGGGTTGGACTTTGGGTTCTTTAACGGAAGACTCTATGGAAGTATTGACGCTTATTATCGTTATACAGCAGGGGCATTATCCCCGGCACCTCACGTGTTAGAATCTGGTCTCTCTATTTATTGGGACAATGTTATAGATATGAGCAATAAAGGGATAGAGTTTGAAATAGGGGGAGATGTTATTAGAAACAATAAATTCCTTTGGAGATCCTATTTTAATATTGCCACCAATAAAAATAAAATAGAAAAAATAAACAATGCGGAAATAACCCCCTATATGCAGGACTCTTTTATCGAAGGGATGCCTGTTGGGACTCAGAAAGGGTACATTGTTAGTAAAATCCTACAAGAAAATAGCGAAATAGATGCCTTAAATGCTGCTGCTGTTGCTAAAGGATTTCCATATTATCAGAGAGCTACCACCGCAGGTGACTATTTAATGAAGGATATAAATGGAGATGGAAGAATAACAGACGAAGATAGAGTGGTTATTGCTAACCCTGAATCTAAGTTCTTTGGGGGATGGAGTAATACATTTACTTACGAAAGGTTAAGTATGACCTGTCTTTTCCAGTATGCGATTGGGGGACAAGCTATTTATTACCCTCTTCAGATAGATGCATGGGGTATAGTCGGAGATAATATGACAGCATATATGTATGGTAAGACCTGGAGTGAAACCAATAGAAATGCTCCATTTGCAAAGAGAATATATGACACTTCTAACCGTTACAATGCTACCCAAAACGACAAATATGTATTTGATAAATCTTATTTGAGATTGAAGAATATTACCATCTCATACGATCTCCCTATTTCATTTATAAGGAGTTTAAATTTGCAGGGGATCTCTCTATATGCTTCCGGCACTAATCTTCTTACTTTTACTAAATGGCCCGGCGCAGACCCTGAGCTGGTGGGAAGTACCCCTTATGATATGGCCGTAAATGAGGATATATATCCTTTAAGCAAAGCTTTCACTTTCGGAGTTAACTTTAAGTTTTAATAATTTGAGATATGAAACAGAGTATTTTAATAATAATAATATCGTCCCTATTTTTACTTAATTCATGTGAATTATTGGGACCTCTTGATAATATCCAACCTGAGAATGTGCTTGTTGACAACACTCTAATCAGCGATGCTAGTTCTGCAGAACAGGCTCTAAATGGTATTTATGCCACTTGGAAAGGGTATTCTATAACAGCGGTAAGAGACTGTATGAGTGGAATGGCGGGAATATTACTCCGCTCCTCTACTTATGGGGGTGCAGATTTCTTGAAAAACGCTGTAAAACCGGAGAACTATCTACTCGATAGTTTTTATGCACAGCTTTATAAGGTCATTAATACCTCAAACTCTTTAATAGCGAACCTGGATGCTAAAGGGGAGATAAAGGGGCTTACGGCAGAGAGAAGAAAAGATATAGTAGCCCAAGCTACCTTTAGTAGAGCCTTAGCTCACTTTATGCTTTTGAGGCATTTCGGAGAGTTTTGGGATATAAACTCAGAGTATGGGATAGTAATTTGGAGAGAACCGGTAAGGGACAATATTGCCAAAGCTCGTTCAAAGGTTAGTGAATGTTACGAGAGTATTCTCTCTGACCTTGACTTTGCCATTGCCAACGGAAACTCTAGTTCCCTTATCCCTTACTATTCGTCACCCCTTGCAGCAAAAGGGTTAAAAGCGAAAGTTCTACTCTCAAAAGGGGATTATGCAGGAGCCGCTAATTATGCCAAACAAACAATTAACGAAGGGTTAGCGAAAGGAAATATTGTGGAATCGGAACTATTGGACATTTATCATAATAGTTTTGAATCTAAAGAGATTATATTTACTCTCCATTGCCAATACCCTAACTCTACTATCCCGGGATACTATTATGATTTTATGGCAGGAGCCGGTATGACTGTTAATCTAATAGCAGACGAACTTGTGGGAGAGGCCACAGATGGAGATATTGATAACGAGACAGGTTACGACGATCGTTTCATTAAAATATACGGTTCAGCTTATATGGTAAGCCCATGGGGATTCAATAAATATCAGTCCACAGATAGAGTAGAGGGGAAACCGGGAAACACATATTACTTTTTAAGAATGGGTGAAATGTATGCTATCCTAGCTGAAGCATCTGCTCGTCAAAGTAAATTTGCTGATGCAAGAGATGCGATGCGTCCATTATGTAAGAGGGCTAAATATGCAGATGATTATATAGATAATATCGCCAATAAAGACCTCCTTATGACGATTCTAAAACATAAGTATATGGAGCTCTTCGGGGAAAATAACGAAGAGTGGTTTGATATGGTGCGTTACAAACAGATAAACAATATCGATTTCAAAGCACTCAAATGGGTTAATAATATGGATTTTCTAAATCTTCCTATGCCCAAATCAGCACTCGCAGGGAATAAGTTATTGACACAGAATAAAAAATATTAAAAGATGAGAAAACTATTATTGATATTATTGATTCCTATTCTATTTGCCTGTAAGAATAGCAGTAGCTTTAAAATAGTTGGAGAAATCCAAGGGTGCGATAACGCAAAAATCTCTTTAAGTATCTATGAATTAAATGATACGAAAGTTATAAGCAGCGGTACTCTTAAAAACGGTAAATTTGAGTTAAAAGGGAGCGTTGATTATCCACGAATCGTATCACTCGAAATAGATGCAAACGAAGTAGG
>CAZXOP010000116.1:0-6143 GCA_964642235.1 uncultured Muribaculaceae bacterium
CTGCATCACTCTTCTTCTTCTTTTCGAGTTCCACCACCTCTGTAGGGGCATTTGCTACGAATTTTTCATTCGAGAGTTTTGCTTGAACCCCTTTCAGGAATTTTTCTAAATGCTCTATTTCGGCAGTAATCTTTGCTACCTCATCATCTGCATTTACAAATCCGGACAAAGGGACGAAAAATTCAAATGTGTCCACCATAAAAAGGGCACCGGAGTCCCTATTCTCTATCTCCTTAACTATCTGAGTAGATGAAATATTTGCCATTCTTTCTATTACAGAGATTATCTCCTTGGGAAAGCCCCCTTTAATGACCAAAGGTAGCTCCTCCTTGGGAGAGAGACCTTTCGACTGTCTGATAGATCTAATATTTACTATTGCCGACTTTCCCTGCTCAAAAGAGCGTATTTTAGAGTCAGAATAAGCTTTAGCCACAGGCTGCTTCTCTAACATTATAGTCTCTCCTTCACTCCTCTCTTCCAGATTATGCCAAAGTTCCTCAGTGATAAAAGGCATTATAGGGTGTAATAATTTCAATAGTGCATCGAAGAAGACAATGGTACTATCATAGGTCTTTTTATCTATAGGTCTCCCGAATTCGGGCTTAATAACCTCAAGATACCAAGCACAGAAATCGTCCCAGAAAAGCTTGTAAAGAGTCATTAAACCATCTGATATCCTGAACTTTCCATAATGGTCATCAATGGTCTCTATTGTCTTATTAAGTTTATTTTCAAACCAATTAATTGCTAATTCGGAGTGAATTGGCTGCGGTAGGGTTTCATCCACCTGCCACCCTTTAACAAGCCTAAAGGCGTTCCAGATTTTATTGCAAAAGTTCCTTCCCTGCTCCACCTGAGTCTCATCGAAAAGAATGTCATTCCCTGCAGAACTGCAAAGCAACATCCCCAAACGAACCCCATCTGCTCCATATAACCCCATAAGTTCAATAGGATCAGGGGAGTTCCCAAGGGACTTGGACATCTTTCTCCCTTTCTTATCCCTTACAATCCCTGTAAGATAGACATTCTTAAATGGAACCTCTCCGCAGAACTCATCCCCTGCCATAATCATCCTTGCTACCCAGAAAAATAGTATTTCAGGGGCAGTAACCAAATCATTAGTAGGATAATAGTACTTCAAATCTGCATTTGGCTCTCTTTCCGGAAACCCCGGTTTTTCAGCATCGAAAACAGAGATGGGCCAGAGCCAAGAGGAGAACCAAGTATCGAGTACATCTTCATCTTGTTTTAGGTCTGCAAGAGTCAGAGAGGGGTCAATCTTCTTTGCTGCCGCAATTGCCTCCTGAGGAGTTGCTTCTACCACAAAATCACCGTTAGGAAGATAATAAGCAGGGATCTGCTGTCCCCACCATAGCTGTCTTGAAATACACCAGTCGCGGACATTCTCCATCCAGTGACGGTATGTATTGCGGTATTTGTCAGGGATTAACTTTATCCTATCTGTCTCCACCATTTTCAGAGCCTCTTCTGCCAACTCATCCATCTTTCGAAACCCCTGCAGAGAGAGTTTAGGCTCTATAACTTCATCTGTCCTCTCCGAATACCCTATCTGAGAGATATACTCCTCCTCTTTTTCCAAATGCCCTTGCTCTTCAAGCATCTTAACTATCTTCTTCCTGGCGACAAAGCGATCCTCTCCTACAAGTATCTGAGCATCAGAATTAAGACGTCCAAACTGGTCAATAATATCTACCACAGGGAGTTTATGCCTAATCCCTATTTCATAGTCATTAATATCATGGGCAGGGGTAATTTTCAAACACCCTGTCCCAAATTCCATCTCCACATAGGAGTCTTGAATGATAGGAATCTCCTTATTAATCAGAGGAATGAAAACTCTCTTCCCTTTAAGTTCCTTATACCTTTCATCTTCAGGGTTAACACAGACAGCCGTATCTGCCATAATAGTTTCAGGGCGAGTCGTGGCTATGACAATAAACTTATCTGAAGGGGCTCCATTCTCTGAGATCTTATAACGAAGATAGTAGAGTTTCGACTTAGTCTCCCTCCTGATAACCTCCTCATCACTAACAGCGGTAAGCCCTTTCGGGTCCCAATTTACCATTCTTACCCCTCTGTAGATATACCCTTTTTTATAAAAATAGACAAAAGTATTTATAACTGCCTTACTTAAAGGGGGATCCATAGTAAACTTAGTCCTATTCCAGTCACAGGAGGCACCTAATTTTTTCAACTGCTGGAGAATTATTCCACCATGTTTCTCTTTCCACTCCCATGCATATTTTAAAAACTCCTCTCTCGTTAAGTCATATTTATCTATCCCTTTCTCTTTTAACATTGCTACCACCTTCGCTTCAGTGGCTATAGAGGCGTGATCTGTACCGGGAACCCAACAGGCATTTTTCCCATGCATTCGAGCTCTCCTTACCAATACATCTTGAATGGTATTGTTAAGCATGTGCCCCATGTGAAGCACTCCGGTCACATTTGGAGGGGGGATAACTATTGTATATGGCTCTCTATCATCGGGTTCTGAATGGAAAAAGTTATGTTTTAACCAATATGAATACCATTTGTCTTCTACCTCGGCAGGATTGTACTTGCTGGGAATCTCCATAATTCTCTTAAATTTCAAATTAATTTTAATATAACCTGCAAATTTAATCAAAATGCTATCTTTGCATAAATTTTTATTCAATTTTTATGTCTCAACCCTTACAACCATCAAATGAACTCAGTATAGAACTGAGTAGCGAAGTGGCAAAAGGCAACTATTCAAACCTTGCCATTATAACCCATTCATCCAGTGAATTTATACTCGATTTTGCCAGAATGCTCCCCGGAACACCTAAAGCAGAGGTGGCAAGTAGAATTATAATGACTCCTGAACATGCAAAGAGGCTATTTATGGCCTTAAGCGATAATCTTTCTAAATACGAGAGTCAGTTTGGGGAGATAAATATTAATAATCCTAAAGGGGGTATTCCTATGCCTTTCACTCCTGGTTCGGCTCAGGCTTAGACCATAAAACAACTTTGTTAACTCAAGTAACAAATCTGTTGTATGAGTAATTTCGGCATATCTATAATCGGATCGGGCAATGTTGCCGTCAGGTTTTCTTTAGCTTTGGCTGAGAGTGGGTATGCTATAGACTATATATACAATAGAAGTAAAAAAAACGGGGAGAGAGTTGCTGCTATCCTAAGGGAATCGGGGCAAAATACAGAGTTCTCCTCTACCCTTGAACCATTAACTGCCTCGAAGGTAATTATTATTGCTGTGACGGATGAGGCGATACCGGAGGTCATTCAAAACCTCTCACTCTCAATTGGTTCCGAGAAGCCTATTGTCTTTCATACTTCCGGAGCCACTTCACTTTCAGAGCTTGCTCCCCTTGGAGAGAAGGGGTGTAAATACGGAGTGCTCTACCCTCTCATGACACTTAGCAAGTCTAAGAATATTGTTTTTAATGAAGTTCCATTCTTATTGGAAGCAAGTGATGAAGAGGTTAAAGAGTTTTTAATAGAGATGTTGGGTAGTCTTAATTCCGATTATACTTTTTGTGATTCGGAAAAACGTCTTAGGATGCATGCTGCAGCAGTATTCTCTTGTAATTTTGTAAATTACCTCCTTTCAGTAGCATTTGATATTGCAGGACATAGCCCTACTCTCCTACTCCCTGCAACCATCGAAACTGTAAGAAAGGCGTTCCTGGTTCATCCGACCGTTATGCAGACAGGACCTGCTATAAGGGAGGATGTAGGCACAATAAACAAACATCTGGAGTTACTTGATAAACTTGGGTTTTCCGAGTATGAGGAACTCTATAAAGAGTTGAGTCAAAAAATAGCTGAAAAATATAATAAAAAGATAGATATATAAATTATGGGAAATTATAAAAACAGACTTCACAAGATTAAGGCATTTGTTTTCGATGTTGACGGTGTATTGACAGATGGGAGCATTATCTCCACACTTGACGGGGATTTATTAAGAGTGTTTGACTCCAAAGATGGATTTGGAATGAGAATGGCGATTATGAATGGCTTTAAGATAGGGATTATTACCGGAGGAAATTCTGATAGCATTCTGAAAAGATTTCTTGCATTATCTATTCCTGAGGAGGATATTTACCAGCTTTCCAGAGATAAAGCACCCGATTTTTATGATTTTTGTTCTAAGCACCAGTTATCTCCCGAAGAGGTTGCTTACGTGGGAGATGATATTCCTGATATTCCCGTACTTAAAATTTGCGGACTTGCTGCCTGCCCTTCGGATGCCGTAGTGGAAGTTAAGGAGGTTTGCGACTATATTTCCACTCATGGAGGAGGAAAAGGGTGTGCAAGGGAGCTGATAGAGCAGGTTCTAAAGGTTCAAGAAAAATGGGTTTTTAATGTAAATCATTTTTCAGGTAAGTATGGCCATTTTGGGAGATAAAATCAGAGATTTCAAGATTATTTTAGGCTCTTCCTCACCTCGGAGGAGGGATCTTCTCAAAGCTATTTGTATTGATTTTGAGTTAGATGGGACATCTCATGTTAATGAAGATTATCCAGAGGAACTCTCTCATCACCTTATTCCAGAGACACTTGCTTACCGTAAATCTATTGGTTTCCATCGTGAACTTACGGATAATGAAACACTTATAACAGCCGATACTTTGGTGTTTTGCCCAAGTAAAGAGAATATTGGCGAGGAGATAGTTCTTGGGAAACCACAAGATAGAGAGGATGCTTTTAAGATGCTCTCTCTCCTCTCTGATAACACACATACCGTTTTAACAAGTGTCTGTATTAGAGACCATAAACGACATACGATTTTCACTGAGAGTTCTGATGTTACTTTTAGAAAATTAGAGCAAGAGGAGATAGACTATTACCTCGACACCTTTAACCCTTATGACAAAGCCGGCTCTTATGCAGTCCAGGAGTGGATCGGGCATGTGGGGATTGCTAATATTAATGGGTCGCAGGAGAATGTTATGGGGCTTCCTACCCAAAAACTCTATCTGGAACTAAAGAGATTTATTGAGTTAAGTTAATCCTTATTCAGGCATAAGTCACATACACCGCATTTTTGGGAGTTTTCTTCTCCGAAATAGGCAAGGAGCCTTTGACTACGACAGTTATAGTTCTCTGCACTCTCATCTGTTGCATACTCTATAATTTTATCCATCCTCTCTTTGAAAACCCCTTTTCTTGAGTCGTAATTGCTCTGAGAAAGATAAAGATTATTAGGTGTAAGCCTTTCATTATTAAGGGAAATAAGCGGAGAACGGACACGGGGAATATATTTGATAATCCCTTTCCTCGAGAGTGAAATCAGATTTCCTTTAACATTTTCGGGGGAGTCTTTAATGGTCTTGGCAATAAACTCCTCATCTATTGCCACTAAATGTGAGAAGAGTCCCGGATAGAGCCTCATAAGTGCCTTTGCAAAGGTGTCGAGGTGATAGTTGGAGAGTTGAATTTTATAAAGTTCATCTCTGTCCACAATAAAATTAATGCGACTCGGATTGTCTAACTCCTCTGTTAATGTCCAGTATCCTGACATCTCTATATACTTAATAGCATAAAATGCCGATACAGAGTGGAGCTTAAATTGTCTGGAAAAATCTATTAGATTAAATTTATATGTCTGCCCCTCCCCCTCTTCATAAACAAGTCCTAAATAATTAAAAACTTTTTGATAGATATCGGCGATATACTCCAAGTCGGGAAATGTAACTTTGAAAATTTGATTTAAACGGAGGATATCGCTATTATTCCAAAGTAGAGTGGCATAAGATTTCATCCCATCCCTCCCTGCACGACCGGCCTCTTGAAAATAAGACTCTATAGACTCAGGCATATCAAAATGAGCTACAAACCTAACATTTGGTTTATCTATTCCCATCCCAAAGGCATTGGTAGCGACAATAATCCTTAAATCCCCCTTTTGCCATAAATCTTGTTTAAGGGAACGTTCTTGGTTACTTAAACCCGCATGATAAAAATCAGCTTCGATATTTTGAGATTTTAGAAATGAGGCTATCTCTTCTGTCTTTTTTCTCTCCCTGACATAGACAATTCCACTTCCAAGAATAAAGTTAGAGATCTTAAGGAGCTGTCCTAGTTTGTCCTCTGCCCTTCTGACCACATAAGCAAGATTAGGACGTAAAA
>CAZXOP010000117.1:0-6125 GCA_964642235.1 uncultured Muribaculaceae bacterium
TTAGAGATTAATAATCTACTTCAGTTTTACGAAGCAGATGGTATTTTATATTTCTACCTAAGGAAGAGCGTCGGAGACTTGGTGAATGATAATATGAAAAAAGAGGGAACCTCAGTTCAGATCCCCTCTCCTTACCTCTTCTCTACACGCTATATTATTAACGGAAAAGATAAAGAGGCTAAACTTCAGCTTTCATTAGATCAGACTCTCTTTAATCAGTACCTTTTGATGGTTAAGGGAATCGTTTCTATTATGACTTTAGAAGATTATAACATGTTTAATGGTGGGAATGTCTCGGAAAAAGAGTTTTTAGAGTTTAAGAGTGAATTCCTCTCCATTATTAACCTCCTTACAGATGCCCAGTCTAAATATAAGATAACATTTAATCTTATTCCCTACATAGACGAAGACCGTCCCTGGGGTAATTTGAATCTTAATTCTATAAAAAAGGTGGCTAAAAATTAGTCACCTTCTTTTGAATAGCACTCTTTTAAGTTACTACCACCCAAGAATGGTGGTCATTCCTATATCTATTGTGTCATAAGTATAACTCCAAGTAGCCTCATCTGATGAGCGGACTACATAAGTACCTGCTTGTAAAACCTTACCTCTTGGGTAACCTGACCAGTTAGCATTAAGTTTTCCCCCCTGTCCTGGATAAGGGAGTTGGGCACACTCTAACACTCTCGTCCCTGTAGATTTATCGTTGATATAAGCCACCACATTCTTTTTAGCCCCATATTCCCAATTCCAATGATATGTAAAGATAAGCTCTATATGAGTAGCTTTTTTAAGGGTGAACTCAGGATATCCTTTAGGGTTACCTTGCGAGACACCGGCAATGGAGGCAATATGTAAAATGACTCCACCCCCTTTATTCGTACAGTATGTTAAAGCTGCCGCATAATCTACAGGATAAGAGACCCCGCCAACAAAAAAGGTATCTGCTATCGTAATATCACCTGCATGTTTATTGAGCACTACTGCTTTACCGTTAACTGTAGTAGTGATACTTTCAGCGGTATAAGATGTAACAACCATATTAGTAACTCCCGATGGAAGGGTTATAACAACAGTTTTAGTCCCTTCGTTATAGGCATAAGTTCCGGCCTCTTTTACGACAAAACCATTCATCTCCGGTATAGGGACATAGAGGGTACATTTCAAGTCTGATGCAAAAAGATAGATGTTATTATCCACTTTCCATTTACCTACAAAAGAGGCAGCAGAGACGGCAACCCCTAACTGTGTTATAGTGGCTGACTCTTCTTTATAATTAATGTTACTGTTACTCTCCTTACCATTGGTATTATCCTTGAAAGCACCGGCTCTTACTGTTATTTTACCTCCTGTTTTAGTAGTAAGCGTGGCATTGGCAGAAGCAGTAATATTCAAGGTGTTACCCTCTTTAATCACTGTAAACCAGTCACCCTCTTGAGTGAAAGACCACTCTTTTTGATTAGTAGTAACAGTTATAGTCTGTTTTTCTCCCGCAGAATTTAACTCAATAGCTTGTGGGGAGAGAGAAAGAGTAGGCTCAATTACGGCGACCAAGTCGCAAGAGGTTAACATCAGCAAAGATGTTGATATCAAAAAAAGCGCGATAAGACTCTTTCCGATGATTTTTCTAATAGTAACCATAATAAAATTTTTATGTTAATTAATCAAAACTTAGCTAACAATTAAGGTCACATAGAATACAAATATCGATTAAATGTGACAAGTAATTACTTGTTTTTCACCGTATTTATAAGCCAGTTAAATAAAGGGAGAAATGTATCGTCTCCTGCCGAAACAAGTCCTTCAGGATGGAACTGAACTCCCAACACATTTTTAACATCTTTTCTTGCTGCACCAATAGGCTCTATTGCCTCCACTATCCCGTCACTTGAACGGGCAGTAACCTTAAAACAGGGGGCAATATCTTTGACAGCTTGATGATGGTAAGAGTTAACTGCTATTGAATCCACTAATAACAATGAGTGTAAAACGGAGCCACTCTCGATATGAATGGAGTGTGTGCCATACTCCCTTGGTGCACTCTGACGATGTTTAACGGTAGAGATGGGGACTTGCGATGGAATATCTTGGTAAAGAGTCCCACCAAAAGCAACATTCAGTACTTGACAGCCACGACAGATCCCAAGAACCGGCACCCCCCTTGTGACTGCCATCTTTGCAAGTAACATATCAAAGGCATCCCTTTTAGGGGCAATTTCTCCCATTGCCCTTAAGGGCTCCTCACCATAATTTTTTAAAGGATCCACATCCTCCCCTCCTGTCATAACCAGACCATCTATGACTCCAAGAACTCTTGCCAACTCTGTGGAATCGGAGGTCATTGGAATAACCAAAGGGACTCCCCCCGCTTTTTTTATTGCATTGATATATGTAAGAGGAGCCGCAGCCATCCCCTCTTCAGCAGTAGAAGAGACCCCTATTATCGGGGCAGCTAAACGAATAGGAGTTGGGAGCTTTGTCCCTTTTTTTTGAGCACTAATCTGCATTGAGAAGCAGCAGAGAATAATAAGCAAAACCGAAAGAAATCTTTTCATTGTATCTAAGTATTATTTAGTTTTAACCCAAGGACCGAAATCTTCACCATAATTAAAGTCCACCTCAAAAGAGAGAACTTTATTTCCTTTCTTGTTGAAAGTAAATGTAATAGGAAACTTATGCCCATCAGACCTAAAGGAGAATTCATTTCCTGAGACATGAGTTAATTCATGCTTCCACCCATATTTTCCTATTGTTATATAGAGTTTATTCTCTTCTTGGGTAATCTCCGCTCCTCCAAACGGAGCCTCCTTGGTATATTTCCCCACTAACGCATTTAGATTTTGAGGAGCAGGTAGAACCACCTTTTCCCCCTCTTTAGCCTCTTTTGCATCAAAATCACTCCTCTCCTCTGCCCACCACTCTTTCAAATACTCACTATTCCAATCCCGAAGTTCTGTCGTAGGCACACCATAGAAAAGGTCTGCCACTCTTCGCATTATGGCATATCGAGGAGATGCAGGAACCTCAGAGTTACAAAGAACCATCAACCCTAATTTAAGTTCGGGGACGAAGGCACATATTGCAGTATATCCCCAAGTGGTACCTGTGTGGAAAATAAGCTTATACTTATTATTCTGCTCCACATACCAACAATGACCATAAAGTCTTATATATGTGGAGTCTTGAGAAACTATTGTCTGCCCTCTATGCAGAAAGTCCATATTTTTTTTAGAGAGGACCTGTTTATCCCCCACTTTTCCATTGTTTATGTGGAAATCTGCCCACTTAACCATATCTGAAACTGAGGAGTTTACACTCCCTGCCGGACCTATAACAGTGAGCCAATGCAGAGCCTGCTCCTCCCCATAAATAGGGGAGACATACATCGAGTCTTTAACATACCAAAAGTCGTGAGGGATGGTAGAGTGTTCCCCGGCCGACTCAAACCCCTCTTGATTCATGGTGGTCGCAGACATCCCTATAGGTTCTAAAATCCTCTCCTTTAAGTTCTGCTCCCAACTCTTACCTGTCTTCTTTTCGATAACTTTTGAAGCGATTAGGAAAGTAATGTTATTATATGAATAGACATTTCTAAAACTATAAGCCGGTTTTAAGAGGTGAAGCATTTGATAGACATCTTCTCTATCATACCCTAAATTAGGAATATATGTCCCTGCCTGTCCCCTAATCCCCGTTTTATGTGTCATAAGGTCTTTAACTAACAGATTATTCTCTACCCAATCGTCATAAAGATCTAAATCGGGAAGGATGTTTTTAACTGTGTCGTTCCACGATACAAGCCCCTCATCCACCAAAGAGGCCATTACAGAGGCTGTAAATGACTTGGAGACAGACCCTATCTGATAAATAGAGTTTTCATCAACCGGGACATTCTTGCCAAATTCCCTGACACCATACCCTTTAGATAGGAGCACTTTACCATCTTTTATAACGGCAAAAGAGAGACCGGGAATGCGCCAGTCACTACGAACCTTAGCCACATATTCATCTATTTGAGATACAATAGCGTCCTGTCGGTCATCACAAACCTGCGCGTAGGAGTTTGAAAAAAATGCTGTAAAAAGGAGAGTCAGCAGAAAAGGGAAAAAATATTTCTTCATAATGATTGGTAGTGAAAAGTTAAAATCTCCACAAATATAACTATTTTTGTAGTAAGTAATATATCTATGGCAAAAGTTAAAAAAGGTTGGTTTTGTTCCTCTTGTGGAAATGAGAGTTCCAAGTGGTTAGGCAGATGCCCTGCCTGCGGCGAGTGGAATACCATGGTGGAAGAGATTGTCTCCAAGGAGGGGAGTTCCGGTAATGTGGGACAACGCGACCGCTCTTTGCTTAACGAAACCAATCCCCGTCCAACCCTTATAAAGGATATTTCCATTTCAAATGAGAGTCGCATCTCCATTGGAAGTCCGGAAATAGAGAGAATCCTCGGTGGGGGGATAGTCGAAGGGTCAATGATTCTCATTGCAGGGGAACCTGGGATTGGAAAATCGACCCTCTCGCTCCAAATTCCACTCTATTGTAAGACAATAAAGACTCTTTATGTCTCCGGAGAGGAGTCCCCAAGGCAAATAAAACTCCGTGCCCGGAGATTGGAACAAGGACTCCCTAAGGGTGAAGGGGAACTTGAAGACAATTGTTATATTCTAGGAGAGACCCTCCTCGAAAATATAATAACTCGTGCCAAGGAACTCTCCCCCGAACTCCTTATCATCGACTCGATTCAGACCATTTATAGTGATTCTCTCGACTCCTCGCCGGGGTCAGTTTCACAGGTTAGAGAGTGTGCCGCCACGCTCCTCAGATATGCTAAGGAGAGCAATATCCCAACTATTCTTATCGGGCATATAACTAAAGATGGGGCTATTGCAGGTCCCAAAGTATTGGAACATATAGTGGATGTGGTACTCCAATTCGAAGGGGATACCCGCCACTCTTACCGTATTCTCCGCAGCATTAAAAATCGTTACGGCTCGACTGCCGAACTTGCAATTTTCGAGATGACAGGGGTGGGTCTTAGAGAGGTTAGCAACCCTTCAGAGATCCTTACTCCGATGCACCAACAGAACCTCAGCGGAATAGCAGTTAGTGCAATGTTGGACGGTACCCGTCCATTTCTTATTGAGATTCAGGCGCTTGTCTCCACTGCTGCTTATGGAGTGGCACAACGCTCCGCAACAGGTTTTGACAGTCGCAGACTCAATATGCTCCTTGCGGTTCTTGAAAAGAGGGCAGGGTTCAAACTTGCTGCCAAGGATGTTTTTCTAAATATTGCAGGAGGGATGAAGGTCTCCGATCCTGCTTGCGATCTTGCGGTGGTCTGCTCAGTCCTCTCTTCTAACTTTGACCTTCCGATCTCTTCTCAGATTTGCTTTGCAGGGGAGGTAGGTTTAAGTGGGGAGATACGCCCTGTCGGACAGATAGATAGAAGGATTTCAGAGGCCGAAAGACTTGGCTATCATACCATCTATATCTCCTCATTCAGCCACCAGACAGAGAAGAAGAAAAAGAAAACAGAGGGGGGCATCCAAGTAATAGAGGTAGCCGATATCCCGGCACTCTGCAGATCGTTATTTAAAGGGTAATTCTACTCAGATTCGGAGCCTCCGAAGAGCATCTCTTTGGCTTTCTCAGGAGAGAATGTAAAAAATGTAAGTATAGAGTCGGCACAGAGTTCATCTGACTGATTATAAATGGCTGCCTTAAGGATAATAACATTACGTTTCTGTTCTACTATAGAGGCACGAATCGTTAAATGGGTATCTGTGGTATATACAGGTTTTCTAAATCGGGTCTCCATTTTGGAGGTTACCCCTGTGGTCTGTAATTTAGTAGTCACCACCCAAGCAGCCGCCTCATCCATAAGTAGGGACTGAATCCCTCCATGCAGAGTATTATACCACCCCTGAAACTGAGGCTGCGGTTTCCAGATAGAGACCACTTCATCCCCATCCTCATAAAACTCCATCTTTACTCCTGCATTATTATTAGGTGCACAACCAAAACAGTTATATCCTTCGAGATGTGCCCATGGGTTTTTGATTTTTTGCATCTTGCGTTAATTTTAATGAACAAATATAAGTATAAATTTTATACCCGCCCCGAAA
>CAZXOP010000118.1:0-6078 GCA_964642235.1 uncultured Muribaculaceae bacterium
TTTAGATACATCATTCTCTCTGAAAGCCTCTCCTTATTCTTTAAAAACTGTCTTGAAGAGACCTCTTTAAAGAGAGAAAGCTGAAGCAAAGAGGGGCGGGCAAGACATTGGGCTGTATCTTTAACTGAGAGGGATTTTAATGCCAATGAGTCAGGATGCATCACAAGGGAGGGGATATAGAGGGTATCAAGAAAAGCTATCCTCTCATCAGCCGGATCATATTTATTGTTATTATTCTTATCCTCGATTGCATAAACAGCATAAGACTCCGGTTTTAGATTTCTTGCTGTAAAAAATCCCCAATTATCACTCTTGGCAGAGGCTCTTGGGCGAGTTTTAAAGACTGCCGAATCTGATTTATCGGTGTGGAAGAGAATTGTTATATTGTTTAGAGGGAGCATTGTTTGAGCATCCACCACAGTACCGGAGGTATAGAGGGAGTCTATAACGCTCCCTGTGGAGAAACTGTAAATATATTTAGGAAAAACATTCCCCTCGTTATTATCCTGAATAGCCTCACCAGTATCTATAGAGTATGTAGTATTGCTATCTAAAGGCTCCTGAAAGGTAAAAACAATACTCTTCCCTTTAATCTTTGCAAGAACGGGTTTGGATTGGGGAGGGGAGAGGCAAATATTCTCGTTAGGGTTTTTAAGAACCACATACTCATTGAATTTAAAAGTAACAGTAGCATTCTCAAGAGGAACATTTACAGCATTATATGCAGGTTTTAACTCCGTAATAACAGGGGGAATAGTATCTCTTGGACCTCCACTGGGAGGTGTAGTCGTATTTGCACAAGAATGGGAGAATAGGCAATACGAAACAAACGACAAGGTTACTATTATTGGGAGTATATTCTTCTTCATAATTAATTATCTTTTACATCAACTCTTGTAACACTCTCCACCCCTTTAATCTTCCTAAAGTGATTCATTAAGGTTTCAAGGTCCTCAATATTATGAACATAACAGTCTATATAACCATTAAAAATACCATCATGAGTCTCCACATAAACTTTCCTTATATTAATATTAAGGACCAATGTGGTAAACTTGGTTATTTCATTCAATATCCCCATTCTGTCAACACCATTGAGCTTTATCCTTGCTAAGGAAGAGAGTATTGTATGCTTGCTCCATTTTACATTAACTATACTATCACCATCAATGGCAGCTAAGTTGGTAGCTACCTGACAGGTCTTTTTATGTATTATCACCTCTCCGTTCTTCTCCATAAATCCAACCACATTATCACCGGGTATAGGATAACAACACTCTGATACACGATAAGAGAGGGTCTTCTCAATAGGATTTTCCTCTAAGATATAATCTCTGTTTTTCTCAACTTTCTTTACTTTATGGTGTTCGAAACTACTTGCACTCTCTAAATCATCGTCTTCGTTTTCATCTTCGTCATCATAACTCTCCTCTTTACCCTCCTTAGATGGGTTAAAAAGCTGTAGTGTCCAGTAAATTACATTTTTATTCTGGCTATTTTTACGAAGAATTTTATCTAACTCATTAAGGTCTATAAGACCTGCTGCTATCTTGTTATAGAGCTCCTCTTTGGTAGCCACTTTATATGCCGGAAGGAGTTTCTTAAGAACCCTGTTTTGGAGTTTTATCCCCGACTTTGAAAGCTCTTCCTCAAGTCTCTTTCTCCCCTCGCTAATACTATCTTCTATCTCCTCCTTTAAGGCATCATAGACTGCTCCTCGGGCTTTCCCTGTTTTAAGGAAATCAAGCCATTCCCTCTGAGGTTTCTGAGATTCGGCAGTGATTATCTCCACCTGATCTCCGTTTTGAAGCTCTTTTGAAAGGGGGACAAGCCTCAGATTAACTTTGGCGGCAATGGCTTTATTCCCGATATGTGAGTGAATACTATATGCAAAATCAAGAGCTGAGGAGCCTTTGGGAAGTGATTTAGACTCTCCTTTGGGGGTGAAAACATAAATATCGGTGGTAAGAAGAGTGTCGTGGAACTTATCCAGAAACTCAAGTGCATTAGAATCGGGATTTTCAAGGACTTCGCGAACCTTTTTCAGCAATTCATCCACCTCTTTTTTATCTTCACCTTTTTCATCTCCATGTTCCTTATAGAGCGAGTGTGCTGCGATCCCTTTCTCAGCTATTTCATTCATTCTTTTACTTCTAATCTGGATCTCCACCCAACTCCCAATTTTGCTCATAACCGTGCAGTGAAGAGCCTCATACCCATTGCTTTTAGGTTTATTTACCCAATCCCTGATTCTATCGGTTTTAGAGGTATAAATCCCTGATATAAGTGAGTATATATGCCAACACTGAACTCTTTCCTCTTCGCTTTGTTTTGGTTCGAAAATAATTCTTACTGCATAAATATCGAAGATCTGTTCAAATGGAATCCCTTTTGTCTCCATTTTATGCCAAATAGAGTAGGGGGTCTTGGTCCTTTTAAAAATAGTAAAAGTATATCCTGCTTTGCTTAGTACAGCAGAAATAGGTTCAATAAACTGATCCATTGCTTCGCCTCGCTCTGCAATAATCCTGTCAAGAGATTCTTGAATATTACTATATGCCTGGGGCTCTTTATGCATCAGCCAAATATTCTCCATCTCGGACTTTATACCATAAAGACCAAGCCTGTGAGCAAGAGGGACGAAAACATACATTGTCTCACTTAGGATTTTCTCCTTTTTATATTCAGGCATAAACTCTATGGTACGCATATTATGGAGTCTATCAGCAAGTTTAATAAGAACTACTCTGACATCATCATTAAGAGTGAGCAGTATTCTTTTGAAATTTTCGGCTTGAAGGGTCCCCCCTTCAGTATCCATAGCTGCTTTGATCTTGGTTAATCCATCCACTAATAGGGCTATCCTATCTCCGAATAGCCTCTTAATATCATCAGTGGTATATTCGGTATCCTCTACCACATCATGTAGAAGAGCTGCTATTATGGATTTATAACCCAAACCAATCTCCTGAACCACTATCTTAGCAACTGAGATCGGGTGTAGAATATATGGCTCACCAGAGCGTCTTCTTACCCCTTTATGGGCATCATTCGCAAAATCAAAAGCTTTCAGAACAGCCTCATACTCATCTTGAGAAGCACATCTTTTTAAAGATGCGAGACGAAGCTCTTCAAATTCGCTATTGATCAAATCGTAATCTGACTGTGTGAAATCCATATGCTGAAAATTTAGTAGAGTAAATCTCTTTTTCCTGTTTTAATCTCTCTTAATCTCGCCTCAACACCTGCTTTATTATCCCCATCAGGGAATTTAGCCAACTCTCTCTCAATAAGTTTATACCCCTCCTCCTTAGTCGCCTCAGAGGAGTAATCCTCCAAATATTCAGCTAAGGTAAGAATAGCATTTGGAGTACAGAATTTTTTTATAAAGCCGGGGATGGCATACTCCATAAAATGTTCTCCCGTTCTCCCTACTCTGTAACAAGAGGTACAGAAAGATGGAATAAAGTCGCGGGTTAGCAACCATTTTATCGTCTCATCAAGTTCGCGAGTATCACCTACCTGAAACTGTTCGCGACTAAGCTCCTGACCCTCTTTTCCCTCTTGGTACCCTCCGATTTCGAGTTTAGTCCCCGCATCTATCTGAGAAACACCAAATTCTATCACATCATCTCTAATCTCCTTAGATTCCCTTGCTGTCATGATAAGACCTGTATAAGGGACGGCAAGTCTTAAAATAGCAACTAACTTCTTAAAATCGGCATCACTGACCCTATATGGGAGTTCCATATTCAATCCATGTGCAGGCTGTATTCTGGGAAAACTTATAGTATGCGGCCCGACCCCATATCTACTCTGTAAATGAATAGAGTGGGAGACAAGCCCAAGGACTTCGAAACGCCAATCATAGAGTCCAAAAAGAGCACCGATTCCCATATCATCACACCCTCCCAGGAATGCTCTGTCCATGGCATCTAATCTCCATCTATAATCCCCTTTAACAGTATTTGAAGGGTGGTACTTAGAGTAAGTCTCCTTATGATAAGTCTCCTGAAAGACTTGGAATGTCCCTATCCCTGCCTCCTTTACAGTTTTAAACCCTTTAATATCGAGAGGTGCAGCATTAATATTTACCCTTCTGATCTCCCCATTGCCGACCTTAGTTTCATAACAAATTCGTACCGTATTAGCGATAAACTCCGGTGTATATTTAGGGTGCTCCCCATAAACGAGGATCAATCTTTTATGTCCCTCATTTTCAAGAGAAACAATCTCTTTTACAAGCTCCGAATCATTCAAAGTGCGCCTTACAGTGGTTCTAAGGGACTTTCGGAATCCACAGTAAGTACAGTTGTTAATACAATGATTCCCAATGTACAATGGTGCAAAAAGGACAATTCTATTCCCATAAATGGAGCGTTTAAGCTCCCTCGCAGTCTCGAAAATCTCCTCCAATCCCTCAGGGGAGGTAACTGCCATCAAAGATGCAACCTCTTCAAGGTTTAAGGGGATCTTCTCGCGACATTTCCTAAAAATCTCCCTATTCCTTGCAGGATCCTCTTTAGTGTTATTGATAAGTGAGTGAATTAGGTCATCGTCTATAAAGTCGATTGAACCTTCGCTCAAACTCATATTCATATCCATTAATGGTTTCATCTTTTTTTCTTAAATTTTATTTTATTAATCGAATAACTATCAACATTTTGGAAAGCATAAGTCAATTCACACCCGATTAGAATTATAAACCAACCAATATTAAGCCAAACCATAAAGAGTGGCAAAGCGGCAAATGCCCCATAAACTCCGTTTAATCTCGAAACCAATATCTGAGTTTCAAGATAGAGATATTGTACTACTGTAAATGCAAGTCCTGTTAGCATGGCGGCTTTAAAAGCCTCCGAATACTTAACCTTTGCATTTGGAATAACTTTAAACATAAGAGAGAAGAGTAGAGTAGCGACCGCATAGAAGATAACCCAACTCATCAACTTACTCACAGAACTGAAAAATGGAATCGATATATCTATTTCAGAGAAGCTACTAAGAATAGAAGGGATCATCGTAAGGAAAATGATAATAATAAAAGGGGAGAGGATTAAAATCCCAAAATAGGTAGCTATCCTTTTCCATGCAACCCTCGATTTCTCTACTTTCCAAATCGTATTGAAAGCCCTTTCCACACAGAGCATAAGCCAAATTACCAACCATACAAAGAACAAGAATGATATTATCCCATAAATCCCCTGTCTTGAGGAGGCAATAATATTATCGGCATAGCCCAATATCTTCTGAACCATATCGGGATTAGAAAAGTTTTGATATATCAACTCCCTCAGCATCTCAGTTAGTCCAAATCCGCTTGTTACTGCAAATATCACCGCTATAGCAGGGATAAAAGCCATAGCATTATAATAACTCATCGAAGCTGCCTGCCAACCGAGTCTCTCATTCCCAAAATCCTTCGCTGTGATTATAGCCACTTTAAGGTATTTTACCGCTTTGGCTTTTGCTTTGCCAAATTCGTCCTTATCGAGCAACCATATATCATGCGTAATGAAAATATTTATACGGTTAATCTTATCTCTTATATTATTCCAAGTCCGTTTAAGTTTCATACATTCAAGTCAGCTTATTGTCTCTTTATTTCTTCTACAAATAATTTTGCAAAAGATTCAAATTTAACCATTTTAGTCTCATCAGGGGCACCCATAACCTCAACTATATCACCCGTTATAGGGTAGTTATGTTTCTCAGCAAACCCCTTTAATGCCTTTACTCCTGCCCCATTCCATGAAGAAGAGCCAAAGATACCAAGTACTCTATTCTTTGGAGCCGAGATGGCTATCTCATTACAGATATGAGCCATCATAGGGTGCATATCGGCATTATAAGCACATGTCCCCAATATAATTCCCTTATATTTCCAAATATCTGAGAGAATATAAGAGGCATTGGTCTTAGAGACATCATAAATCCTTATCTTTTTAAGACCCGCTTCAGAGAGAGATCTCGCAAGTGAGTCAGCCATTTTCTCTGTATTTCCATACATAGAGGCAAAAGCAATAACTACCCCCTCCTCAGCCTCATACTTGCTCCAACGATCATACCAGCAGAGAA
>CAZXOP010000119.1:0-6065 GCA_964642235.1 uncultured Muribaculaceae bacterium
TAATAGCAGGAAGTGATACTAATAAAGACCAGACTTATTTTCTCTGCCAATTAACCCAGAGGCAGTTATCTAAAGCACTCTTCCCTATAGGGGATATACTTAAACCGGAGGTTCGAAGATTAGCGCATGAGGCTGGACTTCCGACTGCTGATCGTAAGGATTCCCAGGGAATTTGTTTCGTGGGTAAAGTAGATCTCCCTATTTTCCTACAGCAAAAGCTTGAGACTAAAGAGGGACTCGTAGTGGAGATACCAAAAGAATTTTATCACTCTCTGACAGAATATCCCGGTTATGGAGTTACAGACCAAGAGTTAGAGGGGGCATCGGAGGTAACATTTAGTAGTGGTGAAATAAGTTTTGATGGAGATTCTTCAGATGAGATAGATAGGAAGTTAGAGTCTCTTGCAAAAGTTTATGATTATCGTAAAGAAGATGGTAAGGTTATAGGACGACATAGTGGAGCCATTTTTTTTACAATAGGTCAAAGAAAAGGGTTAAATATAGGGGGACATAAGGAGTCTATTTTCGTGATTTCCACTGATATTAACGAGAATATAATATTTGTAGGGGAGGGGCATCATCACCCCGGACTTTTAAGAAAAGCCCTCAGGATTTCAAGGGATGAGGTTCATTGGATTAGGGAAGATTTAAAGATGGAGCCGGGAGATATAAGAGAGTATCTGGTTAGGATTCGTTATCGTCAGCCTCTCCAAAAGGTTACCCTATATCTTAGAGAGGATACGCTTTACCTCCTTTTTGATCAGCATCAGAGGGGAATAACACCGGGGCAATTCGCTGCCTGGTATGATGAAGGGTTAGAGATGATCGGAAGCGGTATTATCTCTTAAAGCGCTCTCTTTAGAAAATCTAAAATATATTCGAAGAACTCCTCTTTTCCTATCTCATTATGAGTTTCATGAAGCATTTTTGGGAAGAGTTTGTATGAGACTTTCTTATAACCGACATCTTTTATTTTTGAAACAGTTTGATGAAATTTCTTCTCCCCGCCATAGCATGGATCATCTGCTCCGGAGGTAAAAATAATCGGAAGTTCAGGGTTATCAACATGCCACCCTTCTATGCTGTATGTCTCTTTCATAAGTAGCATTAGGTTTTCAAAACCATTTAGGGTGAAGGTGAAATTGCATTTAGGGTTTACATCGTAAGCTGCTACCACTTTTGGGTCTGAACAGATCCAACCATTAGCAGATGAGGAGGCTTTTTGGTTAAAACCACCAAAAATCAACTTATTAATAAAGGGACTGCAGTGATGCTCCCCTCTGAATAATTTCATAGTTCGAGTGAGCAAAAGCCCTCCATTTAGCAAAGGGTTATATGAGGCACTACCATTAAGAATAATAGCATCTATATCGGCATCATAATTTTTCATATAGCAACGAGAGACCATAGAACCCATACTATGTCCATAAATAAAGAGCTTCTTATCAGGGTAATCTTTTTTTATAATGGTAGTGAGGGTATGCATATCTTCGACCATCCCTTTATATCCACCCTGATAGAAGTACCCTAAGTCTTTAGAGGATAGCACACTCTCCCCATGCCCTCTATGATCATTGATAACACATATAAACCCTTTTTCAGTGAAATACTCCATCATGTGGAGGAATCTCTCTTTAGGTTCTAGCATACCGTGAGCTATCTGAAGGATGGCAATAGGCTCATTTTCAGGTATTGTTACTAAGTAACTAATATTTAGGCCATCTATAGTAGAGTTGAAATTTTTATTCTCTTGTTTCATGGGTTGTAAATCTAAATTTTCACAATTCCAAAATTACTACTATTTTTGGGGAAAACAATAACCCAAATTCCATTTATAACCCATGAAACTTAAATCGTTACTCTTAACCTCATTAATATCACTAATTATGATAGCATCATGTTCTAAGGACCCTCTTCCGGAACCTCCTAAGCCACCTGCGCCTGAGGTTGCACCGGAACTTAAATATCCTGCACCGGAGAATAAAGAGTTTAGAAGAATAGCCTATTTCCCTTATTATAGGGATTTTAATCCAAGTACTGTACCTGATTCTTTTTTTGCTAATATCGGTGTTGCCTGTTTTGCATTTGCTGAAATAACCCCCACATTTACTCTTAAACTACTCGATGCCGGAAAACTTCAGATTCTTTCAGATAGGTGTAAGAAATTAGGTGTTAAGATTTTAATTAGTTTTAACGGAGCTCATGCAAACTTTGCTGCTATGGTAAAAACAAAGGAGAATCGTACAAAGTTTATAAACTCTTTAAAGCAGATAGTCGATACATATAAGTTAGATGGTGTGGATAATGACTGGGAATACCCCACTCTAAAAGATAATAGTCATATTGGGAATACTTATCTTATGAGGGAGTTAAGTAATTATCTTCATGATCCTGCAGTGAATAAACTTCTTACTATGGCAATAACATCAGGGAAGTATGTGGGAAATATCTCAAATGGGATTCAAGAGGAGTGTTATCCTTGTGTGGATTGGTTTAATATAATGGCTTATGATGATTTCTCTACCTCCACACCCGGAATACATCATAGTCCGCTCTCTATGTTGACTATTGCTCACAACTATTGGATTAATGTCAGAAATATGCCTAAGAGTAAGTTCGTCTCTGGGATTCCATGTTACGGAAGAGCTTCAGGTATAACTCAATCAGGCACTCCTCTCGGTTACGCCTCCATAGTCTCACAAGGAGGAGACCCTGATGCCAATGAGGCTCAGGTGACCTCCTCTAATTATATGAATGGAACTACGAAATATACCATCTATTATAATGGAAGACCATTAGTCAGAGAGAAGACAAGGTTCAGTGTCGATAATAAACTAGGTGGCATCTTCTTTTGGGAGGCAGGTCAGGATCTTTATGACGACCGCTCTCTTATAAAAACGGCTTATTTGGAATCGATAAAAAATTGAGGAGGCAACTATTAATCGCCTCCTCGCCAAAATATTAATATTTCGTGAATTTAGTGACTACTTCTTTTTCCTAATTTCTAAAGCGCGCCATGTGTACCAAATGTATCCCAAAACAAATGGGATTAAGATGGAGACATAACTCATTACTTTTAGTGTTAAGAGACTAGAAGAACTATTGGCAATCGTTAGTGAACTCTGCATATCTACTACTGAAGGGTAATATGAAGTGTTGTTCCAACCTGCAATTAGGAAGAGGGCTAATACAGTAAGAACTGTCCCTACCCCTGCATACCAAACCCCTTTTCTCCATTTATTTGAGAATAGTGTCCTTATTATACCATATAGCACACCGACTACCCCTAATAACATAACGACTAATACAGCCGGCATTTGAAGGAGATTATGAAGGTATTTATAAGGTTCAAGATAGACCACACCTGTTTCAGGAGAGTAAGCATACCCTTTCTGTATCAACAGATGAACTAAAAATGTTAAGAAGAATACCAAAAAGAGGGATGCTTCTGTCCAAAGTCTTTTTCTGGCTCTATGGTCAATTTGAGCATTGTCTATGTTGTTTATGGTATAGAGTAGGGAGATAACTCTTGAGAGGAAGAGGACTGCAAGTCCGAGGAGCACGTTCCAGACCACGAAAACAGCCTCAAGACCATGAAGCGGGTTTGCCCATTGTGAAACTATTGGCATCCCGATAGCAGTGATATTGTCCTTATTAACAATAAATTCCGCACCATTGAAGAAAGTTCCCACTGCGGTTCCAAGGAGCAGGGGACCTAAAACCCCATTGATCCAAAGAAAAATCTGATATGTTTTTTTACCCAGTAAGTTCCCTTTTTTACCCTGAAACTCATAAGAAACTGCTTGAATTACGAAGCAGAGCAGTATAAGCATCCAAACCCAGTAAGCTCCTCCGAAGCTTGTCGAGTAGAAGAGGGGGAACGAGGCAAAAAATGCTCCTCCGAATGTTACGAGTGTGGTAAAGGTTATTTCCCATTTTCTCCCTGTCGAGCCTGTTAAAAGCTCATTTTCTTCATCATTTTTTCCAAGAGAGAAGAGAAGTGATTGTCCCCCTTGAACTAAAAGGAGAAATACGAGCAATGCTCCCAAAAGGGAGATTAAAAACCACCAATAGTGTTGTAATAGTGAAAAAGTTTCCATAATAGCTCGTTTTAGTATTTAATTGATTGTGATGAATCTCCCATTTCAGGACCTTTTTTAATAGCTTTTATCATTATTCCGATTTCTGCTATTAATAAAATGGTGAAGAGAGAGAGGAATATGAAGAATGTAATCTGTACGGAAGATGTTTGAAGTTTTGAGACTGCGGCACCTACCGGAAGAACATCTTGTATAGCCCAAGGTTGGCGTCCCACCTCTGCTACAACCCACCCTAATTGAGAGGCAAGGTAAGCTAAAGGGATCGAGAGGAATGCAACCCATTGGAACCATTTGATTTTGTCTAATTTTTTCCGATAATCGAGGAAGAGGGAGGTAACAAAGAGGGCTACGAAGAATGCGCCTAGTATTACCATTAATCTAAATGAGTAAAAGACTAAACCGACAGGGGGGACCAACTCTTCAGGAGAATTAATATAGCCATAACCGAAATAGGGGAAATTTTCATCAAGAGTGGCTTTATGAGCTAATGCCAATGAGTCGTTCCCCTCCTTTCGTGCAATTCTGTAGTCTGCTAAAGCCTGAATAGCTCTTTTCCCACGATCTATTTTTTCTTGTGCAGAGAGGGCTACTTCTCCGTTTTTAAGAGTGTAACCACCATCCAACAAGTCCCTTACACCAGGTACAAAGGCATTTAAATCGCGTTCAGCAAGGAATGAGAGCATTTTAGGGAACTCTATTTTATAGATGACAGGTTTTTGGGTATCAATCCCCTCTTCACCCGGTATATATTTTTCAAATCCTTCAAACTTTGGGTTCAATACTCCTATACCAATAAGTCCTGTCCCCTCCTGCCCCTGATAGAGACCCTCCATGGCAGCAAGTTTCATAGGTTGCTTTTGGGCAACATGGTATGCAGATTTGTCCCCGGTGGTAATTATTAAAATAGAGGCAACAATTCCGAAGATGGAGGCAATTCTAATACTTGCCAGGGCAAAATCTCTACTCTTCTTTTTAATAAGATACCAACTACTAATTCCCAGAACAAAGACACTCCCCACAATCCATCCTGAAAGGACAGTGTGGAAAAATTTGTTTATGGCCACGGGAGAGCCTGCAACTGCCCAGAAATCGAGCATTTCATTTCTAACAGAATCGGGGTTAAAATGCATTCCTGCTGGGTATTGCATCCAAGCATTTGCGATTAGTATCCAGAGAGCAGAGACTGTCGCCCCGAAGATAGTAAGCCATGTGGCTGCAAGGTGGAATCGTTTGCTAACTTTTTCCCATCCAAAATACATTACAGCGATAAAGGTAGCCTCCATAAAGAATGCAAAAATCCCCTCTATTGCTAAAGGTGCTCCAAAAATATCACCTACAAACCAACTGTAATTAGACCAGTTAGTTCCAAACTCAAATTCGAGAATAAGTCCGGTAGCAACTCCCACAGCGAAGTTAATACCGAAGAGTTTCATCCAGAATTTGGCAGTGTTTTTCCAAAATACATTTCCGGTTTTCACGTAGATTGTCTCCATTATTGCTTGAATTACCCCTAATCCAAGTGTTAATGGAACGAAGATCCAGTGATAGATGGCGGTAAGAGCAAACTGTGCCCTAGACCAATCCACAAGAGAAGTGTCAATAGCTTCGATCATAAGTTAAAATTTAAAAGGTTTTGAAATTATTATATTCCTCGTTTAATAAGCTCATCTGAAACATACTCTTGCTTACTCTCCTCGCTCTCGAACTGCTTTAAGTGTGGTTTAAAAAAGAAGACCCTCAGTATTACAAACATTATAAATAGCTTAATAGCGATAATAAGCCATAGGGTTTTACCGAGTTTCATCTCCTTAAAACCGTTAATATAAAATCTGACAATTCTTTTAGGCAGTGCTAACATAGTATGCTTAGTTATTATGCCTCAAATTTAGATAAAGTAGAGGTTGGTAATAGTTTTATTCGGCTCAAAATATTGCACATTTGGTGCAATCAGGCATTTTTTTCTCT
>CAZXOP010000120.1:0-2851 GCA_964642235.1 uncultured Muribaculaceae bacterium
CCCTCCTCAAACTGCTCTCTCAGGTTCTTCTCATCACCAACAATAAAATAATATGCCTCTTCTGGTTTAAAGTAAAGGGAAATTAGTTCGCGGGCGCGGGAAAGTGTCATTTTGGCAATTGTTTTATGACCGGTTTTAAAGAAGTTGAGGGGCAGATCGTAAAGAGAAATGTCGAAGAGAACACTTAGTTGCTGTTCGGGGTTATTTAATTGTAAAGCACGTCTGGACAGAAAAGTGTTTTTAAGATCATCCAGCCACGATTCGTCAATAAGTTCTCCAAATTTCGAAATGGTTTCCCGCATAATTTTATAAGCAGTTTTTGTGTTTTCTGATGCAACTTTTGTGTAGATCAAATAGCAATTTAGATAATCTCCGCTTAATATATAAGAACTGACGAAATATGTTAGACTGGCCTTTCTTCTTAGGTTATCATTAAGTAAAGAGTTGGGATACATACCCAGTCCCCAAAATAGAAAATTAGCAAAGTATGAATCTGGGTGATTAATTGGTAGAGTTTTAAAGTTAATAAAGATTGTAGATTGGGGAGAGGCAGGGTAATCGTTGAAATAAATTTTGTCCCTTTCATACATATCTTTAATTACCGGAGCCGGCAACTCAACCTTTTTTGCCGGCCAGTTACTTGCAAGAGAAGCCAGTGCATTTTCGCATGTAGTAAGATCTGTTGGACCCACAAAATTGAAACTGCAGTTTGATGGGGTAATGTAAGTTTCGTAAAACCACTTTATATCATCCACTCCCGAATTTTTAAAATCCTCCGGGAACCCACTCTGATTGCGGTTGAAAGTAGATTTTTCGCCGAACATTAAACGGAATGTTTCTCTAAATCCAATCTCTTCGGGGGCGCTCTCTTTATAATTTGTTATAATTCTCCCATATTCTTTAATTTTTGGGAGATTCCCTTCCACAAACCATGGGCGAAGTATCAGCTCTTCTATAAGTGAAATAAGCTTTTCAAGGTTGGCAGGCGGGCATGAAAATTCAAATTTTACAAATTCTGGTTTATTAAAGCAATTGAGTTTTGAATCAATGCTTCTAAGATATTTCTTAAAAGCAGATTTTCTTAATCTACGAGTTCCTTGATTTAAATACTCTGTGTAAAAGAATGCAAGTCCGCTTTTACCTTGTGGATCGCATCTATACCCCACCTTAAATACAACTTCACCGATTATTCTATTACTTAAAGTATTTGTGATGCCAAATATTTTCAAACCATTCTCAAGTTCTTTTGACCAGATTTCCGAGTATTTTAAATCTTTATCAGTAATATTATTCACTGGTTTATGATTCCCGCTTGTAACCATCTCGGCTTCTTGAAATAGCAAACTGTTTAATTCAGTTTTTGCCGGCTCTGTTTTATTTTCTTTAAATACTTTTTCCTTAACAGAATTTACTTTATCCGGCCACTCTTTTTTAAACGAAATTATTTTAGAGCCCTTAATTACGTATTTTTTGTTTTTCTCTTTGGCAATGCTTAGTACGACATTAGGTATGTCAAGTATATATTTTGAGAAAGCGTCATAAATATCGGCTGCAGTAATTGCCAGATACTTTTCAAGAACTTCAATCGGATGAACGCACCTGAAAGTAATATTATTGTAGCCAATAGACAAGGTTCTTGACCCCGGATCAGTTTTGTTATCAGCGTATTGACTTATAATTGAGTCGTACAGATATTCCATTGCCTTTTTGTCAATCCCTTTATTTTCAAATACATCAAGTGATTTCCGATAAACATGTACGAAATCCTTTAAATCCAAATGAGAGTAAAAATTAACTTTTAGAATGCCAATTTTTTCGAATTTGAGGTACCCGAAACCCTTATTAGAATCTGGAATTTGTTCTTTTAAATATTTATTGAGCGGAGAATTTTTGTAATCCATCATATAGCGAATGAAATAATCAATAGCAAAACAATCTCTTGATTCTCCTCCGGGAGTACTGTAGCCAAAATAGAGCTCTGTTTTTGCTTTGCATGCGAAATCGTAGATCCATGCTATTTTTTTTGTTTCACTTTGCGAAAGAACTGGCAAGTCAAGAGAAGGAACGATATGCGAGTTTTGAATTGTCCCGAAATATTTTTGAATTAATCCCTCAGCATTCTCTTTCTGGAAATCTCCCGAAATTACTATAAAAGTGTTAGAAGGCACGTAGAATGCTCTGTGGAAGTTTATAATATCTTCTTTGTTTATGCTTCTCATGTCTTTCAGGTAACCGATAATTGGCGAACTATATGGATGATTCTCAGGAAAAAGATGTTCACAAATCATTTCTGTGTTTCTGAGGTAATAACTACCTACCAAACCTTCCATCTTTTCGTTCCATATAACCTCAACTTCGCTTGAAATTATCTCCTGATTAATTGACCCGGAAATATCTTTAAATCTTTCGGACTCCATCCAAAGAACACTTTCAAGAGAACCGGCGGGTACTAAAGAGTGATAACATACAACACTCTGTTGTGTATACGCGTTGCATCTTCCTCCCAGTTTCTGGATTTTTATGGAAAAATTTTCATTTTGAGATTCATAAAGTTTACCAAACATTAAATGTTCAAGCAGATGAGCCATCCCCTTTTTACCCTTCGGGTCGCGGTCGGAACCGGCGCGAACAAAAACAGCTACAGCCACTCCGACTTTTTCTTCAGATGGGTTGAGTATCACCTGCATCCCATTCTCAAGAACATAGCTGGTATATTTGAAATACTCGTTGTTTCGTAATTCGGAAATCTTTGCTTTTTGTTTCGCAGAGAGGCGTGGAGATTGTTCCGGCATAACTTTAGGTTTATGTTAATACCATTAAAGTTAAGGAATTAATATTGGAAAATGTTTAC
>CAZXOP010000120.1:2951-6021 GCA_964642235.1 uncultured Muribaculaceae bacterium
AGGAATATGCATCAGCAGAATGAAAATGTAGAATGGCATAAATATCTAAAAAACAACAGAATTGAGATTGCAGAGTTGGCTTGCTGGATAAATTGTTTTTTAAGCTTAAGTGCTATCTCGCTTTAACACACCTTACAGCAAGACCATAGCCCCTATGCATAGAGTTTACACCTGAATATGACCAATTAAAACCTAAAGTATATGCCGATACTGTACCGAAGTTATCAGGAATCGAATTGATTTTATATCCAGTTGAACTCCAGTATCTCCCTCCGTCTCCACCTCTGCCGTGTGGAGCGCATTCTAAAGGGGTCAAATATCCTGATGCAGACAAAAACACACTTCCCGAGTGATCTGAATAATGATTACCACCAAACCATTTTCCAGGTAAATTGTCTATGCCTCCATTATCTGTCCAGGTGCTTCCTGAATTAACCAACTCTTCAGCTTCCTGATATGTCGGAACCCGCCAACCCTCTGGACATGGATTGTATTCTGATGAGGCAGGCCATTCTGGTGGATTTGTTGTACTCCAGCTATTGTTAGCCCAATTCGTCATAAGTATCGTATAGAAATTATTTCTGCACTCTTCGCTATTCCCTGTAGCCAAGGAAACAGGCCCGGGTAATATGTTCGGTTTTGGAGATTCGCTGTATGTCTGCCCGTACTTTCTGTGCCACTGGTACATAAGTCCAAATTTATATGTTGACGAGTACCCTGCATTCACTGGTGCCCAGATTGTGCTCTCCACTAGAATACCTTTTAAATTGGTGCCCGGATAAAGAGGCATTTCTGTTAAATCAGTATTTGTTGCAAACTTTACCTCTTGCCCATAAGATGCACCTTTACTATTAATTGCATATGCCCGCAGGTAATAGGTTGTTTGACTTCTAACATTTGAAATTGTAATACTGTAATTCCCTCCACCTGAACTTGCAATAACTTTGTTGTCAGAAATTGTTGGATGCTTATCAGTAGAGTATACAACACCCTTTTCAGTAACACTTCCTCCACCCTCATCTTCAATTACCCCTCCTGACACAGCAGAGCTTGAAGTAATTGATGATACCTGAATTGTTGACAATACAGGGCTAGCTTTAATTTTTTTTACACACCTAATAGAATATCCATAAAATTTATGTAAATAAGTTAAAAATGTATATAGTCCACCATTTTGATCTCGGATAATATTAAGCCCGTTTGAATTTGCCAAATATATGTTGTTTACGATAAATCTATCTGCTATAGATAAATACTCTCCTCTCTCATCTCTCTCTCTGCTTTGACTTTGATGGGTTCCCGAAACATCTCCTGCAAGAGGTAGAAACAAACTTCCTGAATGATCAGTATTGTGATTACCACCAATCCACAACCCGGGCAGGCCATCCAGTCCTGATTTATCACTGCTTTTTCCCTCTTTTATCAATGCCGCGAAATCATTTACTGATGGAACTTCCCATCCTGCCGGACAAGGATTATAGGCAGATGTCATATTCCAAATCTCCTGCTCCGGTACTATTGGAGATGATGCAGTAATAAACCACCCTGAATTTGCAATATCATTAGCGACATCAAGATTTATCGGTCCCTGCAAGCCCTCTCTTGCAGGCGCCTCATCATATGTTTGGCCATACTTTCTGTGCCACTGATACATCAAGCCATATTTGTAAACAGAAGAGTATCCGGCATTCACGGGCGCCCAAATCCTACCTGCCAATCTTACTGACGGATAGTCAGTACCGGGATATAAATCGGTATCAGCCGTAATAAATGAAACCTCATTCCCGTATGAAGTCCCTGCCCTGTTTGTTGCATAAGCGCGGACATAATATTTTGTATCAGGATTAAGGCCGGTAATTTCTGACTCAAACGAGCCATTTCCAGACCCATTATTAGACTTGAAGTCGGAAACAGTAGGATTAGGCGAGACACTCCAGCAGAGCCCTCTTGCTAAAACAGGTGCCCCGCCATCGGCAGTAACAATACCACCCATTACAGCGGAATATGGTTTTATTGCTGAGGCCGATTTAGTTGTCACGCTAGGAGGTAGGGGAGCCTCTGCCTGGGTAATTTTAAGGGTGTCAGATATAGTTGTGAGGGATTTAAAAAAAATTATCTCCGCATTTCTGCTTTGACGGGATTTATTAGCCGCAATTCCAAAAGAGAGAATCTCAGTCATCATTGCCTTTGTCCCCACCTGAGAAACCCAGCTCTGCACTGCCATAGGAATCGTAACCATATATTGCACATTACTTTTGAGCTCCACATTGATAACTATTGCCGTGTCGCTAATCGAATAATTCCTTTGAGTTAAAATAATTGCATCCTTCTGAGCTTGAATAACTCTTACAGTATCAGAAACATCAGAACTCTTATCCTTAAAGACTATTTTGCCAATTCTATTATTATTAGTTGGGTTCGCAGAAATTCTAAAATCAAAAGAATTACCCACCAGTCCCTTTGTTGATAATGCCGATATCCATCCTTTGCTGTCATCGGGAATCAATGTCTCAAAATCAACATTGCTCTTAACCTCCACCTTAATATCACCACCCTCAGTAGGTACTTCATACTGCTTATTTGTTATTATGACACCCCTGTTTTTTACCTGAGAAACAGCAATTGTTTTAGAAAGCGGTCCCGAACTAATTGTTATAGTTCCACTCCTCTCTTCAAAAGAGTCATTGACATCAGCCGACACACTTAACGAGGCGTTTCCCGGATCGCCCGACCTACTGCTTAATGACAACCAGCTCCCTCCGGCGACAGATGCACTCCATTCATTATTGGTCACAAAAGATAGACTCTGACTCCCCCCTTTTTCACTAAATGAGACAGAGTCAGAATAGACATTCAGCAGGGGCTCTTTCTTGCAAGAGAGCAGGAGTGATATAAACAATAAAGATAAAAGAAACCTGATTTGCATTACAGCTTGAATTACTGCCCGGATTCTTTTATAAAGTTAGAAATAAGAATTTTAACCCGCAATACATTTTTTTATGTGCTCCGCCGGTTTAGCCGTTCGGCATAAAAACCTTAGTTCCCCGTGTCGCTGCAATGAAATGTATTT
>CAZXOP010000121.1:0-5968 GCA_964642235.1 uncultured Muribaculaceae bacterium
TTATCTGCTACGGAGTATCTCTCCGGCATCCTCTTTAACAGCTCTTTTCCACTTGTCGCTATACCCCGGTTGTGAGGGTGAAGCAGGGATAGAGGGGGAGTGACCATTGTTCTTAAATGTTCCATCCTCGTTCTGTTTCTTAATATTTCCATCCATGTATTTTACAAGGAGGTAAATATCGAGATCCTGCCAAGTGTTGAAGAGATTCTGTGCGGTATTAACCGAGTAGTCGGTAATGAGTTTAACCACCGAGGCACGAGCTTCCGCTGTAGCCTTTTTGCTCTTTTTAATGCCACCTAAAAGTTCAAGTGCCTTTGCATCTATTTTTGCAACCTCTTCGATGCAGGTGAGTTCGTGTTTATTTACAGCAGCAATTACTTCAGGAGCGACTCTGTCATAGAGCATATATGCAAAATTGGTAACTCTGTTGCAGACCCAGAAGAGTGAAGTGGGGGAGTATGTAAGCATACTGCCATTCCCCTCTGCTATACATTCAGGGGCACGAGTAACATTGGTATAAATGGGGGTAAGTGCCGAGGTAGCAGCATCATCCACGCCGAACCAAAGAATACCACCTATCTCATTAGGGAGCCAAGAGCGCGACTGACAGAGAATCCAAAATCCGGTTTGCTGTGTGGCTATAGCCCTCTCATTTACATAACGAACTCCGTCAACTTCAAATCCCATTGGTCTCCATCTGTAAGGGGTGTGGTGTCCACCTGCCCCTATATCCTGAGTCATATCCATAGGAGAACCTTCGTAATGGTCCCTCATAACATCTGCAAGAGCCTTTAGGCTAACCTTCTCAGCAGGTTTAATAAAGAGGGGCATTTTATTGGTAAGATTATGACCTAAAGCATAATCAAGATAGTCATTTGCACTCTTCTCACCTATCATCCCTTTACCTAAAATATTATAAGCACTCCAAACACGAGCCTCACACCCACGAAGAGCTCCGAAGTCAGCAGGAGAGTAAGCATCACAGAAACTAAAATCTTTATCCTCACCACTGAAGAAGCCCATTTCACGTGCAAAAGAGACTACATCCTTAGAGTAGAGCCAGTTCTCTTTATCATTGAAATTAATCTTGTCTATACGGGAGTGATTTGCGTGAGCACAGATGTACCCATCAGGAACGCGTGCAGCAGCCCAAACAGCCCCTTTATAGATATTTTTACCATCTACGATTTTAGACCCTTTTCCTACTATCTCCATAACCCATGCTTCATTCTTGTCCCCGATTGAGAAGGTCTCTCCTGAAGAGGCATATCCATACTCAGTAAAGAGATCGACTATGATTTTAATCGCCTCACGAGCAGTTTTTGCTCTTTGAAGGGTGATATAGATTAGTGAGCCGTAGTCCATAATTCCCTCAGGGTCATATAGTCCATCGCGTCCACCAAAAGTGGTCTCTGTAATGGTTACCTGATGTTCATTCATATTTCCTACTGTCTGGAATGTACGCTCCACCTGAGGGATTCTACCTAAGAACTTTCCGGTATCCCACTCATAGATATCGAGCATTGTCCCTTTAGAATAACTGCGTGCGGGACGGAAATAGAGTTCTCCATATAGTTGATGTGAGTCGGCGGAATATGTTATCATAACTGAACCATCTTTAGAGGCTCCTTTAGAAACAATTACATTGGTGCAGGCATCGCTTGTTTGGTAAATAAAAAGAGAAATTGCCAAGCAAACAAGGGGTTTGAAAAGTTTTGTAACCATATTTATTGTTTTATTTGTTAATTTTGTCAAAAGTAACATTAATTTTGCAAATTATAAAAACTCAAGAAGATGAAGTTACATAAGACAATACTTTTCGCACTCGTTTTACTCCTCTTAACCCCCTCTACAATACTTTTAGCTCAGGATAAAGAAAAGGAGAAAACAGTGGAGCAGATGGCTGCTGAGGAGGCAGAGCGGTTGGAAAAACAGTTAAAACTGGAGCCACATCAGACTTTTTACGTCGATTCTATCCTCCAACATGATATGAATGCTATGAAAACCGAGATGGAGGAGATGAAAAGATCGGGGATGCAGGAGGCCTCTTCCTATAGGGCAGTTCAGGAGAAATGGCGTAAACAGATAGAGGTGGCTTACGAAAAATTCTTTACCCCTGAGCAGTGGCAGGCATACTTGAAAATGACCGGGCAGTCAAAGAAGAGGAGAAAATAAGAGTTATAAAGGGAGAAAATGAGGCTCCCTTTTTTCGTAATATACTGAATACTTTATCCCTGTCGATTTGACAATCGGGATAAAACGTTCAAAATTTTCACCAAGTCTCTCTATTCCGTGAGCATCTGAGCCAAAGCTTATCGCCTCCCCTCCAAGCTCCTTAAATCGGCGAAGGATATTAACATCGAGCAGAGTCTCTTTTCCTCTGTAGAAATGATATGTTTTGGTGTTTATTTCAAAACTCTTCCCCTCTTTAACTAACTTACTCAGGATGGCATCGAAAATATCTGCAAAATCAGAATAGGTAACAGATTCAGGATAGGGGGAGTAACGGGCGATATAATCGAAATGACCGATAATATCGTAATCTTCAAAAAGCTCCATACACTCATAGATGGTCTCTAAATAGTGTCCGTATGCCCTTTTATATTTGTATGGGATATAATACTCTCCGTGATAGGGGTCTTTTCCTTCAATAAAATGGACAGAGGCAATAACTGTGTCGAAAGAGTATGAAGAGGCTATATCCTTTATCTCCTCCATACAATGGGGCTGCAACCCTAACTCTATCCCTTTTAATATCTTAAAAACCGAACCACTCTCCATCCGGATTCTCTCTATCTCCCTCTGTTGCTCGGCAGGGTCAAATGTGAAACACATAATGCCTGCAGGGGCGGCAAAGTCGAAATGGTCTGTTATAGCTATTCCGGAGAGCCCAAGCCTCCTCCCTCTCGAAACAGCTTCCGAAATATCCATATTGCTGTCGGGAGAGAAATGAGAATGGGAGTGGCAGTCGAATATTTTTATTGGAGTTCTGCTATTTTCCATATCTTGTCTTCTTTGTTTAAGGTGAGAGAGCTTCTGATGGGGGGAGTGTCGGGCATTATTATGTCATATTCGACCTTGATTATCTTTTTATTATCCTCATCAGGTGTGGCCGAGATAATATTTATGGTGACTTTTTCAGCCGCAGCTTTTAACTCTTTTTTAACCCCATCCTCAAGGGTCTCGAAATCCTTCAATGCCTCACTTAGTTCATTTGAAAGTGTATCTGTACACATGGATGCTGCTTTACTATAGTCAGTCTGAAAATAAGCAGTTAAAAAATCAGTTGCTACTACTGATGCATCTTTTACCCCTTTCGAACAGGAGAGGGGGAGAGTCAGAATGAGAGCAATAATGAAAATTTTAAATTTTTTATTCATTTTTATAATTCTACTATGGTGATACCTGTCCCTCCACGCTCGACATGCTCATCGTAAAAAGAGGTAACACCGGGGGTTATTTTAAGATATTTTCTAATTTCTTCTCTAAGAATACCATTCCCTTTTCCGTGCAGAATGGTTATTTGAGGCATTCCAACCATTAGGGCATCATCGACGAAGTTGGTAACGGTGGTTATTGCCTCTTCAAGCCGCATCCCTCGTATATCTATTGTAGGCTTGAAATTGAGTCGTCTGTTGGAGAGGGAGGCTGTGTCAAAACTACTCTTTATGGGGGTTGGTTTTACAGACTCTTTGAATTGCTTGGCTGAGATAACCTCCACTTTATCACGTGACATTTTACTAATGATCTCCCCGACAGCGACAGAGATAGATTTAGGGGAGAGCTGTACCACCTCTCCGACAAGATTGTTTCCTATGATTCTTACCTTGCTCCCCACTTTAAGCTCCATTATCTCCACCTCTTTTTTTTCTGAACCGCCACTTGGGGTTGCAGAGGCCTCTCTTTTAGCTCTTTGAGCCTTCCTCTCCTCTTGCCTCTTTTTTCGGGCAATAATCTGCTCCATCCTCTTGGCTATATCAATATCAGTTTCAGAACTCTTCTTCTCCTCCAATTCAGCTGTGAATGTTTCAAGTTCTTTTCTGAGTTCGCGTGTCTTCTCTTTGTCTGCCTGCGCTTCGCGAATCTCTTTTATCGTGGCTTCAATCTTTTTATTGGTCAATGAGAGGAGCTCTTGTGCCTCTTTTCGCGCCTCATCCATGATTTTTTTTCGCATACCCTGAATGTCGGTAAGCTCCTTTTCATACTTCCCTGCAATATTTTCGAGAGTCTTGTCGGTGTTTTTTATCCTCGCCAATTTCTCTTCAAGTTGTTTTTTGTTCCTTGCAATTTTTCTCAGGTGGCGTTCCACTGTCACGAAATCGCTCCCTGCGCGCTCCTCTGCTCCGTGGACTATTGTCTCCGGCAACCCGATTTTTCGAGCAAGTTCGAAGGCAAATGAGTTCCCCGGAAGCCCCATTTCGAGCTTGAAAAGGGGTTGAATCTTCTGAACATCGAAGAGCATTGCACCATTTATAACAGAGTTACTATTCCCTGCATAGAACTTTAAGTTCGTGTAGTGGGTGGTAATTACTCCGTAGCACCCTCTCTGTTCAAGTTCCGAGAGGATTTGCTCCGCAATGGCTCCCCCTGCTGCAGGTTCTGTTCCTGCCCCGAACTCATCTATCAGCACAAGGCTCCTTGCGGTAGCTTTTTCAAGCACCCGTTTCATATTAAGCAGGTGGGAACTATATGTGCTGAGGTCATTTTCAATGGATTGGTCATCTCCAATATCGATAAAGATTCTATCAAAGATTGGAAATTCCGAGATTTCCGAGGTGGAGAGGGGCATCCCCCATTGGAACATATATTGAAGCAGTCCGACCGTTTTTAGGCAGACGGACTTTCCTCCTGCATTGGGTCCCGAAATAAGGAGTATCCTTTTTTGGGCAGTAAGGGTTAAGTCCAGCGAAACTATTGTTTTCCCCTCCCTGCGGAGAGCCTCCTCTAAAAGAGGATGCCTCCCCCTGATAATACGGAGTGAACCATCCTTAGAAACAACAGGCTTTCCCGACTCAAAACGGGCAGCAGTGCTCGCTTTAGCCTTAATAAAGTCGAGCTCCCCAATATATTCAGCAGAGATAATTATCTCCGGAAGGTAGGGGCGGAGAAATTCGCTAAAAACAAATAAAATTCTCTGAATTTCACGCTTTTGAGCAAAATAGAGTTCTCTTATTTGGTTGTTTAATTCGACTATTTCGATTGGCTCCACGAAGGAGGTCTTTCCAGATGAGGACTCATCATAGACTATGCCGGCGATTTTTCGTTTATTCCCTGACGATATAGGAATTAAAACCCTACCGTCCCTTACAGAAACAGAGGCATCTTCATCCACTATCCCCTCTTCTTGTGCTCTGCGTAAAATAGCTTGAGTCTTTTTAGAGATGGTCCCCTCTTTCTCCCTTATGGAGGTACGTATTTGACGAAGCTCCTCACTTGCATTGTCTTTAACCTCTCCGAAGCGGTCTAATATTAAGTCTATTCTATGATTTACCTCCGGAAAGAGGCAGACAGGCGCTGTCATTTTTTTTAAAAAAGGGTAATTCTCCTCTTTTGTATTTTTAAAAAAGTGCAAAATCTTCCTTAAAGTATCGAGACTGTTCCTAAGTTTATTTAATGAAATTAGGTCTATACAGCTATTTTCAGCTTGAAGAGGGAGTATAAATGGGAGCGAGTCGATGAAAGGGGTGTCGGGAAAAGAGGACTCGAGGGCAAGTATGGTTTTCATCTCATCAGCAAGAGATTGGCGGAGCATAATCTCCTCCTCTGATGTGGAAAATCTCTCCTCGGATGTGCGTGTTTTCGCATATTCAGTCGAGCATTTACCAGAGATCATCTCTCTAATCCTGTCAAATCCTATTTTCTGTTCGAGTTTCATTCTGTTTGAGAAAAATCTTACCGCAAAGATAAAAGTTTATTATCTTTGTCTTGCAACAAAAACCTATATGACCTCTTTTTTTTACATAATCCT
>CAZXOP010000122.1:0-5951 GCA_964642235.1 uncultured Muribaculaceae bacterium
CATAACACGATATAGCCATTTCCGCTATTTTCATTTGCCTTACACCTCAGGTGGGAAAGGAGTGGGGAATGAGACCAGGGAGCTAAATATGCAATGACAGCGAAGAATGAGATTGCGGAACAGAGTCCGCAATGACATATGGCTTGATAACCAGGCAGATGCAGCGCCGTTGTTCAGAATGACATACGGCTTGATAATAAGGCAGATACATTGACATTGCTCAGAATGACATCGGTGTTTTCAATGTAATTATGCATGATTATAAAGCAGATGCATTGACGTTACTCATAATGATATTAGAGCTGATTATTAGACAGATACGCCATTGCTCAGAATTAGGCAAAGTTATTTCCCCAGTTATTATGGAATAAAGTGAATTAGTTATTTGCGAGAACAAAATCTTTTTTATACTTTCGCAATTATTGTTATAATTTGGAGGAAGAGGAGATGGAGTCAAAGCATTATTATCATGTATGCCTGAAATCTTCAGGTGTTATTTTTAGAGTAGAAGAGGATTATATTCAAGGAATTAACAGATTATTCTTAGCAGTAAAAAGAAATGGTTGTGAAGTTGTAGCCTATTCGGTTATGTCAAATCATATTCACTTCGTTCTTTACTGTCATTGCCCAAAAGCAGTTATTGCTTCATTTAAAAATAGCTATACTAAATGGTTTAACAACAAGTATTTGCGGAAAAATGAGTTAATGAAATTATCCACTAAACCAATCTTGTTGTTTGATAGTAATTTCATCCTTTCTACTATTAACTATATTCATAGAAATGCTGTACATCATAATATAGTAGAATACCCTACCCAATATCCCTTTAACTCTGCAAGATATTATTATGCTGATATAACCAACAGGGTTCCGAGCGGAGAACATATTGTTAAATGGAGGGAAAAAGGAAAACATATTTCAAATCGTGATATGGTAAGATTTAAGGATCTTACTCTGAATAATGAAGGGGTGTTATCCGTATGGAAATATCTTTCAATAAGAAGGGGAGAAAGTTTTTTTAAATCTATCCGAAGTTATGCCTATCATTTAAATAAACCCTTACAGGAAGAAAAAGCCCAGTTTGAAAATCAAGGGATAGAAGCTCTTTATAATTCCCCGGAATTAGAAAATAGAACTCTTAGAACCTCGGACATAGAGGTATGTAAGTTTATAGATACCACTTTGTTAAAGCGGAATATCAGATATACCCAACTGCCGGATAAGGAAAAGTCAAATTTGGCGGATATACTTGCCAAAAAGCTATGGTGCAATAAATCTCAGATAGAGAGGTGCTTATATTAAACCACCCTACTCGTATAAAGGTCTCCAATAGGGGTATTTGGGTTCTGTGTTGAGGAGTTCGGGGTGGAAAATTTCAATAAGGGCATTGAGGACCGAGTCGGGGTGGATGGTTAAGTCTTCGAAATAGGTATTGTTGTCTGCATCTGAGTCGAAGATTTTTCTGTTTCTAAATGGGAGAAACTTTTCATAAGGGGTATATTCTCCTCTTAGGGTATTGTAAGAGTAATTAGTTACGCCACTCGGTGCTGAATAGGTTATAAGCCAATAGTCGGCATTAATCCCCTTCTCCAAGACTGTTTCAAATGAGAGAGAAGCACTTCCGGACCCTTTTAACTCTTTGAAGATATAATCGGCTCCTGCATCTTTGAGGAGGTTTGCCATAAAACTCTCTCCTGCAGGGAGAAACCAAGTGGGACCATATTTTTTCTCTACCAATACTGTAGGACGTGAGGTGGCGGTGGCTGCTAAAGCACGAAGTTCGTTATAACTCCTCTCCACCTCATTGAAAATGGAGTCGGCAACAGACTCTTTTCCTAACAACAATCCGTAAAACTTTATCCATTCACTCCTTCCAAGTGGGGTATTCTCCATATAATCAGCAGCCTCTATAATCGGTATCCCTATTTTTTCGGCTGCCCCGTACCCTGCATTTTCAAATGGTGAGGCTATAATTACCTCCCCTTTTATTTCGATTATTTTCTCTATATTCGGGGCTGAGGAGCTTCCTATATCAGCTATCTTCCCCGACGAAATCCCCTCTTTTATAGATTCTGAGGAGATATATTGAGGTTCGCAAACCCCTATTATCTTCTCTGCTGCACCAAGTTTCTCTATGATGGAGGTATGGACTGAGGTATAGACAATAATATTCTCTAAGGGTGTTATGACAACAGTCCCCTTTGGGAGCCTCTCCGGTAGAGGGGTCCCTCTCTTCACTAAAATATATCGCTGAAGCAATTTCCCTTTTCTCCATGGATTTTTTATCTCCACAGTGGTATAGTCATCGTGGGTTTTAATAACATAACTGACAGCATACTCATTTGGAGCAGCAGTAGTAGAGTTTGTAGCCTCCCTTCGGCCCCCGCAAGAGGAGCCGAAGATGACTACGGAAAAAATCATAAATATGGTGAATCGCTTCATCATTATCTGTTTCTAAGGAAGAATGCCCCCATTGGGTTAATTCCTCCGGTGTCGAATTTATCTAACTTTACTCCTTTAGAGCTAAAGACATACATGTCTCCGTTATTAACATAATCGGAAGTACCGATATAGATGTTTCTGCTTACAGGGTCTGCTGAGATGGAGCATGGTGCAGAGATTACAGTTCCATCTGTAATGAAATTACCTAAAACTTTATCTGTGCGGGCATCGAACATTTTATAATCAACCGATTTAACCTTAAAGTTTTCGTACACCACATTTACAAAGTAGAGGGTGTCACCTGCTCCCATAGAGATAAAGGAGGCAGATACTTCAGGAATCTTGGTAACTGCATCTGTGGTGCTGTTTATTTTTTGGAAAGTTTTAGTGGTGTAATCACCTAAAGAGAGGAGGTAGAGATCTTTTTGGGAATCCACCACCAAGTGGCAAGGATTCGATGCCACTTCGAGAGTTTTCGTAACAGTCAAAGTGGTGGGATCTACTACTGAAACGGTGTTGCCGTATGTGGGCCAAGCCATTCCACCTGAGTTTGCCACATAGAGTTTGCCATTAGCCTCTTTTACCCCTTCTGGGTTAGCCCCTACGGCTACTTTTCTAACGCTATACTTGGTGGTATCTATCTCTCCTAAAAATCCTTCATATAAAGAGACATATACCTTCCCTTTGTAAGAGGTAAAGAAACGGGGAGAGAGATTCCCTTTATCACCGGGGATGGTTATCTCGGTAATTACTTTTCCTGTGGTATCTGTTACGAAGATAATCTTGGAGTTATATACCGAAACATAGATTTTACTCCCATATATCAACATATCTTGAGCAGTATCTCCTAGTTTTTTACCATTTAATCTTTCAAAAACATTTGCGGCAACGGTTTTCGTTTTAGGGTTATAGATACTTATTGCGGAGTTGTTTTGTCCGAAAGAGCCATTGTTGAGGATAAAGACCCCTGTGGTAACTTGTGGTTTTTGATTTTCTGCAGGGTTTTTCTCGCAGGAGCTAAAGAGGGTTACGAGTGCGATGAATGCAAAAAAAGGAAAAAATAATTGTTTCATAATGTGTGATTTAAAAAGTGTATTTTAATGTTAGTCTATATGATCTTCCGGGCATTGGGTAATATTTAATTACCTCGTAATGGCGGTTTGTAAAGTTTATCACCTCACACTGAATTTTGAGTCTCTGTTTCCCAAGAGTGAAAGTGCGGTGGAGGTTTAAAGATTGCTCTATATAACCATCTATCTTATTTTCAGGGAGGTTCTGGGGGAGGGCATATTTATCTCCTACTGCAGTCATAAGATAGCTTATATTTAACCACTTATTTATCCAAGAGAGTGTGAGGTTCCCGGAGTGTAGTGGTGTGTAGGGGATTTGGTGTCTGTAATTTTTAGCCTCAGGGTTTGTTATATCAATAGCATATTGATAGGAGTAATTTCCTGAAACAGTGAGAGACATATCACTACGGGGTAGAAATTCAATAGCAAAATTGAGGTCTGCACCTGCTATTGCCACCTCACCCATATTTAACATTCTCCAGATAAAGAGGGTGGGGAGGGCGACTATCTTATCTGTTACCTTATTATAATAGCTATCAAAGGAGAGGGAGGCATAAGGGAAGAGAGGGGAGAGGGCACCATTCCAAGTTATGCCGAGATTAAACTGTGTTGCCTTTTCAGGGGCAAGTCGGGTGTTTCCTACCCTCGCATAATAGAGGTCATTAAAGGTGGGGACTCTGAATATATCCTTAAACGAAGCACGAACCCTTAGGTTCTCCTTTGGAAGGAGTTTGTAGGAGAAAGAGAGTGCAGGGGAGAGCCTGCTCCTGTTAGGGGCAGCATTGCCAATTCTAACCTCTTCAAAGGTGAGGGTTCCGAGAAGTGATGCGGTGGCCGTGAAGCGGGAGGTGTTTAATTGTCCTGCAAAAGAGGTAAGAGAGGTATATCTTATTGGGTAAACAGAACCGGGAATGGTAGATTCAAGAGTGTTTAGGAAGAGATCTTCCGCAGCAGTAAAAACTAAAATCTCCGAAGGAGAGTATTTGGTGGCTACCGAAGCGTAGCACTCTTGTTGTTGGTAGAGGTCCTCTTGTCTCCCAGAAGGGTAACGATTGTTTATATCGAGGTAACGGTTCCAAGCGTAATTGTATTTCAGAATCCCTTTCAGGGCCCATTTTTCGGAGAGAGAACGGTCATAGCGGAGGTTTGCAAAGGCATTTCTATCCCAAAGACGCTCGTGAGTGTCATTATTGTAATAGATTACGGAGCCGGGAAGTCCTCTTTCGGAGTCGAGATAGTTCGTTTTAAAGGAGAGGGTTCCGCGGCGACCGAAGTCCCCGTAAAGATTAAATTCCGCTCTAAGGGTATTTACATCGCTGTTTTTTCGTCTCTTTATGGTGTATGTATCATAATTTCTAAGCTTAAAAGGGTATTCCCCATTAGAGGCGAGCCAGTCGGAGAAGAGTGAGAAAGACCACTTTTTTCCGAGTTTTTGGCTATAACTAAGGGATGGATTATAGGTGCCGAATGAAGCAACACGCATCTGGAGTGAGACATTTGTGCTTTTTTGTGAAAAATCGGGTGAAGTGGTGGTGATATTAAGTGCCCCTGCTGAGGCAAACATCCTTGCAGTCTGAAAAATATCGTCAGCCTGACCTATTGAGAGAGAGATTTGACCGATATTGTCGAGATTAAACCTACCGATATCTATCTGTCCGTTTTGAGCGTTGGAGAGAGTTACCCCATCATAGCAGACTGCTGTATGCTGTGAGCCGAAACTACGGATAGAGATGGTTTTAAGTCCCCCTACTCCACCATAATCTTTAATATTTACCCCTGAAAAAGAGCGGACTACTTCGTAAAGTTCTTGCATGCCGAGACGCTCTATCCCTTTACGGTCGATTACCTGAATCGGTATTGTCTGGTTTGTGGGGGAGGGGTGGGCATGAGCTGTAATATATGCTTCGAAAAGAGTTTGTGCAGAGAGTGTGTCGGGGGAGTCAGTAGTGGCGGGGTGAGGTGTGCTAACATCAGTGAGTTTACCTGCTGAAGGGGTACCGGTAATACGCTTAAAAGCCACCCCTTCTACTTGTGCTGAGAGAGCAGAAGAGCAGAATAGCATACATACAACTAAAAGTTGTCCTTTTTTAATTACTTTTTTAAGCATAATATTTTGGTCAACTGAAATCTTTACCCGAGACTCCAAATTATTGAATTAAGGCAGGTCTTCTGACTTGTTCCCCCTGAGCGCCTTCCCATCCGTCTTAGGAAAGTGGCAAAGATGGCTCCGAGTTTAATAGAACTTACAGCTACGGGTACAGTTCCGGATTTACACCGGATTCCCTATTCTTGACCTTAGGAAATAATCTAAAGGTCACACCGAAATTCACCTACAAAGGTATAGAAAGAAATCTTAAAAACAAGTTAAGACTTTAAATAAAAATTTTTAGCTAATGTAATCGTATGCAGGAGTGATGTTTATGGTTACCCCTTTCATTA
>CAZXOP010000123.1:0-5581 GCA_964642235.1 uncultured Muribaculaceae bacterium
TACCACCGGTAGGATGTTTTGTTGATGAGCACGGGAAGCAAGCTCAGGAACCACCCCACCATATTTACGATGAACCTCCTGTGAAGCCATAACATTCGAAAGCAGAAACTCATCTTGAATAACTGCTGCCGAGGTATCGTCACACGAGGATTCTATCCCCAAAATTATAATTGACATATAGAGAATAATTTCTGCGAAAGTACTGATAAATTTTACTATTTTTGTGAACAAAACCGAATTTCTATAAAAGTACTAAAAAAAATACTAATTGGCCTTCTCATTTTAATAGGTTTTCTCCCCTTCGCCGGATACTTAACATTCCAGGTTCCAAGGGTGCAGACTTGGTTTGCAAAAAAAGTAGTCAATATAGTTAATGAAAAGATTAATGGGGAAGCTACTATTGATAAAGCCTTAATTGTCTTTTTCAATAGAGTTATCCTTGAAAATGTTACCATTGCAGGTGATCAGAGAGATACACTTGCTCATTTCGATAAACTAACTGTAAATGTCTCCCCTGCCCAACTTTTAATCGGGAACCTAAAAATTAACAGAGTTACCCTTAAAAACGGGGTGTTTAACTTTATTACTGAGAGCGAAGATGGGGAGTCTAATCTAACCAGGATATTCAATTTTGGGCCATCAGAATCAGATTCCACTTCTACCATCCCTGCTATGTCATTGAGTGAACTTAGGTTAGTTAACTTTACGTTCAAATTCTACGACCCATTTATGCAGTTAGAGGGTCAGCACCCCTCAAGTATGAATTACTCTGACCTCTCCATTTCAGATATAACAGGGAGGTTCACTAAAATGTCATTTAAAGAGGGGGTAATCTCTGCAAACATTAATAACCTCACAGCAAAAGATAAATGTGGTCTCTTTTTAAAGGAACTGAAAGGTAATGTAACATTAGATAGTAAAAGGCTAAATATCGATAAACTAATCTTAAAAGACGAATTCTCCTCCATAGATGCCGATTATCTTACATTTAGTTATGATAGTCCGGCTGCATTAAGCGATTTCCTTAACGAAATATGTTTGGCAGCAAAGTTTAATAATAGCAGACTCGACTTCCGTACCATAGGAAAATTTGCCCCCGAACTCATAAAAAATCGTTTAATTCTATTACTAACAGGTGAGGTTAAAGGAACAGTCGCAAATTTAGTAGCAAACGATTTATTAGCAGAAACCCCCTCCGGTAAAACTAAAGCCCTCATTTCAGGGAGCATGGTAGGACTCCCCGATATTACCAAAACTATTTTTAATCTCTCATTAAAAGAGCTTTATACAGAGACAAACGAATTAGCTGAGATAATAGGTTATTTTGCAGAAGGGATAGAGCTTAAAAACATAACCTCCATCTCTCCTAATGTAAGATATGCACTCCAAGGGGATGTAAACGGAAGTTTTGAAGAGATGAAAGCCATTTTTACATTAAATTCAGTTAATGGTGGAGGGCATTTTAATGTAAGAATGAAGAACAATCATAATGGATTAGCTCTCAAAGGTGACATCTCCACACAAAACCTCGATGTAGGTGCTATATTAAACCAAAAGTCTTTCGGAAAAGTCACTCTTTTCACAAAAGCTGCTTTTAATATCCCAAAGAGTGACGATATGAATATTATAATCGATACTCTTCATATTAGCAGGTTCGGATTCAATGGGTATGATTATAGTGATATTACCGCTTTGGGAGAGTATTCTAAGGATAAGTTTGACGGAAGAATAATATGCCACGACCCGAACCTCCACTTTATCCTCCAAGGGGTCTCTTCTATCTCTAAAAAGAATACTCAGGGAACTTTATATAATCTTTATGCAGATATCCCCTTTGCTGACCTCTCTGCTCTTAATCTTGATAAGAGGGATGAGGTCTCACAAATCTCCTCATTTACACTAATGGCAAATGTTTCCAACAATCTTGAAACCAAGTATATGTTAGGAAATGTCAATATAAAAAGCTTGAGTTATAAAAACAGTAATGGTGATTATAGCATTGGTCCTATCATGCTCAAAGCCTCCTCTAAACAAGAAAACTATAAAATAAACCTCGATTCCCCATTTTTAAAAGCAGACTTTACAAGTACCAAGTCTCCTGATATATTCATTGCAAATCTAATGGATGTACTTTTATACGACCAGTTTGGAAATGTGTTTACTCCTAAGGAGGGAGATGAGGTTAAAGAGAGTGGTGATTTCAACTTTAAGATGCGGACATTCGATATGACCTCCATCTGTCAGATATTAATGCCGGGACTTTACATAGCTGATGGTACCACCCTTAACCTCGACCTTAATAGAAATAAAGATTTGAATATTAGGTTAAAATCTAATTTTGTCGGACTTAAAACTGCATATATTAAAAACTTAGACCTCTCTGTTGCTAATCCGTCACCTCTCCTTATCTCTAAGATCTCTTGTGAAAAGATAGCAAGTGGGAGTTTTGGACTTGACAATAACTCGATTAAAATAGAAGTTAACGAAGGGGTTGCAAATCTCTATTATAATTTTAGTAATAACGGGGAGCATAAAGACCAACTCTTTTTATCTTCAGACATATTCTTCAGTAAAAATCAACTTGGAGAGCTCATGACCAATATTTATATAAATGAGTCCGAACTCTTTATCCATGGACATCAATGGACTTTTAACCCCTCTATAATTACCCTTGGTAAAGATGAATATAGGGTTGATAAATTCTCTCTAAATAATGGTCAACAGCATATAATAATAGATGGTGCAGTATCTAAAAAACCTGAAGATATCCTTCAAGTTATTCTTAACAACTTCGATATATCCATACTTAACTCCTTTACTAATGATCAAATGGGGCTATCAGGCTCATTCACAGGGAATGCCAATCTAATGGACTTATATGGAGATCTCGGTATAACTATGGACATTAAAGGGAGTAATATTGCCCTTATGGAGAGACAGGTTGGCTCACTTAATCTAATGAGTAAATGGGATAAGTCTAAAAAGAGATTTAATGTTTTAGTAAACAATAAGTTCAAAGAGAGAACTCCATTGAATATTATAGGTTATTACCAGCCTGACAACCAGTTTATAAATTTCAATATCGCCCTTGCTGAGTTTTCTCTCTCTTATATAGAGCCTTTTACAAAAGATTTTCTTGTCAACACAGGGGGCTCCATATCGGGAGATTTAGAGCTTATAGGTACATTCGACAAGATGAACCTCACAAGTTATAATACTAAATTTAACAAATTTGCCTTTACCCCTCTCTTTACAAATGTACCATATACCTTAGATGGTCCCATCGAACTGACAGAATCAGGGGTAACATTTATGAATGTGCAGTTAGTTGACCAATACAATCAAAAAGGGAGCATAAACGGAGGTCTTAATTATCGTTTCTTTAAAGATTTTTCGCTTGACACTAAGCTTACATTCAAAGAGTTACAATGTCTTAACACAAGGGAAAAAGACAATGAGTCATTTTATGGGAGTGCTTATGGTACCGGTAGCGTCACCCTCTCCGGACCTTTTGATAATCTCTTTATAGATGCTACCTTCACTACCACAGGTAAATCTGCAATTCATATCCCCCTCGCCTCATCCACATCTGCAAAAAAGACAAACCTCCTCTCATTTACTTCAGAGGAAGATTTAATGAACCCTATAGAGGCGGAATTTATCTCCCCAAAGAAGGGTAATAATAACAATAAATCACAGATTGACATTAGAGCAAAGGCTAATATAACCAATAGTACCGAGCTCTTTATAGAGATTGATAAAGAGGTCGGAGATATTATGAAATGTAGCGGAAATGGTGCTATAGATTTAGAAATAAACCCTTCACGAGATATATTAGATATCAGGGGCGATTATACAGTAAACGAAGGGAGTTACAAATTCGTATTTCTCGGATTAGTTCCTCGAGATTTTATTATTAATCCGGGAGGGAATATCACTTTTAATGGAGACATTCCAAGTACAAATCTAAATCTCGGCGCCACATATAGAACAAAGGCCTCCATTTCTACTCTGATTTCAGACACCACAGCGGTGGGTAATAGAAGGACTGTGGACTGTGGAATTAATATGACAGGCTCATTAACTAATCCACAAATTAAATTCTCAATAGACATCCCTGACTTAGATCCAATAACCAAAGGGAGGGTGGAGAGTGCCCTTAGTACAGATGATAAAGTCCTTACACAGTTTACTTCTCTCTTGGTAACAGGGAGCTTTATGGCAGATGAACAGTCAAGCATAGTAAATAATACCACTGTCCTCTACTCTAATGCAAGTGAAATTCTTTCAAACCAATTCAATAATATCTTCCGACAACTCGGAATCCCTCTTGACCTCGGTCTAAACTATCAGAGGGGAGAGACCGGAAAAGATGTATTCGATGTAGCCCTCTCCTATCAGGCATTTGATAATAGAGTTATAATAAACGGAAATGTCGGAACAAGCCAAAAATCCTCAAACTGGATGGGTAATTTCGAAGCAGAGTTAAAGTTAAATAAGAGTGGAAAAACCAGGATGAATATCTTTACCAGAGCTGCTGACGACTATTCAAACTACCTAGACAACACCCAGCGAAATGGTCTCGGATTTACATACCAGGATGAATTCGACACATTTGGGGAACTCTTTAGATCCATTTTTGTAAGCAAACGCAGACGCGAAGAGATAGAGATGAAAGCTATTTTAGAGGCTGATAAGATATTGCAGAAAGAGGAAGAAGAAGCAGCTTCCAGAAAAAAAGAGATCCTAAAACCTAAAGAGGTTCCATATAGATTTTACTAAGGGATTTGGATTTTAACGATTTTCCCAATTAGTTCCCTTTTATAAGGGAGTTCTACTTTTAGATAATTCCTGGTAAACCCGAACATTTTACCCCCCTTTTGAGTTGACTCAAAAAGTACCTCCTCCTCTCTCCCTTTATTAGAGAGATAAAATTCTTCATAAAGTCTATCTGAGAGCTTTTTAAGAGATGCCACCCTCTCCCCTTTTTTAAATTCCGAAACTTGTCCGCTCATAAGTGCAGCTTTAGTATTTGCTCTTTTAGAGTAGGGGAAAATATGTAAAAAGGCAGGTCTTATCTCCTCAAGGAAGCGATATGTCTCCTCGAAAAGCGCATCTGTTTCACCCGGGAAACCGACTATGACATCGATTCCAAAAAAGACATTCTCCATATTAGAACGAATAAACTCTATTCTCTTTCTAAATAGAGCCGTATCATATCTTCTCCCCATAGCCAAAAGAATCTGGTCAGATCCTGATTGGAGAGGGATGTGAAAATGAGGGAGAAATTTGGTTCCTGAAGCTATCCAGGTAATAATCTCTTCTGTAAGAAGATTTGGTTCGATAGATGAAATTCTATACCTTTCAATCCCCTCTACCTTATTAAGTTCCTTTAAAAGAGTTAAGAACGATTCACCTGTTGTCTTACCAAAATCCCCACTATTCACCCCTGTTAAAACTATCTCTTTTATCCCTTTTTGGGCAATCTCTCCAGCATCTTTCACCAATTGCGATATAGGGGCATTTCTGCTCCTGCCACGAGCAAGAGGGACTGTACAATAAGAGCAGTAGTAATCACACC
>CAZXOP010000124.1:0-5497 GCA_964642235.1 uncultured Muribaculaceae bacterium
CATTATAAACAAACCCATTAAGTGCCCCTATATGGTCATAGTGAGCAGTTACGAATACATATTCATTTGAGGGGAAGATGCTTGGCACTATTCCAACTACATTTCTTCCAACTATACTATCAAGCCTGAACTGCTGGTAATAAGCCCCGTTAAAAGGTTCGAGACCATACTCTTCAAAATGATCTCGTATATATCTTGCTACCATCTCGTTGCCTAATGTTCCGGTGGCTCTTCCACGTGTACAGTCATTGGAGATATAACTGAGAATTTTAGACTGCTTGGATCTATATATCATCTGCTCAAACATGGTGTAGGGACCTAAACTCCTACTATTTTGGGCAGTTAGAGTCTGCGAGCAAAAAAATAATAGAGACGAGATAACTATTAATAGGGATTTCCTTAAAAACATTTGCACTATATTTGTACCGCGAAAATAAGCTATTTTTACTAATAGATGAAAAGGTTTAAGAAAATTGTACGGATTATATTTATTTGGGTACCTCTATCATTAGTGGCACTCTCCCTTTTTTGGATACTTGTATTAAAATTTGTCCCTGTTTATTATACTCCATTGATGTTTATTCGTTCCATAGAGTATCGTAATGACCCTGATTTTAATACCACCAAGAACTGGACGAGAATAGAGGATATCTCCGATAATATGGCCCTCGCAGTGATCTCCTCTGAGGACAATAAATTCCTGACTCATAGTGGGTTTGATTGGGATGAAGTGCAGAAGTCTATTGATGCCAATAAACGAGGAAAGAGACTCAGAGGGGCAAGTACCATCTCCCAACAGACTGCCAAGAATGTCTTTTTATACCCCGGAAGGTCTTGGTTCCGAAAAGGATTAGAGGTCTATTTTACTTCTGGCATAGAATTAGTGTGGGGTAAAAAGAGGATAATGGAGGTCTATCTGAATGTTGCTGAGATGGGGAAAGGGATTTATGGGGCAGGGGCAGCTTCCGAAGTTTTTTTTAATAAACCGGCGTTAAAACTGACACGCTACGAGTCTGCACTTATAGCCTCAGCACTACCAAACCCACTTAAAAGGAGGGTTAATAGACCTTCTCAATATATGTTAGGAAGGGCAGGACATATAGTAGGCCTGATGAATAATATTGCTTATCCCGGATGGAATGATTTTTTAAGAAATGAAAAAAAGAAGAATAATAATTAGCGCACTGCTCCTTTTTTCAGTTTTCACTGCCTTTGCACAGTATGATAAGGATCAGTTTTTTTATAGGGGGAGACAGTCATTGATAGAGGGGAAGTATGCAAATGCTATTGATAATTTCAATATCTTAATAAGACTTGAAAGTGATCAATATGAGGCATATTTTTTTAGGGGGATTGCCAAATATAACCTTGGGGACTTTATTGGTGCACAACTCGATTTCGATAAGACATTGGAGCTAAATCCAATTTACACACCCGCATATCATTATAGGGCTATTACACTCAGTAGAACAGGAAAATATGATTTGGCTCTAAAAGACTTGGAAGAGGCTGTCGATTTAAGACCAAGCTACTCGGGGCTCTATTTTAGCAGGGGTGTTACCTATTTTCTCTCTCAGCAGTTCGATAAGGCAATAGAAGATTTCAATAGATTTCTGCGGACTAACCCAAAAGAGTCTGATGCATATTTAAATCGTGGGGCATCATATCTCTATGTGGGTGATACAACTAAAGCATTGGCTGACTACAATAAAGCCATTTCGATTAATAGATTTGACCCCGAAGGGTTTATACGAAGGTCAAAGGTTCTCCAAATGCAGGAGAAATTCCCGGAGGCAATAGCTGATCTTAACCATGCCATTACCCTCGACTCCACTAATACCTTTGCTTTTTTTAACAGGGCACTCCTAAGATATGATGCAAAAGATATAACCGGTGCCTTAAATGACCTTGCAAGGGTGCTGAAAGAGGAACCTAACAATGCCTTAACCCTTTATAACAGAGCTTTGATAAGGACGCAGACAGGGGATTATAACAATGCTCTTGAGGATTACGACCGTGTTCTCAATATCAACCCAAATAATGTACTTGCCTATTTTAATAGGGCGGCAGTTTTCCTTGAACTTGGGAGGTACCGTGATGCAATGGATGATTACTCACAGGCTATTAATCTCTATCCCGATTTTGCAAAGGCGTATATGAATCGCTCTTATGTTAAGAATAAACTCGGTCAGTATAATTCGGCAAAACAGGACTATGCCATAGCCCAACAAAAGGTGAGTGAATACCAGGCAAAATCCTCAGATACTACCCTCTTTGCACTTGCAGATACCACCAAAAAATATGACAGACTGCTGAGTCTTGATGCAGATTTTGCAAAAAGAGACTTCAATGAAGAACTCTTGCAGTATAAAGATGTGGATATCAGGTTAAAACCTCTCTATAAGTTTGTTGCCACATCTGCTACCACCACTGTAGGGAGTGCTATTCTTGAAAGGAGATATGAGAACTCTAATGTCTCCTCTTTCATAGGATCCGTACCTATCCCTATAGCCCTTTCCGGGGGTGAAGCCGAAAAACATAATGTAGATAATTTAAGGGTTATCGAGGTTCTTAATAAAGAGCTAAGGGAGAGCAAAGATCCTGATAAGCTCTTTGCGAAAGCGATACTTGAAGCTGAAAACAAGCAGTTTAACACTGCACTTGCCTGTTATGATGATGCTATAGCTAAGAATCCGGAGCAGGTCTTTTACTATATCAATAGGGGAGTACTCCAGTCTGAAATGATTGACTTTATTGCTTCCATTGAGAGCAATGTTCAGATTCTTACCCTTGATGATGCAGGAACCACTCGTGCAAGGGTTAAAGAGCAGTCTCTTAGAAGTTATGACTATACTGCTGCCATCCACGATATGACCAAAGCCGCTGCACTCTTCCCTAATTTCCCTTATACATATTATAACCTTGGAAACCTCTATTGTCTCTCCAATGATCTCCCTGAGTCTATTCTCCAATACACCAAGGCTCTCGAACTCTACCCATATCTCCCTGAGGCTTACTATAATAGGGGGCTAATCCTAATCTACTTGAAAGATAAAGAGAAGGGGTGTATAGACCTAAGTAAAGCAGGGGAGTTAGGTATCTCCGATGCCTATAGCGTCATTAAGAAGTACTGTAAATCAGAGGAGTAGATTGGTATTACCTCTGCTTCATTACTGTGGCGAGGCCACCTTCGGAGGTCTCTTTGTAGATGCTGGGGAGGTCGTGGCCGGTCTGTTTCATAGTTTCGACCACGGTGTCGAAACAGACTAAGTGGGTTCCGTCAGACATTATAGCGTATTGGGTAACATCGATGGCTCTTGCTGCGGCAAAGGCGTTACGCTCTATGCACGGTATCTGAACAAGACCACAAACAGGGTCACATGTTAGTCCCAAGAAGTGCTCGATTCCCATGGATGCAGCATATTCCATCTGCTGGATGGAGCCTCCGAAGAGTTGACAACCGGCGGCAGATGCCATTGAGCAGGCAGAGCCTACCTCACCCTGACACCCTACCTCTGCTCCGGAAATAGAGGCATTGTTCTTTATTAGATTACCAATAAGTCCTGCTGTGGCAAGAGCATATTGTATTTTTTGATCGGAAAATCCGTGGTTAATAGAGTGATTGTAAAGGACTGCAGGAACGACTCCGCAAGAGCCACAAGTGGGTGCTGTTACTATCGTCCCTCCGGCGGCATTCTCCTCTGCTACTGCGAGTGCAAATGAAAAGGTGTTCCCTCTTCTCTGCATAGAACCTTGATAGCTCTTTGCCCTTAGATAATATGAAGAGGCACGCCTTCTAACAAAGAGTCCCCCTTTAAGAACCCCCTCGTTTTCGAGCCCCCTTTTAATAGCATCCTGCATTGTTTCCCATACCACCTGCATATAATCAAGAACCTCTTTCCCCTCAAACTCCACAACATACTCCCAAAATGAGAGCCCGTTATTCTTGCAGTACTCCATAATATCCAACATGTTATTATGTGGATAGACATCTGCTTTTTCTCTCATGCCTGAATCGCTAATATCCCCACCTCCTATGCTGAAAGTGGTTTTGTTACCAATAATTCGCTTATCGGCATCTAAAGCTTCGAACTTCATCCCATTAGGGTGCTGAGGTAGAAATTCGCGAGGTTTCCAAATAATCTCTATGTTATTATTTCCACGTACTTTAGATAACCCTTCGATAACAGCTTCATCTGTAAGGTGCCCCTTTCCTGTGGCGGCAAGACTGCCATAAAGGGTGACATTATAAGATACGGCATTTGGGTATAGCTCCCCAAACATCTGCGCAGCTTTCATCGGAGCCATTGTGTGACTACTCGAAGGTCCTTTCCCGATTTTAAAAATCTCTTTTATAGATTCCATATCTCTTTAATTAAAAGCTACAAAGATATGAAAATATACGACATTAAAAATGGTTCGGATAGCTTATTTCAATCTTTTCTTCCCCTTCTTGTTATTATAAGAGCGAAGGCGGGTGGCTGCTATTAGCATAGCCTCATCCCTCCCGATAAAACGGGCTGACATTAAGTTGAGAATAGCTGCCACTATCGGAAATACCGCAATAATGGAATATGACATAGAGGGGTCTCTCTGGAAAAACAGAACTAGTAGAAGAATCTGATAACCAGCTAATAATAGTGAGTTAAGAATGCAGACCCTTAACTGGAATACCCTTTTTTTGTAGTAGAAAATAACTGCTACGGAGAGGACAAAGGTTACTAAGTTAAAGAGTAGCAAATCCCATCTCTCAAAACACCTGATATTAGTAACCAAGTTTACATCTGTGATGGAGATAAGTGGAAAAATAAACATTGAGAGGAGAAGCCCTGAGGCTATCGTAAGAAATAAAGATTGAATTCTAAAAAACATATAATATCATTTTATGATGTGCCAAAAATAGAAATTAATTTCGTACTTTTGAAATTTAACTGAAATATCATGAAACGAATAGCAGAATCAGAATTTATTGTAAATAGCGATGGATCCGTATTTCATCTCCATATAAAACCGGAAGAACTTGCGGAAACTGTGATTTTAGTGGGGGACCCGGGTAGGGTAGAGCTCCTAAAAGCGTTCTTCGAAAGTAAGGAGGTGTCAGGCTCTTCTCGTGAGTTCAATTTCTTCACAGGTTCATACAAAGGGAAACGGATGACGGTTCTCTCAACAGGGATTGGGACAGATAATATTGATATTGTTATGACAGAGCTTGATGCTCTTGCGAATGTCGATTTTAAAACACGAATGATAAAGGAGGAGAAAAAATCTCTTAATATACTTAGGGTAGGTTCTTCAGGGGCTATTCAGCCAGATATTCCACTTGGTAGTTATGTCTATTCTGAGGTCTCTGTGGGGTTTGACTCACTTTTGAGTTGGTATGCCGATAGGGATTCCGTGGTTATGAAAGATATCGAAAAATCCTTCCTCTCTTATATGGATTGGGAAAAATACAAGCTCCCTATTCCATATTTCGTAAAGGCAGATGAGAAGATAAGCA
>CAZXOP010000125.1:0-5492 GCA_964642235.1 uncultured Muribaculaceae bacterium
ACATAACTCCTATCATCGTATGGAAGGGTGTTCCGGTAATGAAATGGATTACACAGGTGGTAATCACACTCATTAGGACTATCCCCATGGCAAGTAGATTTTTAGAGAGCCCCCCCTTCTTAAATGAGGAGAAGAAGCTCGGACCGACTTGCAGTCCAAGCGAATAGACAAAGAGTATCAGACCAAAATCTTTTATAAAATGCAATATATGCTCGTCTATTCCCAAGCCAAAATGCCCTGCAAATATACCCACAAAGAGAATCCAAGTTACTCCAAGTGATATTCCGAAAATTTTAACCTTTCCTAAAGCAATCCCTGCTGCAATTACTAATGCTAAGATAAAAATGGAGTGGGCTATCCCTTCTCCTAATAATAAAGTTTCAAACCAGTTCATAATTACTCTCTTTCGCGAATTAATCCGTTTTTATATGCTGTCAATAATTTTTTTAAGTCATCTATCTGCCCCTGAAGTTCTCTCCCCACATCAGTATCTCTTACCATCTTTCTATTGCGAACAAACTCCACAACTTTGGTGGTCGATTTAATATCCACCCCTTCGTTAATAACTTTCTCCACAGACTCAAAAGGCTGATGCTGTATAAGTGTCAGTCCATGGGAGTTATATGTAAGAGTATATCCTGCTATTCCCGTTTCGGACTGATAGGCTTTAGAGTAACCACCATCTATCACCAAGAGTTTGCCATTAGCTTTTATCGGGGTCTCCCCCTTTTTGGTTTTTACCGGAATGTGGCCATTTATAATGTGCGAATGTTCATCCTCTATCCCGAACTCCTTTAAAATCTTTTCGCAAATCTCCTGTTGCTCTTTATATTTATAATAATGCCCCTTTGCCTCTTCATGAGTGTTTTTGTCTGAGATAAAATACCTCTCGAAAGTGGTCATTTTATTCTTATCAAATGGGGGAGTATAAGGTCCACACCAGAGATACCAGACATAATCGAGTGCATATTGTTTCAAATCAGAGTCATCATCAGAGTAATAAGCTATCCTGACTATCTGATCTATCTTGTCAAACAAAGCCTTTCCTGAGAACTCCTCACCAAGGATATTAAACTTCTTGAATGAGCCATCTTCGTTAAGAGGGAATGAGCCATGGAAAAGGAGGTTAGAGTTTCTGACGAGATATAGTGCCCCTTTTGTATATAAACAACCAATATGTTTAGCGAGTTTTGAGTTGTTGGTAAAACTGCTTAACAGCTTGTTTACGACCTCTTTCTCTTCCGAAGTCAGTCTGTAAGGGTCTTTTGGATCAATGGTGGGGAAGTTTGTATCCCTGAGAGGGTGCTCTTTCCCTTCGAGAACAATGTTCCCTTTTTCATAATCGATAAGGTGGAGCAGTCTCCTCTCTTCCATTCCAAACTCTTTCCTATTCTGAATAACCTCCCCTTCGAGCTTAAACTGAATAATGGCAATAGCTTTATGCATCCTCGCAATCAACCCTATCTGTTTATGGTCAAGCGGGTCGTTCTCCTCGATTTTAGGATGGAATCGGGTGCAAGGGTCATCTCCATAAACATCCATTGCAAATGTAACTAAGGGCATTAGGTTAATTCCATAACCATCTTCTAAGGTCTCAAGGTTAGCATATCTTAAAGAGATTCTAAGCACATTAGCCATACAAGCTGCACTTCCGGCAGCCGCCCCCATCCAAATAAGATCGTGATTTCCCCACTGAATGTCCACATTATGGAAATTACAGAGCATCTCCATAATCAAATGGGCTCCGGGACCTCTGTCGTAAATATCCCCTATAATATGGAGGGAGTCTATGGTAAGTCTCTGAATCACATAAGAAATCGCTATAATAAAATGATCGGCACGCCCTGTGGAGATTATGGTATTAAGAATAGCATAGAGGTACTGCTGTTTGTCCGGCTCGCTGACAGATTCGTGAAGTAACTCCTGGATGATATACGAATACTCTTTTGGGAGGGCTTTTTGAACTTTGGAACGGGTATATTTAGAGGTAACTGCTTCGAGAACCTTAATGACCTGGACAAGTTTTATCTTGTACCAGTCTTCGATGTTACTCTCTGTTTGATTAACTAATTTTAGTTTCTTTTCAGGATAATAGATAAGGGTACAAAGCTCCTGCTTTTCGCTTTCACGAAGATTAGGACCAAATACCTCCTCTACTTTTCGTCTTATAACACCTGAGGCATTCCTTAAAACATGCTGGAAAGCCTCATACTCCCCATGGAGATCGGTAACGAAATGTTCCGTCCCTTTTGGGAGGTTTAAAATAGCTTCAAGATTTATAATTTCGGTAGATGCCGCCTGAATGGTCGGGAAATTCTTTGCCAATAATTGCAAATATTTTAACTCCTTATCCATAAATAGATTATTAATATATGCAAATATAGCAAATTAAATCTCCCCAATCAAAGTCTTGCGAATACTTGTTTTTTAGCTGCAAAACTCATGTATAGCGTTCTGACCAGCAGATGAGCGAAGTATGCATACCAAAGAGCCTGTATTCCGATATTCCCTTTTAGGATAAAATAGATCGAGAAGAAGGCTATGCAGGCAAATATCATCCCGTTTCTAACTGCTTTGGTGGCGGTGGCACCGATATATATCCCGTCCCACATAAATGCTGCACAACTAATAAGGGGCATAAAGACAAGCCAGATTAAAAATGGTCGTGCCCCCGCTACCACATCGGCATTAGTGGTCATAACCTTAACCATCCACTCCCCAAGGAAGGCATAAGCGACCGTGGAGACTAACCCTATGGCGAAAGCCCAATAGAAAAGGTATTTGACCGCCTTTGATAAGGCAGGTTTATCTCTTGCTCCAATATATTTCCCTGATAGGGCCTCCCCTGCATAAGCAAACCCATCTATAAAATAAGAGTAGAGGAGGAGAAGTTTCATCATGATAGAGCTAACTGCAAGGAGAGTATCTCCATAATGTGCCGCTAAAGAGGTGAAGCCGGAGTAAATCGCCATAAAACAGAGGGAGCGGATAAAGAGATTTCCGTTCATGGAGTAGAAGGACTTCATCTCTCGGAACTTTACGGAGTTCTTTACATCGAAATAACGGAAGAGCTTTTTATAATATTTCCTAAATAGTATAATTGCCAGAGTAAGTCCGGTGTATTGTGCTATGACCGTTCCTAATGCAATCCCTGCGAAACCAAGAGGAGTGTAGAGTCCAAGCCATATCCCAAGTCCCAAATTGAGCACATTGACAGTGATATCGAGCACCATCGGAGAGATGGTGTTTTGCATCCCGATAAACCACCCTTTGAACACGAAGAGCGAAAGTGTTGCAGGGGCAGCCCAAACTCGAATAAAGAAGTATTGTCTTGCAAACCCTTCCACTTCCGGAGAGCAGTCAATAAAGAGGAAGCAGAGCTCCACGAAGAGGTATTGTATTGCCCAAATAAGCATTGCGGAAGCAAGAGCAGTCGCTATCCCTTGTGTAAAGTACCTTATGGAATCGCGAAAGTCCTTTCTACCGTAGGATTGGGCTGTAAGCCCTCCGGTCCCTACGCGAAGGAACCCGAAGTTCCAGTAAAGGAGATCGAAAAGCATTGTCCCAATGGCAATACCCCCTATGGCAGCAGCATTTCCCAAACGCCCCGATATCGCAATATCCACTATCCCTACAAGCGGAACAGTGATATTGGCTATAATACTTGGAACTGAAAGCCTTAAAATTCTACGATTCATCTATATTTTCCCCCCTCCTCGAGCATTCCTAAATATGAATTATATCTTTCAGGTGAGATTTCACCTGCGTCAACAGCATCTTTAACAGCACAATCCGGCTCATGTGTATGGGTACATGGCATAAACTTACAATGGTCCATAACCTTCAGCATCTCCGGAAAATAGGTAGAGACCTCCTCCGGTGCTACATCAATAAGTCCAAACCCTCGAAGGCCCGGAGTATCAACAATATATCCCCCTGACTCCAATCGGTGCATTTCATAAAATGTCGTGGTATGTCTCCCCTGAAGGTGGTAGTCTGAAATCTCTGCTATCTTAGGGGACAATGAGGGGTCTAAGGCCTTGATAAGGGACGACTTCCCCACTCCTGAAATTCCGGAGAACAATGAGATACGCACCTGACTGCTTCTGCACTCCTCTCTCAGCTCTTCGATTCCGCTTCCGTTGAGGACAGAGAGTTCCAATATCTGATAACCTGCTCCGTTATAAACTTGCTTGAAGTAATTCAACAGCTCTGCATGCTCCTCACCATATAAATCCATTTTGTTCAGAAGAATCTTTACCGGGACTCTGTATGCCTCGCAAGTGGCTAAGAACCTATCAATAAAGGCCCACTTGGTCTCTGGAAAATCGAGAGTTACCACCAGATATGCCTTATCTATGTTTGCAGCGATTATATGTGCCTGACGTGAAAGGTTTGAGGATTTGCGAATAATGTAATTCTTCCTCGGAAGGATATTTTTTATTGCCCCACTCCCTGTCGGTTCCCCTTGTTCATCCACCGGCAACTCATACTCCACTAAATCCCCTACAGCCAATGGGTTTGTGGCGGAGCTCTCTTTAAGCCTTAACCTTCCCCTTACTGTGGCTGAAAAGAGCCTCCACTCAGGAAGTTCCGACAAGAGGTAATGACTACCTGTATGTTTAATAACTGTTGCCGTGCCTTGTTTCATTGTTCTACTCATCTCTTTAACCGCCGCGAAGATACGAATTTGTATAAAATCCGCCCTGATAAATTTACTTTCTCGGTAATATTTTGTGAAATTATGGGGGGTGGGGTTATGGTGTCATCACAGACTCGTTCCGTGATCCACTTTGGCATTGTGGGCTTTTTTCCGCAACCTCATTCTTCGTTATCATCGCATATTTAGCTGCTAACCTCAACCCTAAAGATAATATGCCTATAGAGTACGGAAGGTTCGACTCTTCGCTCACCAAGTTCCTTAACTCTATAGGCATATTATCGCATCGCTTGCAGACCCTCTCTATTACCTCTTGTAAGTTAATGAATCGTTTATATCATGGATGTCTGTTTTATTCCGCAATCTCCCCTTGCCTCGCAACACATACCCAAGAACAGATAATAACATTATATTAAATAAAAAGTGAGCTACTTACGGTTTGAATTATCATGATATTTTCAAGTAACACTTGAGATTATCATAATAATATGAAGTGTGAAATAATTTAAATAGTAACACATTATATATTGAGATTGTGTGAGGATGTTTGCACCAAAACCGCTCTACATACAATATAAATGCAAACATCCTCCTTAAAAAAGGCAAATATGCCAAAAATCAGTCTATGTTCGCGTCTATTCCTTGCCACAGAGCATTTTAGGTGCTAACATAGTCATAATAAAATACTGTTCTGCATAAACCATGTGTAGGTTTGCATCAAATCTTCGCTATATGCATTCTACGTGCAAACCTCCTCATCAAAGTCAAATCTTCCCTGAAACCTTTCGAGACATTTAAATCTCGGAAGAGTTTCTGGGGGCGTACTCGGCCA